>CAIWNX010000322.1 GCA_903914175.1 uncultured beta proteobacterium | reverse complement strand
GCCGCGAACTCGGGCCAGGTGATCGGAATCCTCTCGCTGGTGGCGGTGAGCTTCAGGGTGCAACTGCCCAGCGGAATCAAGCTGCGGTCCAGCGCCAGGTCCTTGTCGCTCAGGCGCCGGATGTAGCGCAGCATGCCGGTCTCGGAGTGGTAGGTGTTGAACACCGGGTGCGTCAGATAGGCGCTGCTGCGCTGCAGGCTGGCTGGCAGCAGGGTGGCGGCGTCGTTTTCGAATGCGCTAACGCGTGGCAGTGCCTGCGTGTCCTTGGCGAAGAACGACCAGAGCTGTTCAACGTCTTCGCGGGTTGTGGTTTCGTCAAGCGAGACGCCCAGGCTGGCGCTGGAGGCCAGACGCAGGTTGACGCGTGCTGCGCGCGCCTTGGCCGCGATGGTGGCTGTGGCCGCAGCGGTCTGGATCGTCAGCGTATCGAAGGCGCTGGCGTTGGCCAGTTGATAGCCCATGGCCTGCAGACCGCGTGCCAGGATGGCGGTCAGGGTCGCCACGCGTTGGGCGATGCGCGCCAGCCCCTGCGGGCCGTGATACACAGCGTACATGCTGGCAATGACGGCCGGCAGCACCTGCGCAGTGCAGATGTTGGAGGTGGCCTTCTCGCGCCGGATGTGCTGTTCGCGTGTCTGCAGTGCCAACCGGTAGGCCGGGTTGCCGTGCACGTCGACGCTGACGCCGACCAGGCGGCCTGGCATCGAGCGTTTGAAATCGTCGCGGCAGGCCATGTAGGCGGCGTGTGGGCCACCGTTGCCCATCGGCATGCCAAAGCGCTGCGTGCTGCCAATCGCGATGTCGGCACCGAGTTCGCCCGGTGGCGTGAGCAGGGTTAGCGCCAGCAGGTCGGCGGCCATGATGACGACGCCACCGCGCGCCTTGTAGGCCTTGATCCATTCGCGGTCATCGCGCACCACACCACTGACGCCCGGGTATTGCAGCAACACGGCAAAGCTGTCTTCAGTCAGACCCTCGTCACCCGAACAGGTTTTCACCGTGATGCCCAAAGGTTGGGCGCGGGTCTTGATCACTTCCAGTGTTTGCGGCAGCACCAGGTCGTCCACCAGAAAGGTGGTCGATTTGGACTTGCCCACGCGCAGTGCCAGCGTCATGGCTTCGGCCGCCGATGTGGCTTCGTCCAGCATCGAGGCGTTGGCCATCGGCATGCCGGTGAGGTCGGTAATCATGGTCTGGAAATTCACCAGCGCTTCCATGCGGCCCTGACTGATTTCGGCCTGGTACGGTGTGTAGGCGGTGTACCAGGCGGGGTTCTCCAGAATGTTGCGCAGGATCACGCCGGGCGTGTGCGTGTCGTAATAGCCCTGGCCGATGTAGCTCTTGAAGATCTGGTTCTTCGCCGCCATCGCTTTGAGTTCCGCCAGCGCAGCCGCTTCAGTGATAGCGGCCGGAATCGCCATCGGTGTGCTGCGCGCAATCGAACGCGGCACGATGCCGTCGATCAGTTCGCGGCGCGACTTGGCGCCGACAAGCTTGAGCATCATGGCTTCTTCGGCCGCGTCCACGCCGATGTGGCGAGCGATGAATTCACGCGGGTTTTCTAAGGCTGTGAGGGGTGTGCTGGACATGGAAGTGACCTAAAAGCTGGAGGGAAGAAAAGCGGAGTTGCTGGCGTTATTGCGAAGGTGATCGACCTGTGGCGATCCATGCCCAGGTCTGTCATGCCGGGCCCCAGTAGTTGTCATGCCGGACCCCGGTAGTTGTCATCCCGGACTTGATCCGGGATCCATGCCTTCTTCTGCAGCATGGATTGCGGGTCAAGCCCGCAATGACACTTCGGGACGCAATGACACATCGGAGCGCAATGACGAGCCTTCGCAATCACGCAGCGGAATAGCTGGTGTAGCTGGTCTCGTCCATCAGGGCGTCGAGCTCTGCCGGGTTGGCGAGCTTGACCTTGAAGAACCAGCCGGCGCCCAGCGGATCCGAGTTGGCCAGCGAGGGGTCGGCGCGCAGCGCTTCGTTGACTTCCGTGATCTCGCCACTGACGGGCATGTAGACGTCGGCTGCGGCCTTGACTGATTCGACAACGCCGGCAATGGCTTTCGCGGCCAGGGTGGCGCCGACTTCGGGCAGATCAACAAACACCACATCGCCCAGCGCATCCTGTGCGTGGTGTGTGATGCCAACGGTAGCGCTGCCGCCTTCGATGTTGAGCCATTCGTGATCGGGGGTGTATTTGATGGTCATGGAACTCTCCGGAAAAATTAAAGTTGTTGAAATCGAAAATCAGCCGCGGTAGTAGCGCGTCGGCACGAAGGGCATGGCAACTACTTCCATTGGCACGGCTTTGCCGCGCACGATGGCGTTGACGCGTGTGCCCAGCGCGGCAAACGCCGGCGGCACATAGCCCATGGCAACCGGTTTGTCGATGGTGGGCCCAAGCAGGCCGCTGGTGACTTCGCCGATGCGCTGGCCTGACAGGTCCTGCAGTTCGGTGTGCTCGCGCACCGGAACGCGCTCCAGCGCGATCAGACCGACGCGCTTGCGCTCAATGCCTGCTGCACCGGCGGCCAGTTGCGCCAGAATCTTCGTGGCACCGGGGAAACCACCGGCACGTTCACCCTCAGTGCGCCGCACCTTTTGCATGGCCCATCCCAGCGCGGCCTCGACCGGTGTCGTGCCGGTGTCGATGTCGTTGCCGTACAGCGGCAAGCCCGCTTCCAGGCGCAGCGAGTTGCGCGCGCCCAGTCCTATCGGTTTGACTTCGGGTTGTGCCAGCAGCGCCTTGGCCAGTGCCTCGGCCTGTGACGCATGCACCGAGATCTCAAAGCCGTCTTCGCCGGTGTAGCCGCTGCGCGTCAGAAAGACCTTGATGGCTTGCGTGCCCGCTTGTACCGTGAAGTTGCCACCGGTCATGAACACCAGTTTTTCCACACCGGGTGCCAGACGCGACAAGGCGTTGACCGCTTGGGGACCTTGCAGCGCCAGCAGCGCGCGTTCCGGCATCGGAATCACCTGGCAGCGCGCGCCGATCTTGGCCTGGATGTGGGCGATGTCACCGACCTTGCAGGCCCCGTTGACGATCACGAAGATGTCGTCTTCGCGCTTGAAGAACATCAGGTCATCGATGATGCCGCCCTCGTCGTTGAGCAGCAGGCCGTAGCGCTGCTTACCCACCGGCAGGTCGATCACGTCAACCGGAATCAGGCTCTCGAACGCGGCCGCGGCATCCGGCCCGACCAGGCGCAACTGACCCATGTGCGAGACGTCGAATAGACCGGCGGCGGTACGGGTGTGGTGGTGCTCGGCCATCAGACCGGCCGGGTATTGCACCGGCATCGAGTAGCCGGCGAAGGGGACCATGCGCGCGCCAAGGGCGATGTGCAGGTCATTGAGCGGTGTTAGCAAAAGATTGTCAGGCGGGGTGGCCATTAGCGAACTCCAACAAGGGGCAAGTCAATATCCATGACAAGAGCCATGGGCTGCCCCCGCTGTCCGCTTTACCTGAGAGATTCGCCTGGCGATGCAGGGTTGCTCCTTCGGTGGGCTGCCATTTTGCGCAGCCTCTCTCCAGTGGGGAAACGTCCTTGTTACAGGTCGCGTGTCAGTCCTTTTGCCTGAGCGTTCACAGCCTGCAACAGCAGACTCCTGCGCCTTCGGCGGCACTTGAGACAAGTGCTCTCTCCTGACCCGGTGAATTCTAACCGCACGCCAGTGGCGCACGATTATTTGAACAAACCCTTCACGGTCGAGCCGAGTTGGTCCAGCGCTTCGCCCGATGATTTCAGCAAGTTGTCAAAGTTCGCCGCCATGCTGAGCTTGGCGCGCAAGGCCGCCACCACAGCCCCTGCGAGTTCGTCGGCGCGAAGACCGCCCTGGGCGCGGCCCAGGTTTTTGAGATCGATATCGGGCAGCGTCAGCGCCATGGTCTTGCCGTTCATGAAGGCAGCGCTGGCCTGTGCCTTGGCGTTGTGCACGCTCAAGTGTTCAACGATGAAACGCTTGCCGCCAGCTTTGTCGGACTTGGCCTGGGTCGATGACACCGAACTGGCGATGTGCTGGGCGATGGCTTCGAAGTTTGTCAGCGTCGCGCCTTTTTCATAGATCACGTCGGGCGCCTCGATGACAATGCGCCGGATCACCAGCACGTCTTTCGTCAGCGTGCTGACATCGATTTCAATTTCGACCAGGGCTGCTTTGAGCGCGTGCGTGGTTTTGAAGCCGGCGGGATTGCCAACGCTCAGGTCGCGCAGACTGCCTTTGCCGTCGCTGGGCGAGATGTTCACCGCGCCAACCGAGACCTGGGCCTGTGTCATGGCGCTGCCGTAGTGCTCAATCCCCTGCTTGACCAGGCTGTCCATGTTGCGCGACAGCCAGAACAGAGCCGCGGCGACAAGCACGGCCAGCAGCAGTAGCAGCAGCAAAATTTTCTTCATGACTTGTCCTCAGCAGCGTAGACAGCAATCGGCACCGCAGGGTTACATCCCGGCGTAATTTGGACCGCCGCCGCCTTCGGGCGTGACCCAGACGATGTTTTGTGTCGGGTCCTTGATGTCGCAGGTCTTGCAGTGCACGCAGTTGGCGGCGTTGATCTGCAGGCGGTCCTGGTTGTCGGCGTCCTTGATGAACTCGTAAACGCCAGCCGGGCAGTAGCGCTCTTCGGGGCCGGCGTACTTGGCCAGGTTCACTGACACCGGCACGCTCGCATCTTTCAGTGTCAGGTGCGAGGGCTGGTTTTCTTCGTGGTTGGCGCTGCTGATGAAAACACTGGAGAGTCGGTCAAAGGTCAGCTTGCCGTCGGGCTTCGGGTACTCGATGGGCTGGCATTCGGCCGCCGGTTTCAGGTAGGCGTAGTCGGGCTTGTCGCGCCGAATCGTCCACGGGATATGCCCGCGCAGGCCAAACTGCTCCAGACCATTCATCACCGTGCCAACCCGCAGCCCGAACTTGAACCAGGCCTTGAAGTTGCGCGATTTGTTCAACTCGGTGTGGACCCAACTGGCCTCGACGGCCTCTGGGTAGGCGCTGAGTTCGTCATGCGCGCGTCCCGCCGTGACGGCCTCGTAAGCGGCTTCGGCGGCCTGCATGCCGGTCTTGATCGCAGTGTGTGTGCCCTTGATGCGGCTGACATTGAGGAAGCCGGCGTCGCAGCCAACCATTGCACCACCCGGGAACACGGTTTTCGGCAACGCCATCAGGCCGCCAGCGGTGATGGCGCGCGCGCCGTAGGCCAGGCGCTTGGCGGGCTTGAGACCCTTGTCTTCGCCTTCGAGGTAGTAGCGGATGTTGGGGTGTGTTTTCCAGCGCTGGAATTCCTCGAACGGGCTCAGGTACGGGTTGGCGTAGTTCAGACCGGTGATGAAACCGAGCGCGATCTTGTTGTCTTCCATGTGGTACAGGAAGGAGCCGCCGTAGGTGCTGTCGTCCATTGGCCAGCCAGCGGTGTGCACCACCAGGCCCGGCTCGTGGCGCGCCGGATCGATTTCCCACAGTTCCTTGATGCCGATGCCGTAGCTTTGCGGGTCGCAGCCCTCGTCGAGCTTGTAGTTTGCAATCAGTTGGCGCCCGAGGTGGCCGCGCGAACCTTCGGCGAAGATGGTGTACTTGGCCAGCAGTTCCATGCCGATCTGGAAACTCTCGTCGGGCTCACCCTCCTTGTTGATACCCATGTTGCCGGTGGCCACGCCCTTGACGGCACCGCTCTCGTTGTAGAGCAACTCGGCGGCAGGAAAGCCCGGGAAGATCTCCACGCCCAGGCTTTCGGCCTGCGTTGCCAGCCAGCGTGTCAGTGCGCCGACGCTGACAACGTAGTTGCCATGGTTCTGGCTGCACGGGGGCAGCATGAAGTTCGGCGTGCGATAAGCCCCGGTCTCACTGAGGAACATCATCGCTTCGTCGGTGACGGGCTGGTTCAGCGGCGCACCCATGGCTTTCCAGTCCGGAAACAACTCGGTGAGTGAAATCGGGTCGAGCACAGCACCCGACAGAATGTGGGCGCCAGGCTCAGAGCCTTTTTCCAGCACGACGACCGAAACGTCAGTGCCTTTCTCCGCTGCCAGTTGCTTGAGCCGGATCGCGGTGGACAGGCCGGCCGGGCCGCCGCCGACGACGACCACGTCGTACTCCATTGCTTCTCGGGGCCCGAACTGGGACAGAATTTCGTCGTTTGTCATGGATTTTCTCGCTTGATAATGGGAGCCTGGTTTCGATGGGGACCGCGACCGGGGATTGTCGAACGCATGATTGATTTTATGCGGTGAATAATCCGATGGTCGATCTTTCAATTCATGGAGACTTTCACGATGGCTTACAGCATTGATCTTTCCGGCCGGGTGGCTTTTGTCACCGGTGCCTCCAGTGGCTTGGGCGCACAGTTCGCCAAAACGCTGTCACGTGCCGGCGCCGCTGTGGTGCTGGCGAGCCGGCGCATTGAGCGGCTCAAGGACTTGCGCGCTGAAATCGACGGTGAGGGCGGCGACGCCCACGTCATCGAGCTCGATGTGACCGATGTCGATTCCATCAAGTCGGCCGTGGCACACGCGGAAACCGAGGTCGGCTCGATCGACATTCTGATCAACAACTCCGGTGTCAGCACCACGCAGCGCATTCAGGACGTGGCCGAAGAAGATTTCGATTTCATCTTCAACACCAACGTCAAAGGTGCGTTCTTCGTGGCGCAGGAGGTTGGCAAGCGCATGCTGGCGCGCGCCAAGGGCTCGGCGCCGGGCACCTATACCGGTGGGCGCATCGTCAACATCGCATCGATGGCGGGTCTGCGCGTGCTGCCGCAAATCGGCGTTTACTGCATGAGCAAGGCAGCGGTGGTGCAAATGACCAAGGCCATGGCGATTGAGTGGGGGCGCTTCGGCATCAACGTCAACGCCATTTGCCCGGGCTACATCGACACCGAAATCAACCACCATCACTGGCAGACCGAGCAGGGTCAAAAGCTGGTGCAGATGCTGCCGCGCAAGCGCCTGGGGCAGGCTACCGATCTGGACGCGCTGCTGGTGATGTTGTGCGCCAACGAGAGCCACTTCATCAACGGCGCCGTGATCTCGGCCGACGACGGTTTTGGCGTTTGAGTTCATCAGGCAAGCACGATCAATGGGCGTTGCATCGCGCAGCCCCGGTTTTCAAATAGGACAGCATGAAGTTCGAACTCCCGCAGCAGAAGAAACTGGTGTACGAGATGGTCATCCCGATTCGTTGGGCCGACATGGATGCCATGAATCACCTCAACAACGGAACCTATTTTCGTTATCTGGAGATTTGCCGCATCGAATGGATGCGCTCGATCGGCTTCCTGCCCGACCCCAGTGGTGACGGCATGGTGATCGTCAACGCCTTCTGCAATTTCTACCAGCAGCTCGAATATCCGGGCAATGTGCTGACCAAGATGTATGTCAGCGACCCCGGGCGCGCGACCTTCGAAACCTGGGGCACGATGGAGCGCGCCGAGCAGCCCGGCGTCATCCACGCCGCCGGCGGCGCCACCATCATGTGGGTCGATTTTCCGAAACAGAAATCGAAAACGCTGCCGGATTGGTTGCGCCAGATCGTGAGCTGATAAGGGTTGTCATCCCGGCCCCGCGTTGTCATCCCGGACTCGATCCGGGATCCAGTGCCACGCGTACCATGGATTGCGGATCAGGTCCGCAATGACAGCCAGGAGTTGTCATGCCGGACCTCGATCCGGGGACGCAATGACGATGCCGGGTTTATGGACGCGCCAGCCAGTCCTGCACGCGCTGGTAGCCTTCCCAGACCTGCCAGGCGCGGTCGGCCCAGACCATCGCCTGTTTGGGTCGCAGCACCAGCAGCAAGGCCGCAGCGCCGATTGGCAAGGCCGGATGCTGGTAAAGCCATTGCAGACCACTGTGCGCTGTGTCGGCCAGCGCCAGCGGGCGCTTGAAACCCTGCGTTTGTTCTTTCAGGCTGAGCCGCAGCTGCGCGCTGCGCAGCCGCAAGGCCTTCTGACGCGCCAGCAATTCATGCTTGTTCATGCCCTGCCTCGCCAGCGATGCCATCCCGATCGCGTTTGAGTTCGGCCAGGCTGCCAGCGAGCATGCCGTCCGGGCTGCGCAGACGTTGCCGAGCCTGTTGCAACAGGAGCAGGCCGCCGCCCAGAAACAGCAGCGCCATCACGCCCAGCGCCGCCAGTCGGTAGCCTTCGGAAAACAGCAGGATGACAAAAGTGCACAGCAGTGTCAGACCGGTGGCCAGCACCAGCATGGCCACAGCGCCCCACAGCAGCGCGTCAAACAGACGGCGTTTCTCAAGCTCGACTTCGGTGCTCAGCAGCGCGAGGCGGACCTCGGCAATCTCCAGCAGCGTGCCAAGCAGGCGGCGCAGCGACGCAAACAAACCGCTGCCGGGGGCCGGGCTACTCATGGCGTGCGCCTAGCGCCGGCTGACCAGTAGACCCAGCAGCAAGCCGACACCGGCCGCGATGCCGACCGATTTCCAGGGGTTCTCGTGGACGAATTCGTCGGTGGCGTGACCGGCGGCTTTGGCTTTTTCCACGACGGCGTCTTGCAATTTCAGTAAATCATCCTTGGCCCGGTTTATTCGCGCCTGGACTCGACTGCGTACATCGGCTGCCGCGTCCCCAGCCTGGTCGGCCGTCATGCGCAGCAACTCTTCCGCGTCGGCGATTACCAGCCGCAGGTCGCTCATCAATTTGTCTTTTTGAACGGTGCTCGTGTCATTCATTTCAGTCCTCCAGTGGGTGTAAGTCACCCTTGCATACTAGGCCGCCATTTGATCGAGGGGGTGACAAATATCAACAAAGCGGCGATTGCGCGCCAGGCGCTTTATTTGACAGCGCTTCTGCCCAGCACTTCGCCCAGCGCATCCGCAATGGGCGCGGCCATGCTGATGGCATTGCTGGCGTGCGTGATGCAGTCGGTGCTCCAGATTTCGCCAACGCCGGCCGCCTGCAGGACTTGCAGGGCGTCGCCCGCAAACAGCGCGTGCGTGACGGCGACATCGACTGAGGCCGCACCGGCGGCCAGCAGCAAATGTGCGGCCTGCGCCACCGTCTGGCCGGTGCTGGCCACATCGTCGATCAACACCACCGGCCGGCCACTGATCGCCACATCCGGCAGTTCGAGCTGCACGGTGTGGTCGCCGTGGCGCACTTTCTGGCACACGGCATGGTCAAAACCATGGCGCGCTGCTGCTACGGCGACCCATTGTGCTGATTCGGCATCGGGCCCCAGCAACAGGGGTTTGCTCCGGCGCGCAGCGATCAGGTCCGACAACAAAGGCGCGCCGCTGAGCACGATCGCCTGGGCCACTGGCACCGCTTCCAGCAGACTGGCAACCCGATGCAGATGCGGATCGACTGTGATGAGCGCGTCAAACAGCGTGGCCAGAAAATTCCCGACCAGACGCTGGCTGACGGCTTCGCCTGGCTCGAAAGCGATGTCCTGGCGCATGTAGGCCAGGTAGGGTGCGACCAGCGTCAGGTGCTGCGCGCCAAGCGTGCGTGCAGTTTGCGCGGCCAGCAGCAATTCGACCAGCTTTTCGTTGGGCTGCTGCAGCGAGCGCAGGATGATGACCTGCGGCGGCAGCAGCGCCGGCAGCCGCAGTTTGAGTTCACCATCGGGAAAGCGGTGGCGCTTGATCAGTTGGATGTCGAGACCGGCACATTGCCCGATGCGTGTGGCGCTGGCGATTTCGTCTTCAAAGTACAGCAAAACCGGTTTTGTCGCAGCGTTGGGCTTCATCAGAATTCCACAAAGACCTGGGGTACATCTTCCGCCCGGCCGATGGTGTAGCCGCTTGCCTTGTCGCAGGCCTGGCGTGCGAAGTCCAGATCGCTGCTGAACTCGGCATGGATGCGGTACAGGATATCGCCCGCTGCCACGCTGTCGCCGAGTTTGTGCAACAGGTCGACGCCGGCGTTGATCACCTTGGGCGCACCGGCCAGACGCGCGATGCGGGCGATTTGCAGGTTGTCGATGCCGATGACCACCCCTGTGCTTGGGGTGCGAACATCGAGGGTGAGTTTTCCCAGCCCGGGCGCATTGTGGTTAAAGGGCTTCTTGCCTTGGGCTGCGATGATGTCGTTCATCTTGCTCAGGGCGCGACCCGAGTCCAGGATGTCGCGGGCGATGGCAAAGCCGTCGCCGCCCCGTACATCGGGGCTGAATTCAATCAGGCGCCCGGCCAGGCGCAGGCACTTCTGGCGCAAGTCAACCGGTGCCCGTGGGTCGTTCTCCAGCACGCGCATGACATCACGCGCTTCGAGTACCGGGCCGACCCCGTTGCCGATCGGTTGGCGACCGTCTGTGATGAGCACATCGAGCGAGAGGTGCAGGCGCTGCGCCACGTATTCGAACAATCGGCGCAGGCGCTGCGCGTCGGGCATGGAACGCACCTTGGCCGTGGGGCCGATCGGGATGTCGAGCACCAGATGGGTCGAGCCGGCCGAGATCTTTTTGGACAGGATGGAGGCCACCATCTGCCCCGGCGAGTCGAGCGAGAGCGGACGCTCGACCGAGATCAACACATCGTCAGCCGGTGACAACTCGGCGGTACCGCCCCAGGCCAGACAGGCGTGGTGATCGCGCACGATCTGCGTCAGTTGCTCGAACGGCAGTTCAACATTGGCCAGTACTTCCATGGTGTCGGCGGTACCGGCCGGCGAGGTGATGGCACGCGACGAGGTCTTGGGGCACAGCATGCCGTGCGCCGCCACAATCGGGACGATCAGCATCGAGGTCCGGTTGCCAGGGATGCCGCCGATGCAATGTTTGTCCACCACCAGGTGCTCGTGCCAGTCGAACTTGCGGCCGCAATCGACCATGCCTTCGGTCAGAAAATAGACCTCTTCGCGATCCAGTTCGTTGCGGTTGGTGGCGACGACGAAGGCCGTCAATTCGATCTTCGAGTAGCGGTGCGCGGAAATGTCGCGCACGATGCCGGCAAAGTCTTCCCGGCTCAGGCGCTCGCCGTTGATCTTGCGGTGCAGGGCTTCAATAGATTGCGGCGCTTCGGCTTGCGACACCGACACTGTGTGGCCGTTCTCGACGGCGAGTTGCAGGAAGGCATCTTCCGACAGGCCGAGTTCATGGCAGCCGACGATGCATTCGTCATCGACCACGTTCAGGGTCGCCAGAATGCGTCGCCCATTGGCGCGGACCTCGACCTTGGCCAGGGCCTGGAAGCCCTCGGCACGGTAGACCTCGCACTCGCGGTGCAGGTAGACCACATTTTCCCGGTAGGTGTCGATGGCGACACGGCGCACGGCCAGGCGATTCGGGGTTGGCGTCACGGTTTCAGGTGCGGTGCTCATGGCGCTAGCCTACACCTGTTTTGCCGGGTTTCGCCATGCCGAGGGGACAGGGGAGGGCGTTTAAAGGTGTAAAAAAAGGCTTCCTCGGAAGCCTTTTTGGTGGGCGGCTGCGATCAGACGCGTTTTCTGTACTCGCCGGTGCGGGTGTCGATTTCGACCTTGTCGCCTTGCGCGACGAAGATCGGCACGCCGACGTCAAAGCCGGTGGCAATCTTGGCGGGCTTGAGCACCTTGCCCGATGTGTCGCCCTTGACGGCGGGTTCGGTCCAGGTGATCTCGCGCACCACGCTGGTTGGCAGTTCGACGGAAATGGCCTTGCCGTCATAGAACACCACTTCGACGGTCATGCCGTCTTCGAGGTAGTTCAGCGAGTCGCCCATGTTTTCGGCTTCAACTTCGTACTGGTTGAACTCGCTGTCCATGCAAACGTACATCGGATCGGCGAAGTAGGAATAGGTGCATTCCTTCTTGTCCAGAATGACCTGGTCCATCTTGTCATCGGCCTTGAATACAACTTCAGTGCCGAAGTTGGCGATCAGGCTTTTGAGCTTCATGCGCACGGTGGCCGAGTTGCGGCCGCCACGGCTGTATTCGGCTTTCAGGACGACCATCGGGTCTTTGCCGTGCATGATGACGTTGCCGGCGCGAATTTCTTGAGCGGTTTTCATAGAGATAGTTTGAAGGTTGGCCGCTTGTCTTGCGGCGAGGGCGGCTTGGACCCGAGACAAATCCGGGCAAATTCCGCAAAGCGGTGAATTTTAGCGGTTTATTCGCGTGAAACCGATGATCTGGGTCACAAGATCGTCCTGCGCCAGCAGGCGTTGGCGTGTCGCAGCGACGCTTTGCTGCCACGGCACAGTGTCCAGCGCCGGCAGGGTGGCCTGTTGCAGGCCATTCCAGGCGGCATGAAAGGCCCGCATTGAGGCCGGCGCGTTCAGCAGGTCCAGAAAGGCTTCGAGCTTGTCATGGTGGGCGTTGTCACTTTGCGGGTAGATCTGCCAGATCAGCGCCTTGCCAGCCCACAGGGCGCGCACCAGCGAGTCTTCGCCACGTACGAAGTTCAGGTCGCAACTCCACAGCAGATGGTCGAAATCGTGTTGGGATAGCGCCGGCAGATAGTTGATTTGCAAATTGCCAAAGGCGATCTGCGGGTTTTGGCCCGCGCCTTGGGCCAGGGTGCAAGCGCGCACGGCGGCGGCGGCCCGTCCTGCCGTGACCAGCAGCCGGGTCGGTTGCGGCGCGCCGGCCAGCTGCGCCAGCAGTTCGGGCAGCGCCGCTGGCTCGTAGCAGAACAGCGAAATCAGGCGTTCACCCTGGAACGCAATGCCTTGTTGCCCCAACCATGCGCGCCGGTCAAACGCTGCCTGGCGTGTGGGCAGATCGGGCCCGCGCAGCAGACCGCCTGTCGCTGGCGTAAAGCCGGGGTAGAAAAAGAATTTGCGCAAGCCGGCACCCGGGCCGCGCATGACCGGTGAGGGCAGGCCGTGGCTGCGTGCAACAAAGGCTTCGGCGCTCAGGTATTCGAGGTTGAGCCACAGGCCCAGGCTGCCGGCGGTGGCGCATTGGTGCGCGTAAGCTGCGAGGTATTCGGGCGGTACTTCGCAGCCGAAGGCTTCAACCAGAATGTCGCCAACTTCCAGGCCATCAAGCGCCAGTGGCTGCGTCCAGCGCCTGACCTCGACGCCGCTTGGCGCTTGTGGCGCCATCCAGCGCAGCGCGCTGGGCTCATCGACCCACAGGCGCACGCGTTGGCCGCGCGCTGCCAGGCCGCTGGCCAGGCGCCAGCAGACGCCCAGGTCGCCGTGGTTGTCAACGACGCGGCAAAAGATGTTCCAGAGCTTTTCGGTATTCACGCCCGAGATTGTCCACAATACGCACCTATGCCTGATTTGCCCGATTCCCGCGCACCTGATGCGCCAGCCGCAGCGCCGACGCATCCCGAGCAATTGCTGCGCGAGGTGGCGGGTCTGCCGGCCTTGCCCGGCGTCTACCGCTATTTCGATGCCGACGGCATGGTGCTTTACGTCGGCAAAGCGATCAACCTGAAAAAGCGGGTTTCGAGCTATTTCCAGAAGAACCACGGCGGCACACGCATCGGCCACATGGTAGGCAAGATCGTGCGCATGGAAACCACGGTTGTGCGTACCGAGGCCGAAGCGCTGCTGCTGGAAAACAACCTGATCAAGACGCTCAACCCGCGCTACAACATCCTGTTTCGCGACGACAAGAGCTATCCGTATCTGAAGATGACGGCTGCCAATGCGGCCAGCGGCCCGGGCGGTGCTTTTCCACGCGTCTCCTACTACCGTGGCGCGGTGGAGAAGAAGCACCATTACTTCGGCCCTTATCCCAGCGCCTGGGCGGTGAAGGAAGCCATTCTGCTGATGCAGAAAGTGTTTCGCCTGCGCACCTGCGAAGAGCCGGTTTTCAACAACCGCACGCGGCCCTGTTTGCTGTACCAGATCAAGCGTTGCTCGGCGCCTTGTGTTGGCCATATCTCAGCCGCTGACTACGCACACGATGTCGCCAATGCCGAGCGTTTTTTGCGCGGTGACGCGCAGGAAGTGATGCAGGTGCTGGAAGCGCGCATGCTGGCGCACGCGCAGGCGCTGCAGTTTGAGCAGGCGGCCGAATTGCGCAACCAGTTGGCCGCACTCTCCAACGTGCTGCACCAGCAGTCGGTCGATAACGTGTCGGACCGCGATGTGGACATCCTGGCGGTGAAGGTGCAGGGCGGGCGTGCCTGTGTCAACCTGGCCATGGTGCGCGGTGGCCGGCATCTGGGTGACCGGCCTTATTTCCCGCAGCATGTGGAGGACGCAGCCGCCGTTTATTGGGAGGAAGGCGAGGGCGTGGCGCAAGCCGATGCGGCACCCTCGGTCGAGGCCCAGGTGCTGCAAGCCTTTATTGCGCAGCATTATCTGAACGTGCCGGTACCACCGTCGCTGGTCGTCAGCGAGGCGGTCAATCCGGCTCTGATCCAGACCTTGTCGCTGCAGTCGGGTGTCAAGGTCAGTGCCGTGCACCAGCCGCGCGAGCAGCGCCGGGTCTGGCTGGAGATGGCGCAAACGAATGCCGGCCTGCAGCTCGCGCGCCTCTTGTCCGAAGAGGGCTCGCAACAGGCGCGCACGCGCGCCCTGGCCGATGCGCTGGACCTGGCGCCGGACAATCTGGACGATTTGCGGATTGAGTGCTTTGACATCTCGCACACGGCGGGCGAGGCAACCCAGGGCTCTTGCGTCGTGTTTGCGCAGCACAAGATGCAAAACGCGCAGTACCGGCGCTACGGCATCGACGGCATCACGCCGGGTGACGATTACGCCGCCATGCGCCAGGTGTTGTTGCGCCGCTATGGCAAGCTGGCCGAGGTGCTGCGTGAAGCGGCGCTGACCGGGCAAACACCGGCCGGCACCGGCCGCCTGCCCGATCTGGTGCTGGTTGATGGCGGCAAGGGTCAGGTGGCCATGGCGCGCGAGGTCTTTGAGCAGTTGGGCCTGTCGCTGTCATTGATCGTGGGCGTTGAGAAAGGCGAGGGCCGCAAGGTAGGGCTGGAAGAACTGGTTTTTGCCGATGGCCGCGACAAGGTTTATCTCGGCAAGGATTCGGCTGCGCTGATGCTGGTGGCGCAGATTCGCGACGAGGCGCACCGCTTCGCCATCACCGGCATGCGCGCCAAACGGGCGCGCGTTCGGGTCGACGGCGGCAAGCTTGAAGAAATACCGGGAGTGGGTCCGAAACGCCGCTCTGCGCTGCTGCAGCGTTTTGGCGGCGTGCGCGGCGTGGCCCTGGCCGGCATCGACGATATTGCGACGGTGGCGGGTATTTCCCGCGAACTGGCCGAAGAGATTCACCGCGCCCTGCACTGAAACAATGCCCGTGCCAGACGCCAAGCCGTGCCACAATGCCGCTCATGTTCTTCAATACGCCAACTATCATGACCTGGGCGCGCATCGCTGCGATCCCGCTCATCGTTGGCGTCTATTTTGACGATCTGCCGCTCGAGCTTGCCACGCGCAATCTGATTGCCACCTGCGTCTTTGTTTTGTCGGCGATCACCGATTGGCTTGACGGTTATCTGGCGCGCCGCCTCAATCAGGTTTCATCCTTTGGTGCCTTTCTGGACCCGGTGGCCGACAAGATTCTGGTTTGTGCCTGCGTGCTGGTGCTGGTACATCTGGGGCGCGCCGATGTCTTTGTTGCGCTGATCATCATCGGGCGCGAAATTGCCATATCAGCGCTGCGCGAATGGATGGCGCAGATCGGCGCGGCCAAGAGCGTGGCCGTGCACATGATCGGCAAACTCAAGACCGTGGTGCAGATGGTGGCGATACCCTTCCTGCTGTTCAACGGTGTGCTGTTTGGCGTCATTGACACCCACCTCTGGGGTGTCTGGTTGATCTGGCTGGCCGCCATCATGACGGTCTGGTCGATGGTCTATTACCTGCGCAAGGCATTGCCGGAAATCCGGGCGCGCGCCAAGTGAGTGCGCCGGGGGAAGCAGGCCTGATCCGGGCCATGCCCGTTGTCTTTGTGCTGATCTGGAGTACCGGCTTTATCGTCGCTCGCTACGCGATGCCGTACGCGCCGCCGCTGAAGTTCCTCGTGCTGCGCTACCTGTTGTCAATTGCTTGTTTCCTGCTCTGGATCATGTTGGCGCGTGTCCGCTGGCCGGTGGGGCGCGCGCAATGGGCGCATCTGGCCGTAACTGGTGTCTTGATGCACGCCTTTTATCTGGGCGGGGTCTGGATGGCAGTAAAGGCCGGCATGGGCTCGGGACTGTCGGCCCTGATTGTTGGCCTGCAGCCGGTGCTGACTGCGCTTTGGCTCTCGGCGACGGGTGGGCGCGTCACCCGACTCCAGTGGCTCGGATTGATGCTGGGCTTTGTCGGGCTGGCGCTGGTGGTCTCGCGCAAGTTCGGTCAGGGCGGTGAGGCCAATGCGTTCAACATGGCGCTGGTCATTGGCTCGCTGCTGAGCATCACCCTTGGGACCTTGTACCAAAAGCGCTGGGTCAAGCCCTGCGATGTGCGCAGTGCCAACGCGGTGCAGCTTGGCGCGGCTTTTATTGTCACGCTGCCCCTGGCCTTGATGGAGACCGAACTGATGCGCTGGAATGCTGAGCTGGCATCGGCACTGGCCTGGTCGGTGTTGGCCTTGACACTGGGCGGCAGTTCGCTGCTCTACATGCTGATCCAGCGCGGGGCTGCGGCAACGGTCACGAGTTTGATGTACCTGGTGCCGCCGGTTACGGCTGGCATGGCCTGGCTCCTGTTCGGTGAGCCGATCAGCGCGCTGACCCTCGCCGGAACCGCGATTGTGGTGCTCGGTGTCGCCTTGGTGGTGCGCCAGCCGCCCGTGCCAGCGCTGCGCCGGGAATAATGAGGCCTGAATGATTTTGGAGAATAACGCATGAGCAAGAAAAGAATCGCCGTCATCGCCGGTGACGGCATTGGCAAGGAAGTGATGCCGCAAGGCATCGCCGTGATGGAAGCGGCGGCCAGCAAGTACGGCATCGATCTGCAGTTCGACCACTTTGATTTTTCCAGCTGGGACTATTTCGAGAAGCACGGCCAGATGCTGCCCGACAACTGGAAAGACCAGATCGGTGCGCACGATGCCATCTACTTTGGCGCCGTCGGCTGGCCCGAAAAGATTCTGGACCACGTTTCGCTCTGGGGTTCGCTGCTGCTGTTTCGGCGCGACTTCGATCAGTACGTGAACCTGCGCCCGGCACGCCTGATGCCCGGCATCATTGCGCCGGTGGTGCGGCGCGATGGCAGCGCTCGCGCGCCCGGCGAGATCGACATGTTCATCGTGCGTGAAAACACGGAAGGCGAGTACTCCAGCATCGGCGGGCGCATGTACCCGGGCACCGAGCGCGAGATCGTGATGCAGGAAACTGTGATGTCACGCGTCGGCGTCGATCGGGTTTTGAAGTTCGCGTTCGAACTGGCGCAGTCGCGCCCGAAGAAGCATCTGACCAGCGCCACCAAATCGAACGGCATTGCCATCACCATGCCGTACTGGGACGAGCGCGTCGTCGAGATGGCGAAGAACTACCCCGAGGTCAAGGTTGACAAGTTCCACATCGATATCCTGACCGCGCACTTTGTGCAGCGCCCCGATTTCTTTGACGTGGTGGTGGCCAGCAACCTGTTTGGGGACATCCTGAGCGACCTCGGCCCCGCCTGTACCGGCACCATCGGCATTGCACCGAGCGCCAACCTCAACCCCTCGCGCAATTTTCCCTCGCTGTTTGAGCCCGTTCATGGCTCGGCGCCCGACATTGCCGGCAAAGGCATCGCAAACCCGATCGGACAGATCTGGTGCGGCGCCATGATGCTCGACTTTCTGGGTTACCGGCAGGCGCACGATGGCGTTCTGGCTGCCATCGAGAAGGTGCTTTCGCCCGAAAGTGGTGCGCCGCGCACGCCCGATCTGGGTGGCACAGCCAGCACGGTTGACCTTGGTCGCGCCATCGTTGGTGCGCTGTGACAACACTCGCGGCGGGCGGTTTTATATTCCGCGCTGGCCATTGAAAACCGACTAGAATTTCTGTCCGCGCCGGCACAACCAAATTTTTATAAGAGGGGTTCTTCGTGAATAAAACCGAACTGATCGAGCACATTGCCGTTCACACCGACATTTCCAAGGCTTCGGCAACCCGCGCGTTGGAGGCTGTCATTGGTGCGATCAAGACAACCCTGAAAAAAGGCGGCTCGGTTTCCCTCGTTGGTTTCGGTACTTTTGCAGTCGGTAAACGTGCGGCGCGTGTCGGTCGCAACCCACGCACCGGTACTGCGATTAAAATCAAGGCTGCCAAAGTTCCAAAGTTCCGTCCGGGCAAGGCCTTGAAGGATGCGTTGAACTGACAGCCGGTCACAGTGGGGTGCTTAGCTCAGTTGGTAGAGCGGCGCCCTTACAAGGCGTAGGTCGGCGGTTCGAGCCCGTCAGCACCCACCACCACTCTGGCAAAGGCGAACACGCGGTTCGCCTTTTTTTGTTTCTTATTGGAGAAGTTGCGCATGTTTGATTTTGTCCGAAAGCACACGAAGATCATGATGGGCTTGATGTTCATGTTGATCATCCCGTCCTTTGTGCTATTTGGCATCAACAGCTACGATCGCTTGCGTGACAAGGGTGAGGCTGTGGCGCGTGTCGGCGGCCAGGACATCAGTCAGGGCGAATGGGATGCGGCGCACAAGTCGCAGGTTGAGCGCATGCGCGCCCAGGACCCCAACGTTGACGTCAAACTGTTCGATGCGCCCGAGGCGCGTTACGCCACGCTGGAGCGACTGATTCGCGAGCGCGTGCTGGCGCAGGCCGCCGACAAATTCAAACTTACCACCAGTGACGCGCGGTTGGCGCGCGACCTGCAGGAAGACCCCACCATTGCCGCCATGCGTCTGCCCAATGGCAAACTCGACATTGAGCGCTACCGTCAGCTGGCTGCGAGCCAGGGCATGACACCCGAAGGCTTTGAGGCGCGCGTGCGCCATGACCTCTCGGTACGCCAGGTTGAGGCCGGCTTGATCAACACCGGCTTTTCGGCTGCAGGCCCTGCCGATGTAGCCCTGAACGCGTTCTTCGAGCGGCGCGAAGTACAGATTGCCAGCTTTCTGAGTTCCGATTTCGCCGCCAAAGTGGCGCCAACCGATGCCGAACTGGAGACCTTTTACAAGGCCAACGAGGCCATGTTTCAGGCTGCCGAGCAGGCCAGTATCGAATACGTGATGCTGGATCTGGAGTCGGTCAAGAAAAGCATTGTCATCAACGAGGCCGACCTCAAGTCCTATTACGAGCAAAACGTGGCGCGCCTGAGTGGCAATGAGGAACGCCGCGCCAGCCACATTCTGGTCAATGCTGCCAAGGACGCACCGGCTGCTGACAAGCAAAAGGCCAAGGCGCGTGCTGAAGAGTTGCTGCAGCAGGTGCGCAAGGCGCCTGACAGTTTTGCTGAAGTTGCCAAGAAAAATTCGCAGGATACGGGTTCCGCCGTCAATGGTGGCGACCTCGACTATTTTGGGCGCGGCGCCATGGTCAAACCATTTGAGAGCGCTGCATTCGCCATGAAGAAGGGCGATATCAGTGACTTGGTGGAGTCTGATTTTGGTTACCACATCATCAAGCTCACCGACATCAAGGCGCCCAAGCAGCGCAGCTTTGAGGAGTTGCGTGCCAGCATTGAGGCCGATCTCAAGACCCAGCAGGCGCAGCGCAAATTTGCCGAGACGGCCGAGGCGTTTACCAATGGCGTTTATGAGCAGTCAGACAGTCTGAAGCCAGTGGCCGACAAGTTGAAGCTGGAGATCAAGAGCGTGGCCGGCGTCACGCGCAAGCCCGCTGCCGGTGTCACCGGGGTTGCGGCCAATGCCAAGTTCCTGGCCGCGATTTTCGGACCGGATGCAGTCCAGAAGAAGCACAACACCGAAGCCGTCGAGACCGCGCCGAATCAGTTGACCGCAGGGCGCGTGACGCAGTACGTTGCGGCGCGGACTCTGCCGTTTGCCGAAGTGCGCGCGCAGGTGCGTGAGCGCGTTGTGGCGGCGCGTGCGGCGGAATTGGCAAAAAAGGAAGGCGCTGACAAACTGGCGGCCTGGAAGGCAGCGCCGGCATCAGCCGTGCTGCCCACTGCGGTGGTGGTTTCGCGTGATCAGGCGACAACGGTTGCGCCGCAGGTTGTGGCGGCCGTGCTGCGCGCTGATGCGGCAAGCCTGCCGGCCCTGGTGGGTGTCAATCTGGCTGGTCAGGGTTACGCCGTGGTTCGCATCAACAAGATCGTGCCGCGTGCGGCACCGGTGGCCGAGGCCCTCAAGCAGGACCGGGCGCAATACGCACAGTGGTGGACAGCGGCCGAAAACGAGGCTTATTACGGTTTGCTCAAGGACCGTTTCAAGGCCGAAATCATGGTGGCCCACCCCGCGCGCAGCGCCGCCGACGCGGCGTTGGCTGCTGCCAGGTAGGCGGCACCGGTTATAATCAAAACACGGTGGCTGTAGCTCAGTTGGTAGAGTCCAGGATTGTGATTCCTGTTGTCGTGGGTTCGAGCCCCATCAGCCACCCCAAAAATATCGTTTAGAATCAACAACTTAGAGAAATATTTCCGGATTCGGGGAAGAATCGGGGAAGAATTCCAAAAAGGAAGCCCGGTAAATCCGGGCTTTTTTGTACCTGTTTGGGTTGCCTATTTCGCTGCTTTTTTAGCCTTCGGAGGGCTTAAAGTTAGCTCCAAACGATCCATTTCTCTGTCGTTTTGCTCGCCATCAATCCATTTTGAATAAGTTCTCTGAAAAATGTCCACGCTGTGTCCCAGTTGTTTGGCGCAAAAAGCGTGATTCATCCCGGCCATCAACATCGTTGTGGCGTAGGTGTGACGCATGTTGTAGGGTCGGCGATAACGGATTCCCAGTCGCTTGAGGGTTGGTGTCCAGTAGCTCCGCCGGAAAGCTCTCTCATCACTCCACGGTGTGTCATATCGTG
>CAIWNX010000321.1 GCA_903914175.1 uncultured beta proteobacterium | reverse complement strand
TGGGACTGTCAGTGCTGCCAGATAAGCGAAATTATGTCCAGTGCGACGCCCAAGAACATCGCAAGTCGCAAGCGTCTACGCGGCTTGCCAGCCTACGTCAATCCGGAACTTCTCATAACTGGGATCTTTGCATAACGCTGCGTACTTGACTTACGAAATTTTTCCGTGGCCGTCTCCTGAGTGTCTTTTTGCCACCCTCAACCAAACAAACACAAGCAATACACTGTTGCCCATGAGCCGCCCCTCGCACCGCACTCAGTGAACGACACGCTCGTTTCCTATTTCTGGAGCGGCGACGCCATCCGCAGTCGCAGCGTGAGCGATGTCGTGCTGTCGGGTGCTCTTGACGTTCCGGTGCCACCGACCCGGCTCGGCGCCGATTGGCAGCGGGAAACTTCTTTGCGATTGGCGCTGGAGCCCGGTGACGTTGAGGTCTTGTCTTTGGCGCGAGCGCGTGCGCGCTGGCCGGACTACCGGCACTGCGTGCAGGCGCTGACCAATTGGACGCATACGCTCGGCCTGCGCGATGTGCTGGCTGCAAGCGAGGTCGCCCTGATGGCCTGCCGCGGTGCGCGCTATCACCACGACGGCGAATACTATGGCGGCGCAGCCTTTTGCAATCTCTTTCTGAGCGAGGACCGGGGGCTGGACCTGCTGTTTCCCGCCACCGGCCATCGAATCCCGCTGATGCGGGGGACGGCTGTGCTATTCGATACCTGCCAGCCGCATGCCGTCATTGCGCGCGGCAGCAGCGAGTTTGACGCCGCAGATTTCTCCGACGGGCAGGATCGCACGCAAATCTTCCTGAGCTGGGAGCTACCGATTGAAAATGCCGATGTCGCACGTGCGCTTCGGACCACCTTCGACACAGCCCCTTCAACCGCGTTGCAACTGGATGAAGAGCAGGTCTGGCTGAACGGCGCACGCTCCCGTGTCTGCCCGCAGTCGGGTCGCTGGTCATGTGCAGGGAATATCATCACGGTCTGAACAAAGGAACCACCATGATCGACCTCTACTACTGGCCCACGCCCAATGGCTGGAAAATTTCCATCATGCTGGAGGAATGTGGTCTGCCCTACCGCACGCTGCCGGTCAACATCGGCAAGGGCGAACAGTTCGCGCCGGCTTTTCTGGCGATCAGCCCGAACAACCGCATGCCGGCCATTGTTGACCACGAGCCGCTTGACGGCGGCGCGCCGATTCCGGTCTTCGAGAGCGGCGCGATCCTGCTCTATCTGGCCGAGAAAAGCGGGCACTTCATGCCACGCGATGTCCGGGGCCGCTATCAGGTCATGCAGTGGCTGATGTGGCAGATGGGCGGCCTGGGCCCGATGGCTGGGCAGAACGGCCACTTCCTGCTCTACGCACCCGAGAAGGTGCCATACGCGATCGAGCGCTATGGCAAGGAGGTCAACCGCCTCTACGGCGTGCTCAACACCCAGCTCGGCGTCACCGGCGCTTTCGTGGCGGGCGACGAGTATTCGATTGCGGATATGGCAATCTTCCCCTGGATTCGCACGCACACGGCGCAGCAGGTGGCGCTGGCCGACTTCCCGCAAGTAGAGCGCTGGTACAACACGCTGATGGAGCGCCCTGCGGTGCGGCGCGGCATTGAACTGCTCAAGGAACTGCGCGCCGCCAGCATGAGCGAGGAAGCGCGCAAGGCGCTGTTCGGCCAGACCGCGCAAAGCGTTCGCGCCGGCGATCACAAACTCGTTTGAAAGCGCAGCACCATGCTCGAATTCTTCTTTGACTGCTCCAGCCCCTGGACTTATCTGGCCTTTCACAATGTCCAGATCCTGGCGGCCGAACTGAAGGAACCGATTCACTGGCGCCCGGTGCTGGTGGGCGGCATCTTCAACAGCGTCAACCCGAGCGTCTACGCCATGCGCGAGAACCCGGTGCCGGCCAAGCAGGCCTATATGCTCAAGGACTTGCAGGACTGGGCGCACGAAGCAGGTCTGAAGATCATCATGCCGCCGCGGGTGTTTCCGGTCAACAGCGTCAAGGCCATGCGCGGCTGCCTCTGGCTCGCGCCAAAAGGTCAGCTGCCGGCCTTTGCCAAAGCCGTGTTCGAAGCCTACTGGGCGCGCGAGGAAGACATCTCGCAGGACGCGGTGCTGCTGGCGATTTGCCAACAGCTCGGCATTGATGGCGCGGAGTTTCTGGCCGGTATTGGCCAGGCGGCCATCAAGGAACAACTCAAGGCCAACACCGAAGAAGTGATTGCGCGTGGCGGCTTTGGCTCGCCCACCCTCTTTGTCGGCGACGACATGTACTTCGGCAACGACCGCCTGTCACTGGTAAAACAGGCGATCCTGCGCCAGCGCCAGGGCTGATACTCCGGCTGTCATTGCGGGCCCCGACCCGCAATCCATGATTTGTGGCACTGGATGCCGGATCGAGTCCGGCATGACAACTGGAATGGATCGCTCTGCCTGGCCTGCTACCCCTGCACAGCGTCGATGCCGAGCACGCTGGCGTCCTGCGCGCCGTGGCCGGCGGCGATCAATTGGTCCATGCGCGCCGCAATCGCCGGCAGGGCCGCCAGCGGACGCGCGCCGGCGGTCTCGATCATCAGGCGCACGTCCTTGCGCGCCATCGTCAACTCGAAGCTCGGCGCGAAGTTTCCCTTGGCCATATTCATGCCGCGTCCGCTGATGGTGCTGTTGATGTCAAACAAGCCGAGCGCCGCGATCGCCTCTTCGCCGCGGACCCCGTTGGCCTGCGCAATCGTCAGGATATCGGCCAGCAGCGCCGAGACGCCGATGATGGCGGCATTTCCGCACAGCTTTTTGACCGCTGAGAGGTCGCTGCGTTCGCCATAGTATTCAAGCCGGGCCGTCATCTTCGCCAACTCTGTCTTCACTTCATCGAATACCGCCTGCGGCCCGGAGACCATCATGCTGCCCAGTGCCTTGCGCGCCGCCGGCGGGCCCATGAACACCGGGCAGTGCAGGTACTTGACCCCTTGCGTGGCAAACCGCGCAGCACGCGCAGCGGTGCGCTCGGGCAGCGTTGTGGTGTGATCAACGATCACGGCGCCAGCGGCCAGCCCGGGCCCTGCCGCTGCCAGCACTGCCTCCACCACGTCATCGTCTTTCAGAACCAGATGGACGCGCGCACAATCGCGCACCGCATCGGCGGGCGAGACTGCCGCGATCACGCCAAAGGACGCCAATGCCCGGGCCTTGTCGGCTGAGCGGTTCCAGACCGTGACGCTGTCACCGCGTACAGCGGCAGCCTCAGCGAAAGCGGCGCCCAGCAGACCGGTGCCCAGAAATGCAATTTTTGCCATGTGTTAAATCCTTGAAAGCTTGGAGGGAAGTCCTCAGACCAACATTTTCACACCGGAGCTGATGCGTCCCCTGCGGCGTAACGAACGGCTGGGCCGGTCCGATCAATCGGTTGGCCCAAGACCTTGCACCTGGATACGGAACCAGAAACGTGAACCCTGTCCGAGTTGGCTTTGAACACCAACCTCGCCGCCCATCAGTTCGGCCAGTTTGCGCACCATCGACAGTCCCAGACCGGCACCGTCATAGCTGCGCGTGTTGGAACTGTCAACCTGAAAAAAGCTCTGGAACAGCAGCGCCTGCTGTTGCGGGTCGATACCGATGCCGGTATCGGACACGGCGAATTCAAGGGTGGCGGTCTGCGCCGTGCGCGCAACTTCACGCGCTTCGATGCGCACGCTGCCCTGTGCGGTGAACTTGATGGCATTGTTCACCAGGTTCGAAAGCATCTGGGTCAGTCGCAGCGGATCGCCCCGGTAGGACAGCTCAGGCCCAATCCAGGCACTCTCCAGGGCCAAGCCCTTGCCGCGCGCGCTCTGCGAAAACACCGCTTCAACGGCGCCAACAATTTGCGCCGGCACAAGGCGCACCGACTCGAGTTCGAGTTTGCCGGCCTCCATTCGGGTGATGTCCAGAACGTCGTTGAGCAGGTTCATCAGTGTCTGCCCGGAACTCAGCACCACGCCGGCGTAATCAATGCGTTCCGCTTCGGTCAATCCGGGCAATTGCAATAGTTGCGCCATGCCCATCACACCGTTCATGGGCGTGCGAAATTCGTGGCTGATATTGGCCAGAAACTGGGTCTTGTCGTAGTTGGCAGTCTTCGCATCCTCGCGCGCATGAATCGCATCGATCAATTCCTGGCTCACCTGCTTGCGTTCGGTGATGTCGCTCACGGTTACCCGCAAGATCTGTCCTGCATCCTCGGTTGGCAGCGCCACGGCGGCCAGTTGCGGGAAAAGCACCTCGGTGAAGCCAAAACGGCTGAAATCCCGCACGCGCATCGGGTACAGCTTGCCGATCAGGTGATCGCATTCGTGCTGCACAACACGCGCATGAAACCCTTCCACCGTGCGCGCTATCGGATCACCATACTGGTCAAAACCAGCGTAGCGGATGCGCGCAAAACGCGGCACCACGGCGCGCAGACCCGGCACCGAGAGGCAGCCCTCCCAGTCTTCTTCTTCCAGCAGCGCGCCGCCGGGGTCGCCCAGCGGCGTAATGACCGGGTTGATCAACACCGTTCGCGGCACGGGCGGCGCATCGGGATAACGCGGGTTGCGCGCATCGGTGCCGAAGATCACCAGTTGCAAATCAACGCCGATCTGCGGCGCAGCCAGTCCCGCGCCATTGGCTGCGGCCATGGTGTCGAGCATGTCGGAAATCAGCAGGTGCAGTTCATCGCTGTCGAAGGCGGTGACCGGCTGTGCGACGCGCAGCAGGCGGACATCGCCCATTTTCAGAATTTCACGAATCGCCATCGAGCAAGTCCTTCAGTCCGGCTTCATCCAGGATGGCGACGCCAAGTTCGCGCGCCTTGTCGAGTTTGGTTCCGGCCTCCGCGCCGGCGACCACATACGCGGTTTTCTTGCTGACCGACCCCGCAACCTTGCCGCCCGCCGCTTCGATCAGGTCTTTGGCCTGATCGCGGCTCAGCGTTGGCAGGGTGCCGGTCAGGACCAGGGTCATGCCAGCCAGCGGCTGCGCCGCACGTTCAGCCGGCGCGCCCTCCTCCCAGTGCACGCCGCAGGCGCGCAACTGCGCCACCACCTCACGGTTGTGGGCTTGATCAAAGAACGTACGCAGACTGTGCGCCACCGTCGGGCCGACATCAGCGACCGCCAGCAACTGTTCCTCGCTGGCGTCCATGATGGCGTCCAGATTGCCGAAATGGCGCGCCAGTTCCTTGGCCGTGGCCTCGCCGATATGGCGAATGCCCAGACCGAACAGGAAGCGCGGCAGCGTCGTCTGCTTGGATTTCTCCAGCGCCACCACGATGTTCTGCGCCGACTTGTCGGCCATGCGCGCCAGGCTGGCCAGCGCAGTCAGGCCCAGACGGTAGAGGTCGGGCAGGGTGCGAATGATATTGGCGTCAACCAGTTGATCAACCAGCTTCTCACCGAGGCCTTCGACTTCGACCGCCCGACGCTGCGCGAAGTGCAGGATCGATTGCTTGCGCTGCGCGCTGCAAAACAGGCCGCCACTGCAGCGATGGTCAACCTCACCCTCCTCGCGCACAGCGGTGCTGCCACAGACCGGGCACTGCAGCGGCATCGTGAACTGCTGCGCATCGGGCTGGCGCTTTTCCGGTAGCACGGCCACTACTTCGGGGATCACGTCACCAGCGCGGCGCACCACTACGCTGTCACCAACGCGCACGTCCTTGCGCCGCGCTTCGTCCTCGTTGTGCAAAGTGGCATTGGTGACGGTGACGCCGCCAACAAACACGGGCGCCAGACGCGCCACCGGTGTCAGCTTGCCGGTGCGTCCCACCTGCACCTCAATGCCGAGCACGGTGGTGATCTGCTCCTGCGCCGGGAACTTGTGCGCCACCGCCCAGCGCGGCTCGCGCGTGACAAAGCCCATGCGCCACTGCAGTGCCAGGCTGTTGACCTTGTAGACCACACCGTCGATGTCAAAACCCAGGCTGTCGCGCTTGCGCCCGATCGACTCGTAGTACGCGATCAGGTCCGGCGCGCCCTGCGCCACCTGCACCAGATCAGAGACCGGAAAGCCCCAGGCCTTGAGCGTTTGCAACAGTTCGAAATGCGTCTCGAAAAAAGGGCCGCCCTGCTCTGGCGGCGTCACCTCGCCCAGGCCATAGGCAAAAAAACTCAAGGGTCGCTGCGCTGCAATCGCCGGATCGAGCTGGCGCACGGCACCGGCGGCGGCGTTGCGCGGGTTAACGAAAGTCTTCAGGCCCTTCTCGCGCTGCTTGTCATTCAGCGATTCAAAATCATCGCGCCGCATGTAGACCTCGCCGCGGACTTCCAGCACCTCGGGCACCGAGGCCGACAGATGGATTGGGATTTGGCCAATGGTGCGAATGTTCTGCGTCACCTCTTCGCCGACTTCGCCATCGCCGCGCGTGGCGGCCTGCACCAGCACACCGCGCACATAACGCAGGCTCATCGCCAGGCCGTCAAACTTGGGCTCGGCCACGTACGCAACCGGCGGCGCTGCGGTGTCCAGTTCAAGCTCGCGCCGCACGCGAGCATCGAAGGCTTCGGCACCGCTGGCCTCGGTATCGGTCTCGGTGCGGATGCTCAGCATGGGCAAGGCATGGCGCACGCTGGCAAAGGCATCCAGCGCGCGCCCGCCCACGCGCTGCGTCGGCGAGTCCGGCGTCACCAGCTCGGGGTGCTCGGTCTCGATCGCCTGTAACTGTTGAAACAGCCGGTCATATTCCGCATCCGAAATCAACGGATCGTCGAGCACGTAGTAGCGGTGCGCATGTTCGTGCAAGGCGCGGCGCAGTGTCTCAATCGCCGCGTCATCGGGCGCGGGCACGGCTGACGGTGTGAACAGATCGGGCGTCATCGAGCGCTCAGGCAGCAAGCACGTAGCCCGTATGAAGCGCAGCGCAATACGGGGTTGGCACGGCGCTGGCATCCCCGTATTACGCCTTCGGCTTCATACGGGCTACAGGCTGAAATTGTCATCCCGGACCTGATCCGACATCCAGTGCCGCGCGAGCCATGGATTGCGGGTCGGGGCCCGCAATGACAAGCAGGGGGGGCACTTTTCATGGAAAAATCAAATGTCTGTGCATCGCTGCTCAGGAAAACAAACGCCGCGCGGCGGCGGAGCCGGCGGCCAGGTCGCGCTGCTCCAGCGTGTCGTAGAGCTGCTCCAACTCGGCGCCGATGCTGTCCATGGCCTCACGCGACAGCAGCATATTGTTGTCGTCGGTCACCACGCCGTCCATGCTCTGGGCCAGCAACTGCGCCGCCTCGCGCAGGCGCTGGAAGGCGCACTCGCTGCGGTCAACCTGGGCCACGTCCAGGCTGATGGCGAGTTCGCGAATGGCGGACTGGGTCGGGTCCTCGGCCATCGCGGCCTGCACGTCAAAACTCAGGCTGAGCACCGGCGGCAAGCCCACCGTGCTGGCCGGCACCACCATGCGCCCTGGGATGACGCCGGCGACAAAGCCAAGCCGCGCCGCACTTTGCTGTACGTAACCCGGACTCCAGGCCGAATTGCGCGCGCGCAACACGAAGCCAAGCTGTGCGTCGTGCTCACTGGCAAACTGATCGAGCTCACGGGCACGTGCCACTTCTTCGCGCATTTCAGGGAAGTCCGGTGTGCCGTTGACGGTCTCGCAGAAGTCACGGGTCTTGACGACAAATTCGGAATACTCGATGTCGTTGAGCGCACCGGCGCGATTGGCCAGTTGCACGCCGGCCTGGAAAGCGCCGTAACGCTGGCCCGGCTGCGGTGTCTCCCAGCATTGGCGCGCTTCGTTGAAGCCCTCGATGGCAAACGGTTTGCTGCCGGCGCGCCGGGTGCTGGGCATGGCGGCCAGTGCCGCATCGCCCGAGACCACGTCCTCCAGTGCGATCGGCGCGATGACTTCGATCAAGGCGTCCATGGCCGGCTTTTTTTCTGGCGCCGGCAAGGGGAACTTGGAGACGTCATAGGCGGCGGCGTCGAGTTCAGGTTCGATATTGGCGTCGCCATGCACTGAGGCAAGCTCACTTGCCGGGTCCGCATCGCTGCTGGCCTGGCGTGGTTTGCTGCGGCGCGAGGCCCAGGCCGCCTGCGCAACCATCGCCGCCAGCACCACGACCCCGACCAAGGCCAGACCCATCTGCAGATTACTCATGGCACGCCTTCCATTGGCATTAATTAACGTCGATCATCGAAACCGCCGCATCCATGTCAACCGCGACGATGCGCGAGACACCCTGCTCCTGCATGGTGACGCCGATCAGTTGCTCAGCCATTTCCATCGCAATCTTGTTGTGGCTGATGAACAGGAACTGGGTCTCGCGGCTCATGCTCAGCACCAGCTTGGAATAGCGCTCGGTGTTGGCGTCATCGAGTGGCGCATCAACTTCGTCAAGCAGACAAAACGGCGCCGGATTAAGTTGGAAGATGGCAAACACCAGCGCAATCGCGGTCAACGCCTTCTCGCCGCCCGAGAGCAAATGGATGGTCTGGTTCTTCTTGCCCGGTGGCTGCGCAATCACCTGCACACCGGAGTCCAGAATCTCTTCGCCGGTAATGACCAGACGCGCGTTGCCACCACCGAACAGTTCCGGGAACATACGGCCAAAGTGCTGATTGACGGCATCGAAAGTACCTGACAGCAGGTCGCGCGTTTCAGCGTCAATCTGCCGGATCGCTTCCACCAGCGTGGTCATCGCTTCGTTCAAATCGGCTGACTGGGCATCGAGGAAGTTCTTGCGCTCGCTGGCCACACTCAGTTCTTCCAGCGCCGCCAGATTGACAGCACCGAGGGCCGCAATGTCGGCGTGCAGGTTGTCAATTTGGCCCTGCAGCGCGCTCAGGCGCACCCGGCTCTCGCCCACCGACTGTGCCAGCAGCGTCAGATCGGCCTGCGCATCCAGCAGCATTTGCGTGTACTGCTCAAAGCCCAGGCGCGCGGCTTGCTCCTTGAGCTGGAATTCGGTGATGCGCTGGCGCAGCGGATCGAGTTCGCGCTCCAGGCGCAGGCGCCGCTCGTCGCTGGCGCGCAGCTTGGCGGTCAGGTCGTCGTACTCACTGCGCCGCGCTGCCAGCAATTGTTCGCGTTCGAGCTTGACCGCCAACGCGCTCTCCAGGCCGCCGCGTGCTGCGGCGTCGTTGAGTTGCAGCATTTCCTGCTGCGCTTTTTCGGCCTCGGCAGCCGTGGCCAGCGCTTCGCGTTCGGCCGTTTCAACGGCACGTGAGAGTTCGGCCTTGCGCGCATCCAGGCTGCGCATGGAGAACACCGCCTCCTGCGCCTTGCGTTCCAGACTGCGCTGCTGCTCGCGCGACTCGGTCAAGCGGCGCTCGGCCAGCATCACCTGCTCATCAAGCGCGGCGTGGCGTTCCTGCGTTTCGGCCAGTTGCAGATCCAGCTCCTCAAACCGGCCTTCGGCCGTGACGCGACGCTCTTGCAAATCGTCGAGCTGGGCGTCGATCTCGGAGAGATCGGCATCAATTTGCGCACTGCGCTGGCGCATCTGCTCGGCCGCCTGCGTCAGGCGCAAACTCTCCACCTGCAAGGCGTGCGCGCGGGTCTGGCTCTCGGCCGCTTCGCGCCGGCTTTGCACCAGGCGCTGCGAGGCTTCGGCATAAGCCGCTTCGCTGCGCACCAGCGCGGAGCGGGCTTCGTCGGCAATCAGGGACTGGGCTCTGAGCTGTTTTTCCAGGTTTTCGATTTCCTGGGCCCGTGCCAGCAACCCGGCCTGTTCTGAGTCCGGTGCGTAAAAACTCACGCTGTAGGCGCCCACCGCATGGCCGCTCTTCACGAAAATCAATTCGCCGGGCTGCAACTGCGCGCGCGCGGCCAGCGCGTCTTCAAAGCTGGCGGCGGTATAGCAACCGTGCAGCCAATCGGCGAACACCGCGCGCTGGCCGGCATCGTTGACGCGCAACAAATCAGCCAGCCGCGGCAAAGCCGACGTGGCCTTGTCTGGCACAGCGGCCGCCGGAGGGCTCAAAAACGCCAGCTTGGCCGGTGGCGCGTCGCTGTCAAAAGCGCGCAACATTTCCAGGCGCGAGACTTCCAACGCGCCAAGCCGCTCGCGCAGCGCGCCTTCGAGCGCTGTTTCCCAGCCACGCTCGATGTGAATGCGACTCCACAAACCCTGCAATCCGTCCAGCCCGTGCTTGGCCAGCCAAGGCTGCAGCTTGCCGTCGGTCTTGACCCGCTCCTGCAAGGTCTTGAGCGCTTCCAGCCGGGCCGAGAGATCAGCCAGACGCGCTGATTCGGCATTGACCGACTGCTGCTGGGTGCGCCGACTCTCATCCAACTGCGGCACGCTGTCCTGCAACTCGTGCAGGCGCGCGTCCATCACACTCGCGCTTTCCTGCGCGGCTTCCAACTGTTCCTGCAGCGCGAGCAGCCGTGCCTCGTCCGGTGCAACCAAGGCATTGCGATCGGTCGTCAGGCGTTCGCGTCGTCCGCCGAACTGGCGTGATTGCTCCTCGATGCTGCGCTGCTCGGCCGCCAGTACCTGAATTTGCTGCTGCACCTGGGCCACGCTGGCACGCTGTTCATTGGCGGTCTGCTGCGCCTGGCGCAAACCATCTTCAAGGGCGGGCAACTGCTGGGCCTGCTCATCCACTTGCGCCGCCAACAGTTCGTTCTGCTCCTCGCCGACCAGGGCCAGTTCGGCCAGATTTTCGATTTCAGCCAGCGCATCCTGCTGCCGCAAAGCCCACTGCGCGCCCTGCTCCTTGAGCGTGACCAAACGTTGCTCCACGCGTTGCCGCCCTTCGACGACAAAGCGGATCTCGGCTTCGAGCCGTCCAACCTCGGTGCTGGCCTCGTACAACTGACCCTGCGCCTGGTTCACCTGATCACCGGCCGCGTAATGGGCCTGGCGCACGGTTTCCAATTCGGCTTCGATATGGCGCAGATCGGCCAGACGGCCTTCAAGCGCGTTGACCGCGCCCTGTGCATCGCTCGTGACACGGGCCTGTTCCGCTTCTGCTTCGCTGCGCCGCAAAAACCAGAGCTGCTGCTGTTTGAGCGTGACGTCGGCCGTCAAGCTGTTGTACTTCTGCGCTACTTCGGCCTGACCCTGCAGCTTTTCCAGGTTGCCGGTGAGCTCGCGCAGAATGTCCTCAACCCGCGTCAGGTTGGTACGCGTATCGCTCAGGCGGTTTTCGGTCTCGCGCCGGCGTTCCTTGTACTTGGAGACACCAGCGGCTTCTTCCAGGAACAAGCGCAGTTCTTCGGGCTTGCTCTCAATGATGCGGCTGATGGTTCCCTGGCCAATGATGGCGTAGGCGCGCGGACCCAGGCCGGTGCCCAAAAACACGTCCTGTACGTCGCGCCGGCGCACCGGCTGGTTGTTGATGTAGTAGCTGCTGGTACCGTCGCGCGTGAGCACGCGCCGCACGGCGATCTCGGCGAACTGGTTCCACTGGCCACCGGCACGGTGGTCGGCGTTGTCGAACACCAGTTCCACGCTGGCGCGGCTGGCCGGCTTGCGTGTCGTCGTGCCATTGAAAATGACGTCCTGCATTGACTCGCCGCGCAACTCCGACGCCTTGGATTCACCCAGCACCCAACGCACCGCGTCCATGATGTTGGATTTGCCGCAGCCGTTGGGCCCGACCACGCCCACCAGCTGGCCCGGCAGCATGAAGGTCGTGGGCTCGACGAAGGACTTGAAGCCCGATAACTTGATGGAATTAAGACGCACGGATCACTGACGATTTAAGCAAGGGAAAAGGGACGAGCGGCCCCAGCCGCAGCACCCGTCAAAGTAGGCGTCATGATACCTTGGCGTGGGCCAGCGCGAGGACCTCGTGCGCAGGCAGCGCCTTGAGGCGGTGGTCGCTCCAGACCTGGCGCCAATGCCGGGCTCCTGGCAGCCCGTGGCGCAGACCCAGCATGTGGCGCGCCACGTTCGACCAGGGGGTGCCATGGGCAGCGGCTTCGCGTGCCATGTAGCGCACCATTTCTTCCTCGACGCCCTCCCGCGTCAGCGTGTTCGCTGCGTCGCCGTAGAACGCCGCATCCCAGTCGCTCAGCCACCAGGGCTGGTGATACGCAGCCCGCCCCAGCATGACCCCATCCACCTGCGCCAGGTGCCCGGCCACCTGTTCTGAAGTTGTAATGCCACCATTGACGACGATGGTCAGCGCCGGGAATTCGGCTTTCAGGCGATAAGCCATCTCATAGCGCAGGGGGGGGATGTCGCGGTTTTCCTTGGGCGACAGACCCTGCAACCAGGCATTGCGCGCATGGACGATGAACACGCGGCAACCCGCTTGGGCCACGGTGCCGACAAAGTCACGCACAAAGCCGTAGTCCTCGTTGCGGTCGATGCCAATGCGGTGCTTCACCGTGACCGGTACTTGCACCGCATCACACATGGCCTTGACGCAATCGGCCACCAACTGCGGCTCCGCCATCAGGCAGGCGCCAAAAGCGCCGCGCTGCACGCGCTCGCTCGGGCAGCCGCAGTTCAGGTTGATCTCGTCGTAACCCCACTCCTGACCCAGCTTGGCGCACAGCGCCAGATCAGCCGGCTCGCTGCCGCCGAGTTGCAGCGCCAGCGGATGCTCTTCGGCGTTGTAGCGCAGATGGCGCGCCACGTCGCCGTGGATCAGCGCACCGGTGGTCACCATCTCGGTATAAAGCAGGGCGTGGCGCGTCAGCAGGCGGTGGAAATAGCGGCAATGGCGATCGCTCCAATCGAGCATGGGCGCGACGGAGAGCTTCCAGCGGTCTGGCAAAGGGTGTGGCGGGCGCGGCATGGCGTCGATTATCCCTGCCGCAGCAGCGCCCGGCACAAGCTTGATGATCGTCAAACACAAGTGGACGAATGCAGACCATAGTGGAAATAGCCCAGCTTCCACGAGAAAGAACTGATCGTGCCCGATTCCCCATGCGCACCGGCCACCGCTGTTGAAGACGGCGTTGACCCATTGGGCCGGCCACCGGTCTTCTCGGCCAAGGCTTTGTGCAAGACCTACCAGATGGGTGAGGTTGCGGTTCACGCGCTGCGTGACGTTGACCTGACCATCTACCGCGGCGAGTTCATCGTACTGCTGGGGCCTTCAGGTAGTGGCAAATCGACCCTGCTCAACATCCTGGGCGGGCTGGACCGCCCCAGCAGCGGCAGTGCGCGTTTTGCCGAGCATGAGCTGACGGCAGCGAGCGAGGCGCAGCTGACGCAATACCGGCGTGAGCACGTCGGCTTCGTCTTCCAGTTCTACAACCTGATCCCGAGCCTGACGGTGCGCGAGAACGTGGAACTGGTGACCGATATTGCCGAGCAGCCGATGTCGGCAACCGAGGCGCTCGGTCTGGTTGGGCTGGCCGACCGGCTCGACCACTTCCCGTCGCAGTTGTCCGGTGGCGAGCAGCAGCGCGTGGCAATTGCGCGCGCCATCGTGAAGCGCCCCGAGGTGCTGCTGTGCGACGAACCAACCGGCGCGCTTGATTACGTCACCGGCAAGCTGGTGCTCGAAGTCATCGAGCGCATCAACCGCGAACTCGGCACGACCGCCGTGGTCATCACGCACAACGCCGCCATTGCCGGCATGGCGGACCGCGTGCTGTACCTGGGCGGCGGGCGCATCCAGCGCGTCGAGCGCAATGCGCACAAGCTCAGCCCCTCGGAGCTCTCATGGTAAGGAGCGGTGAGTGAAAGCACTGGACCGCAAACTGCTGCGCGACCTGCGCCTGATGTGGAGCCAGGCGCTGACGATTGCGCTGGTGGTGGCCAGCGGCGTGGCGGGTTTCATCACCTGCTTCAGCGCCTACGACGCGCTGTCCTGGTCACGCGATCTCTATTACGCCGATGCCCGTTTTGCTGACGTCTTTGCCAACCTCAAGCGCGCGCCACTGGCACTGGAGACCCAGTTGCAGGCCATTCCCGGCGCAGCGCATGTGGAAACATCCGTGACGCAAATCGTGCCGATCACGCTGCCCGGTGTGAGCGACCCCCTCATGGGCCGGTTGATTGGCCTGGACGCGCGCGCGCCGCAACGCCTCAACGTCGTCAATCTGCGCAGCGGGCGCATGGTGGAGGCACACCGCAGTGGTGCCATCGAAACGCTCGTCTCAGAAGGTTTTGCGCTGGCGCGCCAGCTCAAACCGGGGGATCATCTCAGCGCGCTGATCAACGGCAAGCGCGAAGAACTGCTGATCGTCGGCATTGCCCTGTCACCCGAGTACATCTTTGCCGGACTGGGCGGCTCACCCGATCAGCGTAGTTTTGGCGTCTTCTGGCTGGAGCGGCGCGCGCTGGCAACGGCCTACAACATGGAAGGCGCGTTCAATCAGGTCGCCGTGCGTCTGGCGCCCGGCGCCAGCGAAGGCGCGGTGATCGACAGCCTGGACCGCCTGCTCGCGCCCTATGGCGGCAGCAGCGCCGGCGGCCGCGACCGGCAGATGTCGCACATGATCCTGAATTCGGAGATCAAAGAGCAGCGTGTGCTCGGAACGGTGCTGCCGAGCATCTTCCTGGCGGTGGCGGGCTTTCTGCTCAACGTCGTGCTGAGCCGGCAGATCGCCACCCAGCGCGAACAGGTGGCCGCCTTGAAGGCACTCGGTTATGACAACAGGGTCATCGGCGTGCACTACCTGAAACTGGTGCTGCTCATCGTCGCCCTCGGCGTGGCGATTGGATTGGCCCTGGGCACGGCGCTCGGGCACTGGTTTGTTGGCGTCTACGCCGAAGTCTTTCGCTTTCCCGAGTTGCACTACCGCGTCAAACCCGAGCTGATTCTGAGCGCCATCGGCGTGGCCTTGACGGCGGCACTGCTGGCAACGCTCAATGCGGTACGCGCCACGGTGCGGCTGGCGCCGGCCGACGCGATGCGACCACCTGCACCCGGCATCTACCGTCCCATGCTGATCGAGCGCCTCGGGCTGCGGCGCTGGTTCTCGCCCGGTCTGCGCATGATTTTGCGCACCATGGAGCGCCGCCCGCTGCGCACCGGGCTGACGATCTTCGGCATCGCGGTGTCCATGGCGATCATCATCACCGGCCTGTTCTGGCGTGACGCCATTGCCGTCCTGATGGACACCCAGTTCCGCCAGGTGCTGCGCGGCGACGTCTCCATCGCGCTGCTGGAAGCGACACCGGCACGCGTTGCGCACGAGATCGCCAGACTGGCGCATGTCAGCGCCGTGGAAATCGCACGCAGCGCGCCGGTGCGCCTGCGCCACGCCAACCACTCGTGGCACGGCGCCATCCAGGGCAAGGCCGCCGAGCCGCAATTGCACCGCATCGTCGATATGCAGCAGCAGGTCCTGGCGCCACCCCACAGCGGTCTGCTGCTGACCGACCGCCTGGCCGAACGCCTGGAGGTCAAACCCGGCGATAGCGTACGCGTCGAGTTTCTGGACGGGCGGCGTGAGGTACTCGACCTGAGCGTGAGCGGCGTGGTGAGCGAAATGATGGGGATGAACGCCTATATCGAGCGCAGCGCGCTCAACCGCCTGCTGCGCGAGGGCGATCTGGTCAACCAGATCACCGTCACCGTTGACCGCGGCCATGAGCCCGAACTGCTCAACCGCATCAAGGAACTGCCCCGGGTGGCGGTGACCTTCAGCAAGGCGATCATGACGCGCAACCTGGAAGAAGTAACGGCGCGCAACATACTGGTGTTCAGTGGCGTCCTGACCGTGTTCGCCACTGTTATCGCTATTGGCGTGGTCTACAACAACGCCCGGATCTCGCTGGCCGAGCGCGCCTGGGAACTGGCCAGCCTGCGCGTGCTGGGCTTTACGCGCGGCGAGGTGTCGGCCTTTTTGCTGGGCGAACTGGCAATCGAGGTTGCACTGGCGCTGCCACTGGGCATGCTGCTGGGCTATCTGCTGGGCTCGGCCATCGTCGGCCTGATCAAGACCGACGAGTTTTACTTCCCCTTCGTGATCCAGAGCGCCACCTACGCCTTCGCGGCCTTGTGCGTGCTGGCCGCCGGGGCTGTGAGCGCCCTGGTGGTACGCCGACGCGTCGACGCGCTGGACCTGGTGGGTGTGCTCAAGACACGCGAATAGAGAGAACCGGAGAACATCATGAAAAGAAATATCTGGCTCGGCGTCATCGGTGTAGCGGCGCTGGCCGCACTGGTCTGGGCCTTCATGCCGCAAGCACTGGAAGTCGAGCTCGCCAGCGTCAGCCAGGGCCGCTTCGAGCGCACGGTGCAGGAGGACGGCAAGACGCGTCTGCGCGAGCGCTACGTGGTCTCGACACCGCTCACCGGTCGCATCACGCGCCTGAATTTGAAGCAGGGTGACACCGTGCAACGCAACGCCAGCGTGGCCACGCTCTGGCCGGTGAATCCCGCCTTGCTCGATGAGCGCAGCCGCGCCGAGCAAAGCGCGCGCGTCGGCGCCATGCAGGCCGCCGTGGCGCGCAGCCACGCCAATGTGGAACGCGCCCAGGCCTCGCTGGAACAGGCGCGCATCGAACTCAGACGCAGCGAAACCCTGGCGCGCCAGGGCTTTGTGTCACCAAACCAGAACGAGACCGGTCAGTTGGGCGTCCGGCTGCGCGAACAGGAGCTTGAGAGCGCGCGCCAGGAAGAAGACGCCGCACGCCATGAACTGGAGCAGTCACGCATCGCGCTCAAGTCGTTTTCCGGCAGCACAATGGGCACCCAGCAAGGCCCCTACGAAATCAAGGCACCTGCAAGCGGCAAGGTGCTCAAACTGCTGGCGCAGAGCGAGGGCATGGTGCTGGCCGGCACGCCGCTGATGGAGTTGGGCGACCCGGCGCAACTAGAGGTCGTAGTCGACATCCTGACCGAAGATGCAGCCCAGATCCGGCCCGGCACGCCGGTACAGATGCGCAACTGGGGCGGTGCCGAAGTGCTCGAAGGCCGGGTCCGCCTGATCGAGCCCGGCGCCTTCACCAAGGTATCCGCATTGGGCGTCGAAGAGCAGCGTGTCAACGCCATCATCGACATCAGTTCCCCGGCCGAAAAATGGCAGACACTGGGTGACGGCTTCAAGGTTGATGTGCGCGTGTTGGTGCAGGTGGTCGAGAACGCGCTCAAAGTGCCGGTCAGCGCCCTCTTCCCCATGGGCGCGCGCTCCGGTCTCTTCGTTCTGGAACAGGGCCACTCGCGTCTGCGCCAGATCGACGTGGTGGCGCGCAACGGGGTTGAAGCCTGGGTCAAAGACGGCCTGACCAGCGGCACCCAGGTCATCGTCTACCCGGACAACAAACTGCAGGACGGTGATCGCGTCAGCGGACGCAAGCCGCGCTGATCAGACGACGCACCAGGGCGCGCTGTTGTGGGCAAACGCCATCCACAAAGCCCAGACTGAACTGCCAGCGAGCACCAGACCGGCCAGGCGCACACCCCAGTCACCCGCGCTGCCACCGCCGAAACGCAACCAGAGCCAGGGCGCGGCCATCATGGAAAGACTGGTACCCAGCGCAAACAAGGCCATCACCAGCGCGCCTTCGACGGCGCTGTTGCTCAGAGCCGCCACCAGCAGGGCCGAATAAAGCAGGCCACAGGGCAGAAAAGTCCACAGGGCGCCAATCACCAGCGGTACACCACGTCCGCGCCCCCAGGCCAGCGAGCGCGCACGCTGCCAGATGGCTTTGCCAGCCTGCTCCAGCCAGACCGGCTGCTGTGCTTTCCACAACAACAACAGACCCAGCACCGCCGTGGCAACGTGAAACAGGGTCCAGACCGGGCGCAGTGCGGCCGACTGCACGGTCAGCCAGCCCAGGCCCTGCATCGAGGCAGCGGCCAGCGCGCCGAGACTGGAATAACCGATGATGCGTCCGAGCTGAAAAGTCAGCATGGCGGAGTTTTTGCGCGGCCCGGCGGCCTGCCCGATGCCGGCACAGGCAGCGCCGCACATGGCGATGCAATGCGGACCGCCCGCCAGACCCATCAACAAGGAGGTCAGGGCCAGCGAGGTCTGCACGGGAAGCGAATCAGATGATCTTGGAAAAGCGCGCGCGCGTGCGGTCAGTTTGCAGGTATTTGTCAAAGACCATGGCGACGGCGCGAACAAAGAACCAGCCCATGGTCGTGACCTGAATGCCGGAGTCACTCATGGTCACCATGCCCTGCTCAGCGAGCTTTTGCAGCGCCTCAAGTTCGCTGGCAAAGTACTTGCGGAACTCGATCAAATGCGCGAGTTCAATCGACTCGTACGAAACCACACCCTGGCACATCAGCGCCATGATGACAGCGCGGCGCAAAACGTCGTCGCGCGACAGCGCCAGACCCCGAACCACCGGGAACTCGCCCTGATCCAGGAAATCGCAATACTCTTCCATGGTCTTGGCGTTCTGGCTGTAAGTCGCGCCAATCTTGCCGATCGACGATACGCCCAGGCCAATCAGATCACAGTCCGGCTGCGTGCTGTAGCCCTGGAAATTCCGATGCAAGCGCCCTTGCCGCTGTGCTATCGCCAGTGCATCGGTTGGCAATGCAAAATGGTCCATGCCAATGTAGACATAACCGGCACGCATGAACGCTGCCATGGAACGCGCCAGCATGGCAACCTTCGCCGCGCCGTTCGGAATTTCCGTGGTGGTAATGCGGCGCTGCGGCTTGAAGCGCTCCGGCAGGTGCGCGTAGGCATAGAGCGCGATGCGTTCCGGGCGCAACTCGACCACCTGCGCCAGTGTGCGATCAAAGGACTCAGGGTTCTGCAGCGGCAGACCATAAATCAGATCAACGTTGATCGAATCAAACTTGCGCTCGCGTGCGGCAGCAACCAGCGCGAACACCTGCTCGGCCGGCTGCACACGGTGCACTGATTTCTGCACGGCCGGATCAAAATCCTGCACGCCAAAACTCAGACGGTTGAAACCGAGTTCCGCCAGGGTGTCGAGTCGGCTGGCGTCGATGGTGCGCGGATCAACCTCAATCGAGTACTCGCCGCCGGGCACGAAGGTGAAATTGCGCCGCAGCATGGCCATCAACTGACGCAGTTCGTCGTCGGACATGAATGTCGGCGAACCACCGCCCAGATGCACCTGCGACACCGCCTGCCCAAGGCCAAGCTCCTTGGTGTGCAAGTCCACTTCGCGGCTCAGGTAATTCAGATAGGGTGCGGACCGATCATGGTGCTTGGTGATGATCTTGTTGCAGGCGCAGTAGTAGCACAGCGATTCGCAAAACGGAATGTGCACATAGAGCGACAGCGGCGAGGCGGCAGCGGCCACACCAGCGCGGCGCAGCGTCAGAGCCTGTTTGTAATCGGCTGCGGTAAAGGCCTCGACAAATCGATCGGCTGTCGGGTAAGAGGTATAGCGTGGACCCGAGACATCGAAGCGCCGCAGCAATTCTTCGGAAATCGGTTCAGCAACGGCTGCATTCATGAAAACTCCTTGGCAAGTGTGCTGAATATGCGCCAAATCATAACTTCGTATCGTGATGTCCATCAAATTGCGGGGTTATGGAAAGGCCCTATATTTGACCGACATCAGGAATCGCTTCAAATTAATGTCAAAATAAGGGACATGAATCCTCAAAGCATCAAAGTAGCTTGTTCCAACTGCAATCTGCGGGAACTGTGCATGCCGGTGGACCTTAGCCGGGAAGAACTTGAACGCATTGACGAACTGGTCGGCGCGCGACGAAAGATCAAACGCGGCACCACGCTGTTTCGCAATGGCGAGAAGTTCACCAGCCTGTATGCGATACGCACCGGGTTTTTCAAGACCTGCGTGGCGGCTGAAGACGGCCGCGATCAGGTAACCGGTTTTCAAATGGCCGGCGAAGTGGTTGGCCTCGACGGCATTGTTCACGACCATCACACCTGCGACGCGGTCGCGCTGGAAGACGCGGAAGTCTGCGTTATGCCGTTTGACCGCATCGAGGAGTTGTCACGCGAAGTGACCTCGCTGCAGCGTCATGTGCACAAGATCATGAGCCGCGAAATCGTGCGCGAACACGGCGTCATGCTGCTGCTGGGCAGCATGCGCGCCGAGGAACGACTCGCCACTTTTCTGCTGAATCTGGTGCAGCGCTTGCACGCACGGGGCTTTTCCCAATCCGAACTGATCCTGCGCATGACGCGCGAAGAAATTGGCAGTTTCCTCGGCTTGAAACTTGAAACCGTAAGCCGCACCTTCTCACGCTTTGTCGAAGACGGCATCGTTGAAGTCAAGCAGCGCCATGTGCGCATTCTCAATACCGACGCGCTGCGCGAAATCGTCAACCTCAAATCAGCGGGCTGATCCGCTGACATAGTTCAAGACAAACGACATTCCTGTTTCGGGCAACCCTCGGGACGTTCGGTAGCCGGCAGCGGGCAGCGGTTGACTTCAAACGGCGACATGGAGAGCAGTGTTGTCAGAGCGCTGGAAAGCATGGTGACGGCCCAAAATACAAAGAAGGTGATCGTGTAAACGCCTTGCCGCGAAAGATCCACCGGATGACCGAACCATTGCAGGTCCTGCGGATCAACCACAGAAAATACCAGTACCTCAAGCACACCTGCCACCAGAAAGGCGGGCCAGGTAATCCACATGATTCGTTGCGACAGCATAGTCTGGTCTCCGGTTTAATCTTGGTGCCTACGGCTTAGTTTTTTGGTGCGGCAGCAGGTACCGGCAGAACACCGGTTGCGGCATGGTTGCGCGCCTGCAGCGCTGGCGCCAGACTGGACTCATTGCCAAGCGTTTTGTTGATCTCAACACCCTGCCGGTAATAGTCTTCGCTGATGACCGGATCGGGCCGACTCACCGCCAGGTAGAGCGTGATGAAACTGGCCACGACCACGACAGCCGGCCCCGCGAACACCATCCAGACATGGCCGAATTTCCACCAGGGGGCTTTGAGTTCAGTCGCTTTGTTTTGCATGGTCTGTCCTTATCGTGGCATTAGAAATACCGATTTCTCGCTCAGGTGGCCGCTCGAATCCAGCGCATCGATCTCGAAGTGAATCGGGTGCGAGCCCGGCGCTGCCGCATCGAACGGCGCCTGCACGCGCACCGGCACCCAGCGTGCCTGCGTTGATTCAACCGCCAGC
>CAIWNX010000320.1 GCA_903914175.1 uncultured beta proteobacterium | reverse complement strand
GTACTGGCTCACGAAGCCATGCATTGGCACTTCGCCCAGACCACCGACAAATACCGGCTCGTGCTGCGACAGAACTTTGACATCGAGAAAGTTGCCGCGCTGGTCCATGGCAATCAGCAGATTGATCGGCACGCCGGAGAATCCCGGCACCGGTGCCAGATCGATCGATTCAAAAACATAGCCCACCAGTTGATTGGCGCCGTCCTTTTGCTGGAAGTTGGGCTCAAAGATCGGCCAGACCGGCAACTGGCTGTCTTTTTCGCCAATGCTGTAGGGCGCCGGAAAGCGCGTGCTCAACTCCTGGCGCGTCATGACGCCGGCCAGCGCGCTCGTGGCGCTCGCCAGCCACAGCAAGCAGGCCAGCATGAACGCAATGACGAATCTCTGAGTCATTGCCGGTCTTGCGTGCCGTCCTTACGGCGCCGTGCGCCGTGTCTCCAGATAGGCTTTCATCGCCCAGATTGCTTCCTGGTTGAAAACCCCTTTGTAGGGTGGCATGTAGACCGCGCCGTTGCGCACCCGGCCGTTGAGCGTGGTGGTCATGAAATAGGTGTCAACTTCCTTGAAGCAGGCTGTCTTTTTGGCCTCGTCTTTTTGACCCAGACACTCTTCGTCGAGTTCACGCAGATCCGGCGACATGCCGCCCGATACCGCCTCGATGCCATGGCAGCGGGCGCAGTTCTGGGTGTAGGCTGAAACGCCGACCTTGATCGCTTCGGCCAGACCGCGGTACGGATTTTCGCTGCGCATTTCTTCGCCCAGTGGCGGCAGCGAGCGCGTATCGACAGCTTGCGGTGTGACGTCGCCGTGGGCCAGCGTGTAGCTGGGCGCCAGCGCTGCAAAGCCGGCCATCAAACAGGCACAAATATGGGATGCCTTGAATTTCATGAAAAATCTCCTGTTGAATGCAAAAAGTTGATGCAGTGCGTGTTGTTAGGGTTGACGATGCTTCAGACCGTAGGCCTGCACGATGCGGGTTACGGTCCCGTCGCTGATCAACTCGTTCATGGCCGTTTCCAGCGCCTGGAACAGTTCGACGTTTTCTGCCTTGACCGCCAGGCCGATGCGCCACTGCTGCATTTTCAAAAGCTGATTCGGTGGCAGATCGATGGCGAAGCGGGGGTCGGAACCGACACCGTTTTCCAACTCACCCTGTTGCCCCAGCACCGCCACCACAGCGCCGGATTTCAGCGCCGCGATGGCGTCCTCGGTGCTCTTGAAGATTTTGAGTTTTTCGCGGTAGCGTCCGCTGTCGGCGGACAACATCACGAGTGCGCCCATGCTTTCGCCTTCAACGCCGAGCGAGAGCTTCTCGAACGGCTCCAGGTTTTCCAGCGACGGCAGCGCTTCAAGCTGGCGTCCGATGGCAAAGCGCTCGCGGTGGTAGGCGCCGAAGATTTTGACCTGATCAACTTTGGCCATGTACTGCGGATCAACCGGCACATGCATCATGAGGTCGGCCGGACCGTAGCCGATGGGTGTTCCCTTCCAGACCATCTTGCGCAAATCGCCAGCCACATCGTCGGCTGCGGCGAACCACAGCGGCGTCATCTTCACGCCCAGCTTGGTCGCCAATGCCTGCGCCAGATCAACGTCAATGCCTTTGCCGTTGTCCGAAAAAGGCGCGAAATCCTTGTACAGGGCTACCGACAGCACACCGCTTTGCTGAATCTTCTGCAAGGCGGTTTTATCCTGGGCCTGGCTGGCCGGCGCGACCAGAACAAGGCTCAGTGCCAGTGTCGCCGTTGCGGCGCGTGCGGGCTTGTGAAACCAGTTTGAGAGTAGAGAAAAAGCAGACCATCGAAGCATTGTGAAATCCTCATTAGACGACGCGTGCCTGCGGCCTGGATACTGTCGGCTGCAGAAAAAAAAGGATCGGCGCCAACCCGTGTTGCGCCGATCATCACAAAACGGTGGTTTGTTGTTGCCAACGCGCCACCGTTACCCAACTCCCAATTTACTTGCCCTTGTGCAGCTTGAAAACCCAGGTCATACCGCCTTGGGTGATGTCAGACACTTGCTTGGCCACATCGCCACCCCAGAGCGGAACCGCACCACCCCAGCCGCTGACAACCGAGATGTATTGCTCACCGTCTTGCTCCCAGCTAATCGGGGGTGCAATGATGCCGGAGCCGGTCTGATACGACCAAAGCACTTTGCCGGTCTTGGCATCAGCCGCTTTGAGTTCGCCGTGTGGCGTACCCCAGAACACCAGATTGCCCTTGGTCACCAGTGCGCCACCCCAGAGCGGTGCCGGATCCTTGACTTCCCAGACGATCTTGCCGGTGGCCGGATCGATGGCACGCAGTGCGCCGATGTAGTCGTCAAACACCTTCTTGATGGTGAAGCCAGCGCCCAGATAGGCGGCGCCCTTCTTGTAGGCAACTGGCTCGTTCCAGATGTCCATGCCCCATTCGGTGGTCGGCACATAGAACAGGCCGGTATCCGGGCTGTAAGCAGAACCCTGCTGGTTGGTGCCGCCCAGGAAGGACGGTGCTGCAAACACGCTGGTGCCCTTCTTGCCGTCGGCGCTCTTGACCGGGTCGCCAGGACGGTTTTCCGGGACGAAGAGCGGGCGACCGGTCTTGGGGTCAAGTCCTGTGGCCCAGGTCAGTTTCTTGACGAAGGGGAAGCCGCGCACGAAGGCGCCGGTCTTGGCGTCGAGCACGTAGAAGAAACCGTTCTTGTCGGGCTTGCCGATGAGTTTACGGCCGTCCTTGTCGGTGTACAGGATGTCAACCGTCATCGCGTCATAGTCCCAGCCGTCATTCGGTGTGTGCTGGAAGTGCCAGGCGATCTTGCCAGTGTCAACGTCAATGGCGACGGTCGAGCAGGAGAACAGGTTGTCGCCCGGACGCAGTGCCGAGTTCCACGGACCGGGGTTGCCGGTGCCGCAATAGGCCAAGTTGGTTTCGGGGTCGTACGAACAACCCATCCAGGGCGAGGCGCCACCGGTCTTCCACAGGTCGCCCGGCCAGGTCGCGTTGGTGGTTCCCGAGATGCCGTTGTCCTTGCCGTCCTTGGTGCCCATATGACCTTCAACCGTCGGGCGCATCCAGACCAGCTTGCCAGTCTTGGCGTCGAACGCGGTGACACGGCCTACCACGCCAAATTCGCCACCGGCCATGCCGGTGATGACCAGACCCTTGGCGATGACCGGCACGGCCGTGATCGAGTAGCCTTCAGCGTACTCGCCGACTTTTTCTTTCCAGACCACCTTGCCGGTGTTCTGGTCGAGTGCCACCAACTGCGAGTCGAGCGTACCGAAGATGAAGAGGTTTTCATACAGCGCGCCGCCGCGGTTAATCACGTCGCAGCAAGGCATGATGCCGTCGGGCAGCTTGGGGTTGTATTCCCAGAGCTTCTTGCCGGTCTTGGAGTCCAGCGCCCAGGCGCGTGAGTACGAGCCCGTGACAAACATCTTGCCGTTGTGAACCATCGGTTGCGATTGCTGACCGCGTTGTTTCTCGCCACCAAACGAGAACGACCAGGCCGGTACCAGGTTCTTGACGTTGCTGGTGGTGATCTTGGCTGAGGGACTGTAGCGTTGCAGCTTGGTGCCCATGCCGTAGCTGACGACGTCGCCGACGGTCTTGGCATCGTTTTCGATGTCCTTGTCAGTGACACGTGCAGCAGCGGGGCCCGCCGACAAGCCAAGGAAGACCCCCACTATAAATAGATAGCTTAAGGTTCGTTTCATCATTTCTCCATATAGATTTATGTTGCGT
>CAIWNX010000319.1 GCA_903914175.1 uncultured beta proteobacterium | reverse complement strand
TGCCGGACGTGATCCGGCATCCATGCCTTCAGCAGCATGTATTGCGGGTCAGGCCCGCAATGACAATCCAGAGTTCAGCCACCAGAGCATCCACCCATGATTAGAAACAGTCTGAACAAACTCTATGACGCCGCGGCCTGGGCCGCGGCGCTGATGATGATCGGCACGCTGCTGATGGTGGTGCTGGGCATGGTGGACCGCTATGTCACGATCAACTTCCGCGGCACCGATATGTACGCCGGCTACTGCATGGCATCGGCCGGCTTTCTGGCGCTGGCACACACGCTCAAGAAGAACGAGCACATCCGCGTCACGCTGCTGCTCAACGCCGTGCCACCGCGCGCCAAGAAAGTGCTGGAGCTGTGGAGTCTGAGCGCGGCCGTGCTGCTGTCAGGCCTGTTCTGTTTCTACGCGATCAAGCTGTCCTACCAGTCCTGGGATTTCAACGACATCTCCACCGGCAACGACGCCACACCCCTGTGGCTGCCGCAGTTGGGGATGGCGCTGGGCACCCTGGTCCTCCTGATTGCTTTCATCGATGAGCTGGTACTTGAATTTCGCGGCCAGCGTGTCACCCTCGACAGCGAAGAAGCGCTGCACAACGAATAACAGGAAGCGACTATTTCATGAGTGAACTTGCTGTTACCGCGCTGTTGATCGGCTCGCTGTTCCTGATTCTGGGCAGCGGCGTCTGGATCGGCCTGACGCTGACCGGTGTGGCCTGGATTGCGATGGAACTCTTCTCCAGCCGCCCGGCCGGCGAAGCCATGTCCCTGACGATCTGGGGTTCGGCTTCGAGTTGGACGCTGACCGCCCTGCCCCTGTTCATCTGGATGGGCGAGATCCTGTTTCGCACCAAGCTCTCAGAGAGCATGTTCAAAGGTCTGGCACCCTGGGTCAACTGGCTGCCGGGTCGCCTGCTGCACACCAACATCATTGGCTGCACGATTTTTGCCGCTGTCTCGGGGTCGAGCGCCGCCACCTGCGCCACCATCGGCAAGATGACGCTGCCGGAACTGACACGGCGCGGCTACCCGCAAGACCAGATCATCGGCTCGCTCGCCGGCGCCGGCACGCTAGGCCTGTTGATTCCGCCGTCCATCATCATGATCGTCTACGGCGTCAGTGCCGAGGTCTCGATCTCGCAACTGTTTGTCGCCGGCATCCTGCCGGGTCTGCTGCTGGCCTCGCTGTTCAGCGGTTACATCATCTTCTGGTCGCTGCGCAACCCGGACAAGATTCCGCCCACCACCGAAACCTTCACCATGGCGCAAAGGCTGTTTGAGTCACGCCATCTGATCCCCGTGGTCGGCCTGATCAGCGCCGTGCTGGGCAGCATCTACGCTGGCGTTGCCACGGCCACTGAAGCGGCGGCCGTCGGTGTCCTGGGTTCCTTTGTGCTGTCTGCCGTGCAGGGTTCGCTCAACTGGTCGAACTTCAAAGAAGCGTTGATGGGCGCGACGCGCCTGTACTGCATGATCGCGCTGATCCTGGCCGGTGCTGCTTTCCTGACACTAAGCATGGGCTACATTGGCCTGCCGCGCCATCTGGCTGAGTACGTGTCCTCGCTGGGCCTGAGCCCCTTCATGCTGATTCTGGCGCTGACCGTGTTCTACGCCATCCTCGGTTGTTTCCTGGACGGCATCTCGATGGTGGTTCTGACCATGGGCGTACTGCTGCCAACCGTGCAAGCGGCTCACCTGGACCTGGTCTGGTTTGGCATTTTCATCGTGATCGTGGTTGAGATGGCGCAGATCACACCACCGGTGGGCTTCAATCTGTTTGTGCTGCAAGGCATGACCAAAAAGGAAATCACCTACATCGCCCGCGTCACCCTGCCCTTCTTTTTCCTGATGTGCGTGATGGTGCTGCTGCTCTGGTTTTTCCCACAGATGGCGACCTGGCTGCCGAGCAAAATGTAATTCCATCCCCAAACCATCCCTGTCGTTGTTGCTTCGCCTTGCCGTGCTGGAGCACTGTCTGCGGCTTCGCGCCTAGACAGAAATGATTTGGAAATGGAATAAGCCGCTGCCGTCGCGTTTATGATCGCGGCACCATGATCTCTGTCATCGCCATTTGCATCGGTGCCTGCCTCGGCGCCCTGCTGCGCTGGGGCCTCGGGCTCTGGCTCAATCCCGGCGCCGTTATCCCGCTGGGCACCCTCGCTGCCAATCTGATCGGCGGCTACCTGGTGGGGGTCTGCGTGGCCGTCTTTCAAGGCCTGCCTGATCTCGATCCCGTCTGGCGCCTCGCGCTGGTTACCGGCTTTCTGGGCGCGCTGACCACCTTCTCCAGTTTCTCGGCTGAAGTGGTCGGCATGCTCGGGCAACAACGCTACGCCCTGGCCTTCGGCACCGCCGCCCTGCACCTGTTTGGCTCGCTGCTGCTGACGGTGGCGGGGATTCAAAGCGTTGCGCTGTTTGCGGCGTCACGCACCTGAAGATGGATTGCGGGTCGGGGCCCGCAATGACAGTCACCCGCTCACGCAAACCCGTGCAGCACCCGGCTCTCCTGCTCTTGTGACTTGAACTGATTGAAGCGCGGCAGGAACTTGTCCCAGTCGATGATGTGGCTGTCGAGTTCGGGGCCGTCGACGCAGGCGTGCTTGCGCACCATCTTGCCGGCGATCGTCACCGGCACCATGCAGGCGCCGCACATGCCGGTGGCATCCACCATGATCGAGTTCAGACTGGCCACGGTCTTGACGCCGAAGGGTTTGGTCAGGTCGCTCACCGCGCGCATCATCAGCGGCGGGCCGATCGTCACCACCTCGGCAATTTTGCGGCCCTTGCTCGTCATGTTGTCGATCAGCATGGCTTCGAGCGGCGTCGTGACAAAACCTTTGACACCGAAGCTGCCGTCGTTGCTGGTGTAGATGACGTCAAGCTGATCGCCAAATTCGGCTTTCAGTGCCGCCACGCGCTCACCGTCCTTGACCCAGAACAGCAGACCCGAATTGCGGAAACCCGCAATCAGCGTCACATGGTTGCCCAGTTGCAGGTGCGCACGCATGATCGGGTAGACCGGCGGCAGGCCCAGACCGCCAGCGGTAAACACCACCGTCTGCTGGCCTTCGTAGCGGTGCAAGGCGCTGGGCAGTCCGAGCGGCCCGGCGATGCCGGTGAAGGCGTCGCCGACGTTCATGTTGTTGATCGCAATGCTGCTGCTGCCCATGGCTTGCACCACGAGGCAGATCGTGCCCTTCTTTGCATCCCAATCGGCCAGCGTGAGCGGTATCAGCTCACCTTTTTCCCAGGGCAGCACGCGCACGAATTGGCCGGCTTGCGCCGCTTTGGCGACCAGTGGCGAGTGCACGATGAATTCGACAATGCCGTCGGCCAGTGCGATTTTTTCCAGAATCGTCTGCGGCGCAGCACCCAGGCCGGTGTAGTACTGGGCCGCTTTGACCATGGTGTAAATCTCTGCGGGCGTGAGGTTGATGTCACCCACAATCTCGCGCGCCGCGGCCTGACCGTCGCCGGCAGCGCGGATCGCCGTGGAGCCGCCGCGCGTAGCGTCGCCACCCGAGTAAACGCCGTCGAGTGAAGTCTGCTGTGAACCGTCGGCCACATTGATGGTGCCCCACTTGGTCGTCTTCAGGCTCGGCTCGGACTCGCGGATGATCGGATTCGGTGTGTTACCCAGCGCCATGATGACGAGGTCGACTTCCATGTCTTCAACCTGGCCCGTGCTGACCGGACTGCGCCGGCCGCTGGCATCGGGCTCGCCGAGTGCGATGACGTCGAGCTTGGCGTGCGTCACAAAGTGCGTCTTGTCGTCGCCGACAAATTCGTTCGGTGCGCGCAGCTCCTTGAGTTGAATGCCTTCTTCCAGCGCGTGGTGCAGTTCTTCAACCCGCACCGGCATTTCGGACTGCGTGCGCCGGTAGACGATGGTGACCAGACCGCCCAGGCGGCGTGCCGTGCGCGCCGCGTCCATCGCGGTGTTGCCACCACCGATGACGATGACGCGCTTGCCGCGCGTATCGGGCAGCGGCGTCTCGTAGTCCTGGTGCAGGCCCTGCATCAGGTTCACGCGCGTCAGGAACTCGTTGGCCGACATGACGTTGAGCAGATGCTCGCCGGCCACGTTCATGAAGCGTGGCAGACCGGCGCCAGTGCCGATAAAGACTTTCCAGAAACCGGCCTTCTTGAGGTCTTCAATCGTCGCCGTTTTGCCAACAACAAAATTGGCGACGAACTTGCCACCGAGCAGGCGGATCTTGCCGACCACGTCGTCGATCAGTTCATTGGGCAGGCGAAACTCGGGGATGCCGTAGCGCAGCACACCACCCAGGGCGTGGAAGGCCTCGAACACCGTGACCGGGAAGCCTTCAGAGGCCAGCAGGTAGGCGTTGATCAAACCAGCCGGGCCCGAGCCCACCACCGCCACCGGCGGCTTGTCGGCTTTGGCCCAGGGGTCGGGCAGATTGGCAAAGCGCGCGGCAATGCCCTCGGCGTTGACGAGCTTTTCGCGCTGCGGCAAATACCACTCGATCTGGCCAATTTCAATCGGTTGCTTCTGGTGCGTGCAAACGCCCTGGCACTGCAATTCCTGCGGGCAGACGCGCCCCGTGACGTTGGGCAGCGGGTTGCAGTTCTCAATCAGCTCCATCGCTTCGCGGAAGCGCCCGGTGCCCAGCAGTTCGAGCATCTCCGGAATATGGATCTTGACCGGGCAGCCGCCCTTGGGCTCGAACTTGCCGGCCACGTGCACGCCAATTTCGCAGGGCTTGTCTTCGCACTGCTTGTCGCGCAGCGCTTCCAGCCAAACCAGGAGTTCGACTTCACGTGCGTTGTAGCCCAGGTTCATGTAACCCAGATAGCCCTGGTTCACCAGGCCGAAGTCCTTGGAGCGCTCCACCGCATCG
>CAIWNX010000318.1 GCA_903914175.1 uncultured beta proteobacterium | reverse complement strand
ATCCACCTCGATCACTCGAAGTCTCTTCCTGAAAGACGGCTGTTCATGCTCCTGGCGTTCAACGCTCTCGTGTTTACCCCGTGGGAGGGAGGCATCCATAGCATCTTGATCCGCAATCCAGGGCTCGCGTGGTATGGATCCCGGGTCAAGCCCGGGATGACAAAGGGGGGCCCTGGATGACACGGCAATATCCATCAGATCGCAGGGTCGCGCATCTCCCAGCGGACGGCGTCGATTTTCTTGAGCAGCTCCGGCGGCAGGGTCAAACCCCAAGCGTCGATGTCTTCATCAAGTTGCGCCACGGTGGTGACGCCGATGATGGTGCTGGCAACCTGCCACTTGGTATAGCAGAAGGCCAGTGCCAGTTGCGTCGGCGTCAGGCCGTGCTCGCGTGCCAGTGCGTTGTAGCGACGCGCCGCGGTCAGGGCGTCGGCTCGGCCCCAGCGCTGCTTGCGTGTGGACTCAAACAGGGTCAGTCGCGCGGCGGCCGGCGCATCGGGACCGGTCAGGCCGGATGCGTCGTACTTGCCCGTGAGCAGACCAAAGGCCAGCGGCGAATAGGCCAGCAAGGATGCACCCAGGCGATGCATGCTTTCATCGAGCGCGTTTTCCACACTGCGGCTGACCAGGCTGTAGCTGTTCTGCACGCTGGCCACACGGGGCAAGCCCATCTGCTCGGCCAGGCGCACAAACTCGTGCAAGCCATACGGTGTTTCGTTGGACAGGCCGATCGCACGCACTTTGCCGGCCTGTACCAGCTTTTGCAATGCTTCGAGTTGCACCTGAATCGAACTGCCCTCAGTATCCTTGGCGGGGTCGTAATACATCATGCCGAAGGCCGGCACATGGCGCACCGGCCAGTGAATCTGGTACAGGTCGATAACGTCGGTCTGCAAGCGCTTCAAGCTGCCGTCGCAGGCAGCTTGAATGTCAGCGGCCGTCAGATCACCGCTGCCGCCGCGAATCCAGGGCATGGCGCGCGAAGGGCCCGCCACCTTGGTCGCCAGCACCAGTTTTTGGCGCGCTGCCGGGTTCTTCGCCAGCCAGTTGCCGATGATGATTTCGGTGGCATTGAAAGTCTCGGCGCGCGGCGGCACGGCGTACATCTCAGCCGTGTCGATGAAGTTAATGCCGCGTTCCAGCGAGCGGTCCAGGATGGCGTGCGCCGTCGCTTCATCGACCTGCTCGCCAAAAGTCATGGTGCCCAGGCAGATGGGGGTCACCTGCAGGTCGCTGCGGCCCAGGCGGATCGTTTTCATGGTCATGGGTGTGCTCTGAATTTCTCAAAAGCCGCGAGTTTACGGTGTCCCATGCTCCTGCGCCTGTCGCGCACGGTAACGTGCCTGCTCCTGCAGCCGCAGTACGCGGCGCTGCACCTTGCCGGTGGTGGTCATGGGCAGCGCTTCGACAAACTCGATCTCTTTCGGGTACTCATAGGGCGCGAGCTTGCCCTTGACGTGGGCCTGCAACTGCGCCACCAGTTTGGCCTCGAACTGTGCGTCGGTACCCATGCGGTAATCATGTGCCGCAACAAAGTCAGGTGCCAGCACCACATAGGCCTTGACCACGGCGCCGCGCTCGCGGTCCGGTTTCGGCACCACCGCCGCATTGGCTACGGCCGGGTGCTTGACCAGGCAGTTCTCAATCTCGCCCGGGCCGATGCGGTAGCCCGCCGCCTTGAAGACGTCATCGGAGCGGCCCTGGTACCAGAGGTAACCGTCGGCGTCGCGCGTCGCCAGATCACCGGTGCGGCACCAGTCGAGCGTGAACTTGCCCAGCGTCGCGGCCTCGTTCTTCCAGTAACCCAGAAAGAAAATCGGATCGGGATCACCGTGCACATCAAAGCGATTGAGCGCCACGTCACCCACCGCACCCACCGCACATTCCTGGCCGTCGTCGTCAATCACCGCGACACGGTGCCCCGGATAGCCCTTGCCCATGCTGCCAGCTCTGGCCGGCCACTGAACAGCGCAATTGCCGACGATGTAGTTGATCTCGGTCTGGCCGAACATCTCATTGACGGTCACGCCCAATTGCCGCTGGCAGTAGTCAAAGACAGCGTCGCCAACCGCCTCGCCCGCGCTCATGATGGCTTGCAGCTTGAGCCCGAACTGCGCTCGCACCGTGGCGTTGGCGGTGCCCGGATAGGCTTTCATCATCGCTTTGAGCGCGGTCGGGAACAAAAAGGTGTGCGTCACGCCAAAGCGCTGCATCAACTCCAGCGCCGCCTGCGGGCTGAAACGCCCGTTGAAGCCAACGATGGGGCGACCGAAAAAAAGCGTAGGCAGCAAGGCGTCCATCAGGCCACCGGTCCAGGCCCAGTCGGCCGGCGACCAGAACACGGCTTGCGAGTCGGCGTTATCGCGACCATCAAAGCCAAACCAGTTCTGGCTGCAGACAAAGCCGCTCAAATTGCCAATCAAGGCGCGGTGTGGAATCAGCGCGCCTTTCGGGTTACCCGTGGTGCCGCTGGTGTAAATCAGCACGGCGGGGTCTTCGGCGCGGGTTGGCACCGGTGGCGGTGGCAGCGTCACCCGCGCCAGCGCGCCGGCATAGTCCAGATCAGCCTGCACTGCAGCGCCGTCAACACCAAGAACATGGCGCAGCTTCGGGCAGGTCGGGCGAATCGACAGCACATTGGCAATGGAACTCTCATCGCAAATGGCAACGACGGTATCGCTGTCCTGCAAGCGGAATTCGAGCGCTTCCGGCCCAAACAGCATGGACAGCGGCATGGCCACCGCGCCCATTTGCAAAATCGCGATGTAGGCGACGGCGGTCTCGAAACGCTGCGGCATCACGATGGCGACACGGTCGCCGCGCCGCACGCCCAAGCCAGTCAGCACCTGCGCCAGCCGCCCTGCCTGTTGCTGTAAGTCGAGATAACTGTGGCTGCGGCTCGCGCCCGACGCGTCGAGCGCCTGGATCGCGATGCGGCTGGCGGCGTCGGGCCGTGCGGCCCAGCGCGCACAACAGACCTCGGCGATATTGAAGTGCTCAGGCACCTGCCAGCCAAACCCCGCATGCAGTTGCGAATAGTTGTCTGGCGCTGCCGGCAGTGGCTTGTCCCGTTCTTGACTGACTTGCACGATAGGTCTCCGTATGATGCTGCGAATGTACCAAGCCAAACGAATTTCCCGCAGCGAGTTTGTACCGATTCGCAAACTGCAATACCACGTGCAGATCTGGGGCGAACCCGCGCCCGGTAAAACGCCGCTTGTCATGGTACACGGCTGGATGGATGTGGCGGCGAGTTACCAGTTTGTGGTGGACGCGCTCAGCCACGACCACTATGTGATTGCCCCGGACTGGCGCGGCTTTGGCCTGACGCCCGGCGGCGCGCAGCAGGCAGTGGGCGACTACCGCGGCGGCGTCGATAACTTCTGGTTTCCCGATTACCTGGCCGATCTCGATTTTCTGCTCGACCACTACAGCCCTGGCGTCCAAGTCAATCTGGTAGGCCACAGCATGGGCGGCAATGTGGTCATGATTTACGCCGGCATCCGACCGGAACGCATCCGACGCCTGGTCAATCTGGAAGGTTTTGGCATGCCGGCGACGACACCGGATGAGGCGCCGCTGCACTACGCCAAGTGGTTTGGTCACCTCAAGGAACTGCAGCGCGGCGAGCTCGACCTCAAGGCCTATAGCGGCCTGGACGGCGTCGCACGGCGCCTGATGAAGACCAACCCCCGCCTCGGGGCCGACAAGGCCGGCTGGCTGGCGCAGCATTGGGCGCAGCAGGACGCGCAGGGCCAGTGGCGCGTGCTGGGCGACCCGGCGCACAAGGTTCACAACGGCCAGTTGTACCGGCTTGACGAAGTGCTGGAAGTCTACCGGCGCATCAGCATGCCGGTGCTGATGGTGGAAGCCAGCAACAACAGCATGGACCAGTGGTGGAAGGGCAAGTTCACGCTGGCGCAGTTCCACGAGCGGCTCAAGGCCGTGCCCCAGGTTGAAATCACCCGCATCGAGGACGCCGGCCACATGCTGCACCACGACCAGCCGGCGCAATTGGCCGCGCTGATCGAGCGCTTTATCGCCTGAAGCACGGGCCAGCCAGGCCCGACGCCGAGCGCCCCTGCGCTGGGCATGAGAAAATACGCCCACTTCGGGATCAGGCGCAGACCATGCAGCCAGGCAGCACACGCTGCTGCCCCCGCCCCTCACAGCAAACAAGGATACCCATCATGGAAGCAGAACGCATCAACCTCATCGGCACCACACTGGCTGACCTTAGCGCACGCACCGCCGATTTACGGGGGTATCTTTGACTACGCTGCCAAATCGGAACGCCTGAGAACCGTTAACGCCTCGCTCGAAGACCCCAGCGTCTGGAACGACCCCAAGCGCGCCCAGGAACTCGGGCGTGAGAAGAAGGCGCTCGACGGCGTTGTCGTCACGCTCGACGCGCTCACCAGCGAACTCTCGGACAACAGCGAGTTGTTCGACATGAGCAAGGACGACAACGACGAGGCCGGCCTGCAAACCCTCGAAGCCGACACCGCGCGACTGGCCGGCATCATCGAGGGGCTCGAATTCCGCCGTATGTTCAACAACCCGGCCGATCCGCTAAACGCTTTTGTCGACATCCAGGCCGGCGCTGGCGGCACCGAAGCCTGCGACTGGGCCAGCATGCTGCTGCGCCAGTACCTGCGCTACGCCGAACGCAAGGGTTTCACGGTCACGATCGAAGACGAAACGGCGGGTGATACCGCCGGTATCAAGGGCGCCACCATCAAGGTCGAAGGCGAATACGCATTCGGCCTGCTGCGCACCGAAACCGGTGTGCACCGCCTGGTGCGCAAGTCGCCCTTCGATTCGTCCGGCGGGCGCCACACCTCGTTTGCCTCGGTCTTTGTCTACCCCGAGGTCGATGACTCGATCGAGATCGACATCAACCCGTCAGACGTGCGCGTCGACACCTTCCGCGCCAGCGGCGCCGGTGGCCAGCACATCAACAAGACCGACTCGGCCGTGCGCCTGACGCACCTGCCCACCGGCATCGTGGTGCAGTGCCAGGACGGGCGCAGCCAGCACAGCAACCGCGATGTCGCCTGGAAACGTCTGCGCAGTCGCTTGTATGACCACGAGATGCGCAAGCGCCAGGCCGAACAGCAAAAGCTCGAAGACTCCAAAACCGATGTCGGCTGGGGCCACCAGATTCGCAGCTACGTGCTCGACAACAGCCGCATCAAAGACCTGCGCACCAACTACGAAACCTCGGCCACGCAGAAGGTGCTCGACGGCGACCTCGATCCGTTCATCGAAGCCTCGCTGAAGCAGGGTGTGTGATGCATATGCCGGTACTTGTTTTTGACTTGATGAATACGAATTTTTTGGAGAACCTGCATGTTGCAAACTCGTGATGCCGATGGTCCGACCACGGTAACCCTGCGTGCCGACTACGCGGCGCCCGCTTTCTGGATTGACACGGTCAACCTGTGCTTTGACCTGGACCCGGCCAAGACCCGCGTCCTGAACAAGATGACGCTGCGCCGCAATCCGGCGGTGGAGTCACAAGCCCTCAGGCTCGACGGCGAAGAACTGAACCTGGCACGCGTGCTGGTTAACGGCCAGGGTGCTTCCTTCAAGATCGAAGACAAGCAACTGGTGCTGGACAACCTGCCCGCTGAGGGCGCGTTCGAGCTGGAGATTTTCACCACCTGCGCTCCGATCAAGAACAGCAAGCTGATGGGCCTTTACGTCAGCAACGATTCTTTCTTTACGCAGTGCGAAGCCGAGGGCTTTCGCCGCATCACCTACTTCATGGATCGCCCGGACGTGATGGCCAGTTACAGCGTGACGCTGCGCGCCGACCAGCAAAAGTACCCGGTGCTGCTGTCCAACGGCAACCTGGTTGATTCAGGCCCAATGGAAGGCGCCGGCAACGAAGGCCGTCATTTTGCGACCTGGGTTGATCCGCACAAAAAACCGGCTTACCTGTTCGCGCTGGTGGCCGGGCAACTGGTGTGCCGCGAGCAGCGCATCACGTCGCGCGCCGGCAAAGAGCACCTGCTGCAGGTCTATGTGCGCGCCGGCGATCTGGACAAGACCGAGCACGCCATGAATTCGCTGATGGCGTCCGTGGTCTGGGACGAAGCGCGCTTTGGCCTGCCGCTCGATCTGGAGCGCTTCATGATCGTCGCCACCAGCGACTTCAACATGGGCGCCATGGAGAACAAGGGTCTCAACATCTTCAACACCAAGTACGTGCTGGCGAACCAGGCCACGGCGACCGACGTCGACTATTCCAACATCGAGAGCGTGGTTGGCCACGAGTACTTCCACAACTGGACTGGCAACCGCGTCACCTGTCGCGACTGGTTCCAGCTCAGCCTGAAGGAAGGCCTGACGGTTTTCCGCGATCAGGAGTTCTCGCAGGACTTGTGCAGCGACGCCTCAGCCCGTGCTGTCAAGCGCATTGAGGACGTGCGCGTGCTGCGCACGGCCCAGTTCCCCGAGGACGCTGGCCCGATGGCACACCCGGTACGACCCGACAGCTACGCCGAGATCAACAACTTTTACACCGTCACCATTTACGAAAAAGGCGCCGAAGTGGTGCGCATGATGCAGACCCTCGTCGGGCGCGCCGGTTTTGCCAAGGGCATGAGCCTGTATTTCGAACGCCACGATGGCCAGGCCGTGACCTGCGATGATTTTGCGCAAGCGATTGCCGACGCCAATCCGGCATCTGATCTGGCGCGCCTGTTGCCTGAGTTCAAACACTGGTACAGCCAGGCCGGCACACCGCACCTGCAGGCCAGCGGCAGCTTCGATGCGCAGGTACGAACCTACACCCTGAACTTCAGCCAGCACTGCACCGCAACGCCAGGCCAGAGCGACAAGCAAGCCTTTGTCATCCCGGTGCAGATCGGCCTGCTCAGCGCCGAGGGCGCCGCCCTGCCCTTGCAGCTTGAAGGCCAGGAAGGCGCTGCCAGCGACAGCCACCTGTTTGTCATGAACGAGCGCCAGCAGTCCATCACCTTCGTCAACATCGACGCCGCGCCAGTACCTTCCATCCTGCGCGGATTCAGCGCGCCGGTAATGCTGAATTACGACTACAGCGACGCCGAACTGCTGACCCTGTTGGCGCACGACGCCGATGCCTT
>CAIWNX010000317.1 GCA_903914175.1 uncultured beta proteobacterium | reverse complement strand
TCGTCACTGGCGGTGTGGTGTCTTCCCTGGGCAAGGGAATCGCCTCAGCCTCCCTCGCCGCGATTCTGGAGTCGCGAGGCCTCAAAGTCACTTTAATCAAGCTCGATCCCTACCTCAACGTCGATCCCGGCACGATGTCGCCGTTTCAGCACGGCGAGGTCTTCGTCACCGACGACGGCGCCGAGACTGATCTGGACCTGGGCCACTACGAGCGCTTCGTCGAGACGCGCATGCGCAAGGCCAATAACTTCACCACCGGCCAGATCTACAAGAGCGTGCTCGAAAAAGAACGCCGTGGCGATTACCTCGGCAAAACGGTGCAGGTGATTCCGCACGTGACCAACGAAATTCAGGATTTCATCCGGCGTGGCGCTGGTATGGGCACGCCCGACGCGGTGGACGTGGCCATCGTCGAAATTGGCGGCACCGTGGGTGACATCGAGTCGCTGCCCTTCCTCGAAGCGGTGCGCCAGATGAGCCTGAAGATGGGGCACAACACCTGCGCCTTTGTGCACCTGAGCTACGTGCCCTGGATCGCCGCCGCCGGCGAACTCAAAACCAAGCCGACGCAGCACACGGCCAAGCAATTGCGCGAGATCGGCATTCAGGCCGACGCCCTGCTGTGCCGCGCCGACCGCCCGATCCCCGACGAAGAGCGCGAGAAGATTTCGCTCTTCTCCAACGTGCCCGATTGGGGCGTGATCTCGATGTGGGACGTCGACACCATCTACAAGGTGCCGCGCATGCTGCACGAACAAGGACTTGACGGTCTGATCTGCGACAAGCTGCGCCTGAACACGCACCCGGCCAACCTCAAGCGCTGGGACGATCTGGTTTACGAGACCGAGCACCCGCAAGGCGAAGTCAGCATCGCCATGGTCGGCAAGTATGTGGACCTGAGCGACAGCTACAAGTCGCTCAACGAGGCGCTGCGCCACGCCGGCATGAAAAACCATGTGCGCGTCAAGATCGGCTACATCGACTCGGAAACCCTGACGCCCGAGAACGCGGCGCAACTGGCCAAGTTCGACGGCATCCTGGTGCCCGGCGGCTTTGGCAAACGTGGCATCGAAGGCAAGATCTGCGCGGCGCGTTTCGCGCGCGAGATGAAGACGCCCTACCTTGGCATTTGCCTGGGCATGCAGGTCGCCACCATCGAGTTCGCGCGTCATGTCGCCGGCCTTGAGGGCGCCAACAGCACCGAGTTCGACCCCGAAACGCCCAACCCGGTGATCGCCCTGATCACCGAATGGAAAGACGCCGACGGCAGTATCAAGACACGCGATGAAAACTCCGACCTCGGCGGCACCATGCGCCTGGGCGGCCAGAGTTCGGATGTCGTCAAGGGCAGCTTGGCGCATGAGATTTATGGCGACGTCGTCACGGAACGGCATCGCCACCGCTATGAAGCCAACGTGAACTACCTCGACACCTTGCGCAAGGCCGGGCTCGTGATTTCCGCGCTGACGCAGCGCGAGCACCTGACCGAGATCGTCGAACTGCCGCAGACAGTGCATCCCTGGTTCATCGGCGTGCAGTTCCACCCCGAGTTCAAATCAACCCCCTGGAACGGCCACCCGCTGTTCAACGCCTTCGTCAAAGCCGCGCTGGAGCACCAGACCAGCACCCAGCACCTGAAGGCGGTCGCGTGAAACTGTGTGGCTTCGAAATTGGGTTGCAGCAGCCTTTTTTTCTGATTGCCGGCCCCTGCGTCATCGAGTCAGAGCAGTTGCAGATGGACACCGCCGGCACGCTCAAGGAAATCACCGAGAGCCTGGGCATCCCCTTCATCTTCAAGAGCAGCTTTGACAAGGCCAACCGCTCCTCGGGCAGCACCTTTCGCGGCCCCGGCATCGACAAGGGCCTTGAGATTCTGGCCAAGGTGAAACGCGAACTGCAGTTGCCGGTGCTGACCGACATCCATTCTGAAGACCAGATTGCGCAAGTGGCCGCTGTGGTTGA
>CAIWNX010000316.1 GCA_903914175.1 uncultured beta proteobacterium | reverse complement strand
GGCGCTGCGGTGCACGTGTTCAAAGGTTGGCAGCAGGAAACGCCTGGCACCATGTCGGCCACGCAGTACGACGAGGCCGTTGGTGACCTGGTCGGTTATCTGCAGTGGATGGGCGAACCGGTTCAGAACACGCGGGTGCGCATCGGGGTCTGGGTTCTGTTGTTTTTGGGCGTGCTGACTTTCTGCACGTGGCGGCTCAATGCCGCCTATTGGAAGGACATCAAGTAAGCCAGTAAACTGCTCCGGTCTCGCGCCTGCTGGCGCGACTTGAGTTCCGCAGAGTGGGCTTGCATGGCGCAACCCACTCTTTGATTTTTAGGAGCCTCCATCATGATGGTGTTGTATTCAGGTACTACCTGCCCATTTTCCCACCGCTGCCGTTTTGTCCTGTTTGAAAAAGGCATGGACTTCGAGATCCGCGACGTTGATCTCTACAACAAACCGGAAGACATCAGTGTCATGAACCCGTATGGCCAGGTGCCGATCCTGGTTGAGCGCGACCTGATCCTGTACGAGTCAAACATCATCAACGAATACATCGATGAGCGCTTTCCGCATCCGCAATTGATGCCCGGCGACCCGGTGGATCGCGCCCGCGTGCGATTGTTCCTGCTCAATTTTGAGAAAGAACTGTTCGTGCACGTTTCGACACTGGAATCCCGTGCCGCCAAGAGCAACGAAAAAGTGCTGGAGAAGGCACGCGCCCACATCCGTGATCGCCTGACGCAACTCGCTCCGGTGTTCCTGAAAAACAAGTTCATGCTGGGTGACGGCTTCTCGATGCTCGACGTCGCTATTGCGCCGCTGCTGTGGCGCCTGGATTACTACGGCATCGACCTGAGCAAGAATGCCGCGCCGCTGCTCAAGTATGCCGAACGCATCTTCTCGCGTCCGGCCTACATCGAGGCGCTGACACCGTCCGAGAAAGTGATGCGCAAGTAAGCGCCAGGTTCGCTGACGATGATCGATTTGCCTGACGCCACATCCACCCGGCCCTACCTGATACGGGCCTTGTACGAGTGGTGCACCGACAACGGGTTCACGCCCTATGTGGCAGTGGCGGTGAACGATCAGGTGCAGGTGCCGCGCGAGTACGTGAAGGACGGCGAGATTGTTCTCAACATCAGCTTCGATGCGACGACCGGATTGAAACTGGGTAACGACTTCATCGAGTTCAAGGCCCGCTTCGCCGGCACCGCGCGCGAGATCATGGTGCCGGTGAGCCAGGTGATGGCCATCTATGCCCGTGAAAACGGACAGGGTATGGCTTTTCCCCAAGTGCCGCCGCCAGCCGAAGCGGCCGATGCGCCAAGCGCTGCCGGTTTGACGCGCGTTGAGTCGGAACAAGGGACACAGGCGTCGCACGACGAGCCCAATCCACCGCGCCCGACCAGCAGCGGCCCGCGGCCGACCTTGACGCGCGTGAAATAGCTGTGAACGCGGCCAGAAATGCCTGGCGCGTCCGTTAAAATTCAGACCACGCCGATTTAGCTCAGTTGGTAGAGCAACCGCCTTGTAAGCGGTAGGTCATCAGTTCGAATCCGATAATCGGCACCACATTACCAGTGGGCACTCTTCAAAAACCCGCCTTCTTCACTGGAGAGCGGGTTTTTTCTTCGATTTTGATGGTGATGAAATTGACGACATGAACCACAATTTTGAAATCAGCGAATTCAAATTGCCATCAGGCGCAGCGCCATTGGCTTGTGTTGACATCGGCGGCACGCGGGTGGCGGTCAGCGTGGTCGATACGCAGGGCATGCGTGGGCGTGTGGCCGAGCCGACGGCGCGTCAGGGTGCAGCGGACGCGGTGGCGCTTCAGGTTCTTCGCCTGCTGGAACAAAGCTGCCAGGTTGCGGGCATTGCGGTTGCAGACGTGGCCGCACTGGGCGTGTCGGCCTGCGGTCCGTTTTTGCTGCGCAACGGCATGCTGGAACTGGCAGCGCCCAACGTCTGTGGCGGCATCGCGGGCCCGGCGCGCGGTCTACCCAATGACTGGCAAAGCGCATTGCTCGAAGCACCCCTGCGCCAGGTTTTTCCCCGTGTGCGGGTTGAAAACGACGCCATCGCCGCGCTGGTGGCCGAGCAGCGCTGGGGCGCGCTGCAAGTCAATGGACAGGCGCTTGCCCACTGCGCCTACGTCACGTGGAGCACTGGCATCGGCGTTGGGCTGTGCGTCGACGGCCATGTGCTGCGTGGCAAGAACGGCAACGCCGGCCACGCCGGGCATCAGTTTGTGAGTGACAACGACGACGCCCTGTGTGGCTGCGGCAACATTGGCGATGTGGAGGGTCTGGTCGGTGGCAACGCCATCGCACGCCGTTTTGCGCCAAGCGGTTACGCCGATGCGGCGGCACTGTTTGCGGCCGCTCTCGCCGGTGACGCCAAGGCCACGGCCATCATTGATGAACTCTGCCGCGTCATGGGGCGAATGCTTTACAACCTGATCGTCACGCTGGATCTGCAACGCATCAGCATCGGCGGCAGCGTCTTCTGGAACAACCGCGACTGGCTCTTGCCCCGGCTGCAGTCTGTGCTTCAAGGCAAACTGTCGGCCCTGACCGAAGGCTGCGAATTGGTGGCCGCTGGTTTGGGGGAACGCGTCGGTGACTTTGCCGCGCTGGCGCTGGTGGTTTGAACATCCGATTGCACAGGCCAGCATGTCGGAAGTCGCCAGTGAACCCGTGCAATGGCTCGCCGACGGCAGCCCGCACAGTGAGCGTTTTAACGACCGCTACCGCTCGCGTACGGGCGGTTTGGCGCAGGCACTCACGGTGTTTGTGGCGGGTTGCGGTTTGCCGCAGCGCTGGCGTGAGCGCGATGAATTCACTGTGTTGGAGACTGGCTTTGGCCTGGGCCTGAACTTTCTGGCCACCTGGGCCGCGTGGGAGGCGGACGCGCAGCGCTGCGAGCGGCTGCATTTTGTGTCGGTCGAAGCCTACCCGGTGGCAGCGGCCGACATCCTGCGCAACGCGCAAGTGCCCGAGCTGCCGGGTGCCGCTGAGCCGCAGTTGGTTGCGCGCTTGCCGGCGCTGGCGCTGGAGCTGGCGCAGGCCTGGCCGACGCTGCAGCCCGGTGCGCAGCAACTGCAGTTTGCCGGTGGCCGCGTTTGTCTGACCTTGGCTTTCGGCCAGGTGCAGCCCATGCTTGACGGTCTTGACTGCGTTGCCGATGCGGTTTATCTGGACGGCTTCAGCCCGGCACTCAACCCCGAGATGTGGTCGCACGCCACGCTGCAGGCGATCGCGCGCCATTGCCGCGCCGGGACCACTCTGGCCAGTTACAGCGTGGCCCTGGGCGTGCGCGAGAGCCTCAAACAACTCGGGTTTTCAGTCTGCAAGCGCCCGGGGCTGCCACCCAAGCGTCATCGGTTGGAAGCACTGTTTGTGCTGACCTGAATCTTGAGCCGGATGCTGTCCACCTCCCAGCCCTTGCTGCGCAAATGGGCTTGCAGGGCGGGCAGGAGCTGGCGAATTTTGGCAGCGGCGGCGCTGTTGCTCAGCAGCAGGCACCAGGCAGTGCCTTCGATCGGCCCGGCTTTGAGCGCGCTGCGCAGGGCGGTTGGGATCAGGGGCTCGATGGCCTTGAGCCGTGCCACCGAATCTGCGCTGAGTTCGCTCAGGCGCGCCAGCGTGGGTGCTTCCTGGCAGGCTTGCTGCAGCGTGAAGGGTTGGTGGCGGCGGTTCATGCGCAAAGGCTTGTGGGTGGGGTCGAAAAGGCATTATCCGCTCGCCTGCCGGAGCACAGCCCGGCACGGGTAAAATTCGCCGGTTCGTGTTGCGGGCGCGGCGTTGGCTGTTCGCGCATTGCGTTTCGTGCCAGTGCCCCCATTTCATCCAGATTAGACAAAGGATTGCGCTGCTCGGTTGGCCCAGGTGGGTTGACCGATCCGACTTGCATTCATGGTTACCAATATCCTCACCAAAATTTTCGGCAGTCGCAATGACCGCCTGCTCAAACAATACCGCGCCGGTGTGGTCCGCATCAACGCGATGGAAGCCGGCCTGGAGCAACTCTCGGATGAAGCCCTGCGCGCCAAGACGCAGGAGTTCAAGGACCGCATTGCCAAGGGTGAAACGCTCGACGCTCTGCTGCCCGAAGCCTTTGCCGTGGTGCGCGAGGGCTCCAAGCGCGTCATGAAGATGCGCCACTTCGACGTCCAGTTGCTCGGTGGCATGTCGCTGCACCAGGGCAAGATTTCCGAAATGGGCACCGGCGAAGGCAAGACCCTGACCGCCACCATGCCGGTCTACCTCAATGCCCTGACCGGCAAGGGCGTACACGTCGTCACGGTCAATGACTACCTGGCCAATCGCGACGCGGTCTGGATGGGCAAGCTCTACAACTTTCTGGGGCTGTCGGTCGGCATCAACCTGCCAAACATGGCGCGCGAAGAAAAGCAGGCCGCCTACCGCGCCGACATCACCTACGGCACCAACAACGAGTACGGCTTTGACTACCTGCGTGACAACATGGTCTACGAGGCGGCAGACCGGGTCCAGCGCGGCCTCAATTACGCCATCGTCGATGAGGTTGACTCGATTCTGATCGACGAGGCGCGCACGCCGCTGATCATCAGCGGTCAGGCCGAAGACCACACCGATCTCTACATCGCCATCAACAAGGTGGCGCCGCAGTTGCAGCGTCAGGAAGGCGAGGAAGACCCGCGCACTGGCGAAGGCATCACCAAGCCGGGCGACTTCACGCTCGACGAGAAAAGCCGGCAGGTCTTTCTGACCGAGCAGGGTCACGAGAGCGCCGAGCGCATTCTGTCGGGACTGGGCCTGATCCCCGAGGGCGCCACGCTGTACGACCCGGCCAACATCACGCTGATGCACCATCTGTACGCGGCGCTGCGTGCCAACCACCTGTACCACCGCGACCAGCATTACGTGGTGCAGAACGGCGAGATCGTCATCGTTGACGAGTTCACCGGCCGCTTGATGACGGGCCGGCGCTGGAGCGAAGGCCTGCACCAGGCCGTCGAAGCCAAAGAGGGTGTCGAGATCCAGGCTGAAAACCAGACCATGGCCTCGATCACGTTCCAGAACTATTTCCGTCTTTACGGCAAGCTCGCGGGCATGACCGGCACCGCCGATACCGAAGCCTACGAGTTCCAGGAAATCTACGGTCTGGAGACCGTGGTGATGCCGTACAACCGGCCCAGCAAGCGCGAAGACCAGCTTGACCGCGTCTACAAGACCACGGCGGAAAAGTACCAGGCCGCTCTGCAGGACATTCGCGAATGCTATGAGCGCGGCCAGCCGGTGCTGGTCGGCACCACTTCGATCGAGAACTCGGAAGTGCTGGCCGAACTGCTGAGCAAGAACAAGCTGCCGCACCAGGTGCTCAACGCCAAGCAGCACGCGCGTGAAGCCGAGATCGTGGCCCAGGCCGGGCGCGCCAAGATGATCACCATCGCCACCAACATGGCCGGTCGGGGTACTGACATCGTGCTGGGCGGCAATGTCAGCAAAGCGATTGAAGCGGTCGAAGCCGACGAGGCGCTCAGCGCCGAGCAAAAACAGCAGCAGATCGACGCCATCCGGGCCCAGTGGGCCATCGACCACGAACAGGTCAAGGCGCTGGGCGGCTTGCGCATCATCGCCACCGAACGCCATGAATCGCGCCGCATCGACAACCAGTTGCGCGGCCGCTCCGGTCGCCAGGGCGACCCGGGCTCCTCACGCTTCTACCTGAGTCTGGACGATTCGCTGATGCGCATTTTTGCCGGCGACCGGGTCAAGGCGATCATGGACCGTCTCAAGATGCCCGAAGGCGAAGCGATTGAAGCCGGCATCGTGACGCGCTCGATCGAGAGCGCACAGCGCAAGGTTGAAGCGCGCAATTTTGATATGCGCAAGCAGTTGCTCGAGTACGACGATGTCTCGAACGACCAGCGCAAGGTGATCTACCAGCAGCGCAACGAGATTCTGGACGCGAGTGACCTGACAGCGCAGATCACCTCGCTGCGCGAAGGCTGCTTTAACGACCTGACGCGCCAGTACGTGCCGGTGGAATCGGTGGAAGAACAGTGGGCGATAGCGGCGCTGGAAAAAGTGCTGACTGACGAATGGCAGCTTGCGCTTGATCTGCAAAGCCAGGTCAGCGCCGCCAATGCGATCACCGACGAAGACCTGCTGGAGAGCGTGCGCGCGGCAGCGAACGAGGCCTTCGGTGCCAAGCTCGCGTTGGTGGGCGCCGAGAACTTCCTGCAGTTCGAGCGCATGGTGCTGCTGCAAAGCATCGACACGCATTGGCGCGAACATTTGAGTTCACTCGATTACCTGCGCCAGGGCATTCACCTGCGCGGCTACGCCCAGAAGCAGCCGAAACAGGAATACAAGCGCGAAGCGTTTGAGCTGTTCGGGCAACTGCTCGACGCTGTCAAGAACGACGTGACCAAGGTGCTGATGACAGTGAAGATCCAGTCTGGCGAGCAACTGGAAGAAGCAGCCGAAGCGATGGAAACGCGCGGCGAGAGCATCTCCAACGTGACCTACAGCGCTCCGACGGAAACCGGTGAAGTCGAGACCGTGGTCGATGAAGAGACCATCAACAAGCGCGTGGCGGCTTTTGGCGGCGCCGTGCCGCGCGTCGGCCGCAACGAGCCCTGCCCCTGCGGCAGCGGCAAGAAATACAAGCACTGCCACGGCAAGCTGGCGTGAGATCGGGAGCGTAAGTCATGGCTGTCAATTTGCCGGCGCCGAATCCGGCGGAACTGTTTCCCATCGCCGGTGTGCGCCTGGGTGTTACCGAAGCCGGTGTGCGCAAGGCCAATCGCAAGGACCTCACGGTCGTGCTGCTTGATCAGGGCACCGCAGTGGCCGGCGTCTTTACGCAAAACCGCTTTTGCGCGGCACCGGTGCAGATTTGCCGCGAGCATCTGGCGCGCACTTACGACATCCGCGCCTTGTTGATCAACACCGGCAACGCCAACGCCGGCACCGGCGTCGATGGCCGGCGCCGCGCCATCAGCACGTGTGTTGCGCTGGCGGTCAAGCTCGACATCGCGGCCCACGCCGTCCTGCCGTTTTCAACCGGCGTCATCATGGAGTCGCTGCCGGTGGATCGCATCGAGGCCGGTCTTGCTGCGGCACTGGCCGATGCCCGCGAAGACAACTGGCTGCGCGCCGCCGAAGCCATCATGACCACCGACACCGTGGCCAAGGCCTTCGGTACGCAACTGATGATCGACGGTGCGCAAGTCAGCATCACCGGCATCAGCAAGGGCGCCGGCATGATCCGGCCCAACATGGCGACCATGCTGGGCTTTATGGCGACCGATGCCTGTGTCAGTCATGAAGTGCTGGAGCAACTGGCCAAGGAACTGGCCGAGGGCTCGTTCAACCGCGTCACGGTTGATGGCGATACCTCGACCAACGACTCGTTCGTGGTGATTGCCAGCAACAAGGCGCAGCACGCCGTGATCGATTCGCTTGACAGCGTGAGCGG
>CAIWNX010000315.1 GCA_903914175.1 uncultured beta proteobacterium | reverse complement strand
GGTTGATTGTTGATCTTCATACCTACCTCGTTGCTCTCTAAACTAACTGGGGTAGGTGTAGCAGGTCATTCTGGCACGGGGGGAAGACTCTGTGCCCCAACTCCACATGGCAATGCCCACGCCCACACGACAACGGTCAGCGCGATGAGAAACCGCTGCAGGGGCTGAAGTTGCCACGAGGTCATGTGGAGCATCTGATCAGTAAATATGCACCGCAAACACGTGAACAACGGCACTTATCACCAGCAAATAGACGAATGGAATGTGCGCGATGTGCCACAAAGAGAACAGACGCGCATAAGCCGTGTACTGGGCAACCCGTGTGACTGCATGCAAATACTTCGAAACCAGTTTGCGGGCCTGCAACTCACGCCGAACAAGTTCGGTCTGACTCCATTGCTCTTGTTGCGCCAGCACGCCCAACACAGGGTGCAAATCCGAAACGCAGCGACGATACGTTAACCACTGCTTCATGGGCAGCCAGAAAACCTGCCGCGTATGCGTCAACCAACCGACCTTGGCTTTAAGTTCAGCCTGTTCAAAAGCCAGCAACCGTGAAGCGGACCCAGAATTTGGGACAGGTGTTTAAGTGGGACACTTCCTAAAGAAACGGGTAAACAATGACTGAATCGAAGAAGCGCAAAGTGCATCTGCCGGAGTTCAAGGCCAAGGTGGGTCTGGAGGCGCTCGCAGGGATGAAGACCATCAATCAGATTGCGCAGGAATATGGGGTTCATCCGGTGCAGGTTGGGCTATGGAAGCGGGAGATTCAATCCCAGGCCAAGAGCCTCTTTGAAGGCAAGCGAGGCCCGCAGCCGGTATCGGCCGAGAGTGCGCCCGACAGGCTTTACGGAGAGATCGGGCGATTGAAGATGGAGCTCGATTGGCTCAAAAAAAAGTCAGGGATCAGCCTGCCATGATCCGGCACGGCTGGATTGGCATTCATGCCCACCTGACGCAGAAGCGCCAGTGCGTGCTGGCCGGCGTGTCGCGCACGACGATCTACGCCAAGCGCAAGCCAGTGGTGTTCATCGAGGTCGACGAAGTGCTCAAGCGCCTGATCGATGAGGAATACACGCGCCATCCGTTCTACGGTAGCCGCAAGATGGTGGTGCACCTGTTTCGCTGTGGCCACCGGGTCAACCGCAAGCGGGTACAGCGCCTTATGCGCTGCATGTTCCTGGCCGGGATGGCCCCAGGGCCGAACACGAGCGCGGCGCACCCACAGCACAAGGTGTACCCCTATTTGCTACGTGGGGTGCCTGTAGTGCGGGCCAATCAGGTCTGGAGTACGGACATCACCTACGTGAGGCTGGCGCGAGGCTTTGCCTACCTGGTGGCTGTTATCGACTGGTATTCCCGGCGGGTGCTGAGTTGGCGCATCAGCAACAGCATGGAGGCAGCGTTCTGCGTGGACTGCCTGGAAGACGCCTTGCGCGAGCATGGCAAGCCCGAGGTGTTCAACAGCGACCAGGGCAGCCAATTCACCAGCGATGTATTCACGGCCGTTCTGAAACGCGAGGACATCGCCATCAGCATGGACGGTCGGGGCCGGGCATATGACAACATCTTTGTTGAGCGGCTTTGGCGCAGCGTCAAACACGAAGACGTGTACCTCAACGGCTACGCCACGATGGGCGAACTGCTGATTGGTTTGACAAAATACTTTGTCTTCTACAACGCCGAGCGTCCGCACCAGTCCTTGGGAAATCAAACCCCGCAGGAGGTTCACAAGAATTCAAGCGGCGGCGGTGCGATGATCGTGGATAAATACCGGGCCAAAGAAAGACTCCCAGTTGCGCTTCGCTCCAGCGGGATTGAGTTCGAGGAAGTCAGAATTGAGAATGAGACAGCAATACCAAATGCAAAAACCGGGGCAGCGCCGTCCAGCTGCGAGAAGTCGAGTGCAACTTAAACTGCCATCAAGTCTGTCCTGACTCTGGGGTCCACTTCACCGGGCTTCGACGTCCGGCGCAAACGACAAGCGCGAGCGAGCTTCTTCTTCTTCCAACCCAGCCTGAACCTGCAGATCGCGCAAACTGGCCTTCTCACCATGCAGACCGCGGTTAACCCTGGCGTAAATGAAACGCCCGATCACGCCGCTGGCGGCAACGACAAGCATGCTGTACAAGGCAACGCCCGCGTTGAGCGAGCCAATCCGGAAAGTCGAGTGCACCAGGATGAGGAATGGCCCGCCCACTCCCAACACCATATGGGCCACTAGCCACCATTTGGCAGGACCCCAACTCCGCGCAAAGCGAAAATACTTGCGCAACGGGTAGCTGAACAGCAACACCATCAGAAAGGTGCCGGCCACGCCAATCCAGTAGCCAACGCGATCACCGGGCTCAAACAGGCCCATCGTACTGATCCGCCATGCCCCCAGCACCACGGCTGTGATCGCCAGATAAACCAATACGTCCATCGGCAACGAACTCGCAAAACTCCGATCCTTGTTGTTCGCCGCCGCACTTTCCGGGACGGAATTCGCCTTCGGTAAATCCGCTACCGGGGAACCGGGGTCGGATTGGCCCATGGAATATGCCGGAACCGTTACGTTGTTTCTTCTCATGACCGAGTGACGATGGATGTTGATGCGGGTTTGGTTTGGTTAGGTCTGCTTTGAACTCGGATTGATGGTATCCAGACAACCTTAAGTAAAGCTTAATAAAGCCCGCAATATTTGATAATGATGCGTAGCGGGGTGCCGCTGACGGCACCTCCGGTCCGGCTCAATGCACGTGGGCAAACCCGCTGACCAGCGTCACCAGGCCGACGCCACACGCCAGCCAGATGACCTGCGCCGCCGTTTCACGCGCGTCAAGATGTTTTTGCAACTGTGGAATCAGGTCTGCCAGCGCCACATAGACGAAACTGCTACTGGCCACCACCAGAAAATAGGGCAGATAAGCCTGCAAGCGCTCAACCAGCCAGTAACCCAGCAGCCCACCCAAAGCCGTCACCGCCCCGGCCAGTGAGACCTTGACAAGAGCCGTGCGCCGGTTGCCGGCACCGCTTCGCAATACCGACAGATCACCCATGTGGTGCGGCACCTCGTGCGCCAGCACCGCCAGCGACGCCACCACACCCAAGCGCAAGTCGGCCATGAACGCAGAGGCAATCAGTACGCCATCGCCGAAGCAATGCACGCTGTCGCCAACCAACACCGCCCAAATTCCGGTTGTCGCTGCATGTCCGTGCGGCTCCGCGGGGCTGTGATTAACGTGATTGTGGTCGTGACCATGCTCATGCCCGTGGTGCCAGAGCTCGGCCTTATCGAGCAGAAAGAAGAAAATAAGACCCGCCAGCAGCACCATGAAGAGGTTGTGGGCATCGACCGATCCTTCGAATGCCTCCGGCAACAAGTGCAGGAACGCCGTGGCCAGCAAGGCCCCCGCGGCCAGACTCAGCATGTGCTGCGTATAGCGAGCGAGCACGCCGAAGCTCAATAGCGCTGCCAGCCAGACACTGCCAAGGCCGGCGGTCAGGGTGCCCATCAAAATTGCAAGCAAGGTCATCGTGTCGTGTGTCCGTTATCCGGGTGGTCTCACCCGAGTTTGTCAAGAATCCATCGGCCGTCAAATGACAGCGAAGAAGCAGAGTACACCACAGCCATGATGCCTCGGCGGGCAGCATCCCTCCCGGTTCATAAGTTTGATTTTATCGGCGGCATCAGCCGCGACCCCTGAACACGCGCACGGCCCATAGTCATCAGCCTTCAAGGACAATCAGGCCATGGGCATTGGCAACTACATCAAGGAAATCGGACGCGGCAAGGATGGCGCGCGTCCGCTAACACGTGCGCAATCAAGTGACTTGCTCGGCCAGATCCTCGATGAACGCGTGACGGATTTCGAAATCGGCGCCTTTTGCCTGGCGATGCGCATCAAAGGAGAAACAGCACAGGAAATGGCCGGCTTTCTGGACGCCATCGATAGCCGCATCAACAAACTGCCATACCTTGGCAGCCCAACCGTGGTTTTGCCAAGCTACAACGGCGCACGCAAGCTGCCGCTGCTCACACCGCTGCTGGCGCTGCTGCTGGCACGCCAGGGTTTGGCTGTTGTGCTCCACGGCATGAAGACCGAGGCAAGCCGCGTTGGCGCGCAAGACGTGCTGGCGGCCCTTGGTATTGCTGCGCAAACACAGATTGTGAGCGTAGCGCCAGGCACGCTTTCATTTGTTCCGACGAGCCTGCTCTGCCCCGCTCTGGCACGCTTGCTGGACGTGCGCCGGGTAGTGGGTCTGCGCAACCCGGCTCACAGCCTGGTCAAGCTGATGAACCCCTGCGAGGGCCCAGCCTTGCTGGTGAGCAGCTATACCCATCCCGAGTACGCGGCATCCATGGGCGCCACCTTCCGTCTGATGCGCTCCAATGCCCTGCTCTTGCGCGGCACCGAAGGCGAAGCGGTCGCCGACCCGCGCCGCACACCGGCCATGGACGCCTTTGTCAACGGGGAGATGCGCCGGGTGCAGGAGCAGCAAGCGGGTTCACTGGACCAGTTGCCAGGCCTGCCGGCCCCCGACGCGCAAAGTACGGCTAAATGGACACAGGCGGTAATGGAAGGTCGGGAACCCGTCCCGGAGCCGATTGCACAGCAAATGGCACACATCGTGCATTTGGCGGAACAAATGACCAAGCCCCCATGACAAACAAAATCCACACTTTTACCGGCACCGCGCCACCACCAAGAAGCGGCAGTTGCACCCTGGTCGGCGCCGGCCCGGGCGACCCTGAGTTGCTGACGCTCAAGGCCCTTAAAGCAATTCAGGCGGCCACGGTCCTGCTTGTTGACGATCTCGTCAACCCGGCAATCGTGGCCTATGCAGCCCCAACGGCCCGCATCGTCCACGTGGGAAAAAGAGGCGGCTGCAAATCCACCCCGCAGGCTTTCATTGAAAAACTCATCATCATGGCCGTGCGCGAGGGCGAGGCCGTGGTGCGACTCAAGGGGGGGGACCCCCTGATCTTCGGGCGCGGCGGTGAGGAAATGGCGCATCTGCAGGCTGCTGGCATTGCCGTGACCGTGGTCAATGGCATTACGGCAGGTCTGGCAGCGGCTACCGTCCTCGGTGTGCCCCTGACGCACCGCGAGCACGCCCACGGTGTCGTTTTTGTCACCGGCCACGCCGGCGACCAAGCGGCTGGAACCGACTGGCAGGCTCTGGCCACCATCGCCCGCAGCGCCAAGCTCACGCTGGTCATCTACATGGGCGTCAGCAAAGCGCAGCACATTCAAGACGGCTTGCTGACTGGCCTGCCTGGCGAAACAGCCGTGGCAGTCGTCCAGAACGTCAGTTTGCAGCAGCAGCGCCATGTGATCTGCACCCTGGCCGAACTGCAGCACACCATGGCACATGAACAACTGGGCAGTCCCAGCGTCATTGTGGTGGGCGACGTGCTGCAAGGTCTGTCAATGGCGCAACTGGCCGCCGCCGACATGGCAACCGCGAGCCAGTCAGGCTGATACCTTGATGCAAGAATTTGACCTTGTCATCGTGGGCGCGGGCGCTGCCGGTCTGTTCTGTGCCGGCATTGCCGGGCAGGCCGGGCTCAAGGTGCTGCTGATCGACCACAGCGACAAAGTGGCAGAAAAGATCCGCATCTCAGGCGGCGGGCGCTGCAACTTCACCAACAAAGATACCTCGCCCGACAATTTTCTGAGCGACAACGCGAATTTTTGCCGCTCTGCCCTGTCGCGCTACACGCCGCGCCACTTCACCGACCTGCTGCAGCGCCACAACGTGCCCTTTCACGAAAAACACAAGGGCCAACTGTTTTGCGACCGCTCGGCGCAGGACATCATCGATGTGTTGCTGGCGGAGTGCCAAGTTGGTCAGGTCACGCGCTGGCATGCCTGTCGTGTCAACCAGGTCCGGTTTGCCGGCGACTATGAAATTGAAACCAGTCAAACAAACGTCCGGGCTCGCGCACTCGTCATTGCGACCGGGGGGCTGTCCATCCCCAAGATTGGTGCCACCGATTTTGGCTATCAGATCGCACGCCAATTTGGCCTGCGTGTGGTCACACCGCACCCGGCTCTGGTGCCAATGAGCTTCGACGCCCAATCCTGGGCGCCTTACACACAATTGGCAGGGTTGTCGCTGCCGGTCGCCATCGAGACCGGCAGCGGCAAGAGTCGAAAGAGCTTCCGCGAAGACCTGCTGTTCACGCACCGCGGCCTCAGTGGCCCGGCAGTTCTGCAGATATCGAGCTATTGGCAACCCGGCACGCCAATCCGGATCAACCTGCTGCCCGACACCGACCTGCTGCCAACCCTGCTGCGCGCCAAAGCCAGTTCACGCCGACTGATTGCCAATGAATTGGCAACGCTATTGCCTGCGCGACTGGCCGACACCTGGGTCGCGCAAGGCGCCAGCGCCAGTCACAACTGGCAGCGTCCGATCAATGAGGCCAGCGACAAGGCGCTGGCAGCGCTGGCGCAGCGCCTTGTCAATTGGGAACTGACCCCCACCGGCACTGAAGGCTATCAAAAGGCCGAGGTCACGGCCGGCGGCGTCGATACCCGCGACCTATCATCCCAAACCATGGAATCAAAGCAGGCTGGCCTGTATTTCATCGGCGAAGTGGTGGACGTCACCGGCTGGCTCGGTGGCTACAACTTCCAATGGGCCTGGGCCAGCGCCCACGCCTGTGCCCTGTCTCTGGCCAGAAAACCGGGGGCCACCCGGAACCCCAGTACCCAAGAATCGCAATAACACGGCTATAATTCACCGCTTTGCTGGCAACCCCTCGCTGCCGGATCCACATTATTAGCGGGGACTTTCGCAGAGAAATCATCAAAGGCTTGATCTACCTTTGACTCCATCTGCACATTCTGGACAACTTGACGTAAATGACAACCATCCGTGTAAAAGAGAACGAACCCTTTGACGTCGCGCTGCGTCGCTTCAAGCGCACCATTGAAAAATTGGGCCTTTTGACTGACTTGCGCGCACGCGAGTTCTACGAAAAGCCGACTGCCGAACGCAAGCGCAAGAAGGCTGCGGCCGTCAAGCGCAACTACAAGCGCATCCGCGCCATGCAGTTGCCCAAGAAGATGTACTAAACCTGATACTTGCGCGACAGCGCTGCAGCACTGTCCGCAACAGGTCAAGGCTACCGAAGCCGCAAGACAGCTCGCCGGAGATCCTCAGGCGGGCTTTTTTCATTTCAGAACTGACTCAGCAAGGAGCCCTCCCATGTCACTCAAAGACCAGATTACCGAAGACATGAAAAACGCCATGCGCGCAAAGGACAGCGCGCGTCTGGGAGCCATCCGCCTGTTGCTGGCTGCTGCCAAGCAAAAGGAAGTCGATGAGCGAGTGGTGCTCGACGACGTCGCCATGGTGGCCATCGTCGACAAACTGATCAAGCAACGCAAAGATTCCATCACCGCTTTCACGCAGGCCAATCGCATGGACCTGGCCGACAAGGAAAGCGCGGAAGTGAAAGTGCTGGAGGTCTATCTGCCCCAGCGCCTGAGCGCCGAAGAACTCGCAAGCGCCGTGCACGCCATCGTCGCCGAACTCGCCAAAGAGTTGGGACGCGCTGCCGGTCCCGGCGACATGGGCAAGGTGATGGGCGCCGTCAAAGCGCAACTGGCTGGCAAGGCCGACATGGGCCAGGTTTCAGCAGCCGTCAAGGCCGCCTTAACGCCAAGCCCCTAAAGCCACAAGAAGTTTTGCCGCCGGGCCCGCCCCAAGGCAAAACAGCCCCCTCGGGGGGCAGCACACTACGCGAAGCGAGAAGCGTGGGGGCCTTAACTTCCGGCTACGGTCATCCGATTCACGAGAATCGAACCAACGGTCTTGGCGCCGTAGTTGTAGGTATCGGCGCCGACCGCCAGAATGCCCTTGAGCATGGTCTTCATGTTGCCGGCGATGGTGATCTCCTGCACCGGGTAGGCGATGCGCCCCTTCTCGACCCAGAAGCCGCTGGCGCCGCGCGAATAATCGCCGGTGACGTAATTGACACCGCTGCCCATCAACTCCGTCACGAACAAACCGGTTCCGAGTTTTTCCAGCATCGCGTCCAGATCGTCACCCGGGCGCGTCAGGCGCGAGCTCAAAATCAGGTTGTGCGAGCCGCCGGCATTGCCGGTGGTCTTCATGCCCAGTTTGCGCGCCGAATAGCTGCCCAGGAAATAGCCCTGCACGCGACCGGCCTGCACCACGTGGCGCGCCTGCACCCGCACGCCCTCGTCGTCAAATGGCGAACTGCCTTTGCCGCGCCTGAGAAACGGGTCTTCCAGCAGATCAATGTGCTTGGGCAAGACCTGCTTACCTAATGAGTCGAGCAGGAAAGAACTCTTGCGGTACAGCGCACCGCCGCTGATGGCCTGCACAAAGCTGCCCAGCAGACCCGCAGCCAGCGGCGACTCAAACAAAACCGGGCACTCGGTGGTGGCGATCTTGCGTGCTTTCAGGCGGCTCAGGGCACGTTCCGCCGCGTAGCGTCCAACGGCTTCAGGTGAAGCCAGTTCAGCGGCATCGCGCATCGAGCTGTACCAGGCATCGCGCTGCATACCGCTGCCCTTGCCGGCAATGGGCGACACCGACAAGGAATGCCGCGAGCTGGCATAGCCGCCCCGAAAGCCGTGCGTATGGGCGCTGAAGAAATGCGACTGCTGAGCTGACACGCTGGCGCCTTCGCTGTTGCTGATGCGCGTGCTGGTCTGCAGCGCTGCCGCTTCGCAGCGCATCGCCAAAGCTGCAGCCTGTTCGCTGTCAATAGCCCAGGGGTAGAAAAGATCAAGATCACTACGCTGCTCAGCGAGAGACGCCACATCGGCGCTATCGGGCAAGCCCGCCATCGGGTCTTCCGCCGTGAAGCGCGCAATGTCGTAGGCGGCACGCACAGTCTGCTCGATTGCTGCAGCCGAAAAATCGGAGGTACTGGCGTTGCCGCGTCGATTTCCCATGTACACCGTCACGCCAAGCGACTTGTCGCGGTTGCGCTCGACATTCTCCAACTCACCCTTGCGCACCGAGACACTCAGGCCGCAGCCCTCGGACGCTTCGGCACCGGCATCGCTGGCGCCGAGCTTTTTGGCATGCGCCAGTGCACTGTCCACCAACTCTTCAAAAAAAGCGCGGCTGTAGGCAAAGCCGCTGTCGGCGCGCTGCGCCGTCGAAGGGGCACTCTGGGTCATGTTCGGTTTCTTCATATCGGAGGCTATGATACTTGGCTATGTCACGCAAACTTAAAAAAGGCTATTTCGTCCGCGGCGAGTTCGTTGCCGAAGGCAGCGAACGCGATCTTGAACTCAAGCGCGAGCTCAAGGGCACGGACGAGCAAAGCCGCACCGACCTCAAACGCGAAAGCACCGAATTGCAAAAACTCGGCGAGGATTTGCTGACGCTGCGCGTCGATCTGGTGGAGCGCCTGGACGTCTCCGAAAAGCTCAAGGACGCCGTCGCCGAGGCCAAGCGCATTACCAACTTCGAAGGCAAGCGCCGCCAGATGCAGTACATCGGCAAACTCATGCGCAAAGTTGACCCGGCCGTTTTGGACACGATGCGCGCGGCACTGGTCGAGCAAAACAGCGGCTCAGCACAGGAGAACCTGGTGCTGCACCTGACTGAGACCTGGCGTGACCGCTTGCTGGCATCCGAAGACGCATTCGGCGAATGGATTACGCGCTGCCCCGAAACCGACACGCAACAACTGCGCGCGCTGATTCGCCAGGCACGCAAGGACGCCGTACCCGAGAAACCCGGCGCGGCGGTACGCCATGGCCGCGCCTACCGCGACATTTTCCAGTTGGTGCGCGAGCACCTGACGAACGAGGCAGATACGGGAGCCACACCATGAGCAGTGAAGTTCCGGCACAGGACGCGGTTCGCATCGGCATCGTCTCGATCAGCGACCGGGCCTCCAGCGGCGTCTATGTCGACAAGGGCTTGCCGGCGCTGCAGGATTGGCTGAGCCGCGCCCTGAAGAACCCACTGCAGTTCGAGCCACGCCTGATCGCCGACGAACAGGCACGCATCAGCGAGACCCTGATCGAACTGGTCGATGCCGGCTGCGCGCTGGTGCTGACCACGGGCGGCACGGGACCGGCGCTGCGCGACGTGACGCCCGAAGCCACGCTGGCGGTGGCGCACAAGGAAATGCCGGGCTTTGGCGAGCAGATGCGCCAGATCAGCCTCAAATTTGTGCCGACCGCCATCCTGTCCAGACAAGTGGCCGTGATCCGAGAACAGACGCTGATCATCAACCTGCCAGGGCAGCCAAAATCAATTCAGGAAACACTCGAAGGCCTGCGTGACAGCAGCGGTGCCTCCGTCATGGCCGGCATATTTGCCGCCGTGCCCTATTGCATCGACCTGATCGGTGGCCCCTACCTGGAAACAAACGACGAAGTCTGCAAGGCGTTCCGTCCCAAGTCGGCGATCCGGCCGACACAATAGTGGTCATTGCGGATCAAGTCCGGGATGACAAATTCGAACTACTTCCCAACCAACTGATTGAGCTTCTCGGCCTCAAAGTGCTCGCTGCGCGCAGCGTCACCCGGCACGCAATTGGGACCGCTGCGATCAGCCTGCAAGGCCTCAATCGCGCCCCAGAGCATCGCAATCTGATGCTCTTGCGAGCCAGCGCTGTCGATAAGGCCACGCATGGCCTGACTCAATGGATCGTCGTTCTGCGTCACGCCATAGGCTGAAAAGCCCATCTTGGAAGCCGCTTCCTCGCGCTTGACATCGAGTTCGGCCTGAATGATGCGCGCCGGGTTGCCCACCGCCGTAGCGCCAGCCGGCACCGGCTTGGTCACCACCGCGTTGGAACCCACCTTGGCGTCATCGCCAACGGTGAAGCCGCCCAGCACCTGGGCCCCCGCCCCCACCACCACATTGCGCCCGAGCGTCGGATGGCGCTTGGTGCCCTTATACAAGGCCGTGCCGCCCAGCGTCACGCCCTGGTAAATGGTGCAACCGTCGCCAATCTCGGCCGTCTCACCCACCACCACGCCCATCGCGTGGTCAAAGAAAACGCGTTCGCCGATGCGGGCGCCAGGGTGAATTTCGATGCCGGTCAGGAAGCGCGCAATATGCGAAATGAAACGTCCCAGCCATTTCAAGCCGTGCTGCCAGCACCAATGTGCCGGCCGGTGCAGCATCAGCGCATGCAGGCCCGGGTAACAGGTGATCACTTCCCAGCGGCTGCGCGCCGCCGGGTCGCGGTCAAGAATGCATTGAATGTCGGAACGGAGTCGGGAAAACATCGCGCAAGTCTAGCCGCATGCGGCCACTAGGGTTTTGGGCTTGGGTCCATCATCTTGGCAATGCCGCGCAGGATGTGGATTTCTTCCTGCGTAACGCCAGCCCGGTTGAACAGTTGGTTGAGCCGGGGCATGAGCTTCTTGGGCGCGAGCGGGTCCAGAAAACCGATGCCCACCAGGGCGCGCTCCCAATGTGCCAGCATGCCCGCAAGTTCGCTGGCATCGGCCAGCACCGGCGGCGCCGTGGCGTCGTCTACGGCGTAGCCGCCCAGTGCCAGTCGCCACTCGTAGGCGATGACCTGCAGCGCAGAGGCCAGATTGAGTGAACCGAATTTCGGGTTGCTCGGAATGCTCAGCGCCACGTGGCAGCGGTACACATCCTCGTTAAGCATGCCAAAACGCTCGGAACCAAACAGAAAGGCCATGCCCTGCGCCGGCCCGCCGGCGCTCAGGCTTGAAGCGAACTGTTCAAAGTGCACACGCGGCGTCACCGTGGGCGGACCAAAATCACGCGGCGTCATGGCGGTGGCGCACAAATGCGTCATGCCGTCCAGCGCTTCATCCAGCGTGGCCACGATGCGTGCGTTCTCCAGCACGTCGAGGGCACCGCTGGCACGCTGGATCGTCTCCTCGCGCCGCAGCACATTGGCCCAGCGCGGCGCCACCAGCACCAGGTCATCAAAGCCCATGGTTTTCATGGCCCGCGCCGCAGCGCCGACATTGCCGGCATGGCTGGTGTTGATCAGAATAAAACGAGTTTGCATCGGCACAGAAATTGAAAAAGCAGCGTGACGGTTAAAATCACACTATTGTCGCTGGCAACGATGGCTGTTAATTGGGGCCTGTCCCGCAAGAATCGAGTAAAAAATCATCCATGTCCCCCAATCTGCATCCCATGATCAACGTGGCCGTCAAGGCGGCCCGCGCCGCCGGTGCCATCATCAACCGCGCAGCACTGGACGTTGAATCGGTCCGCATCTCGCAAAAACTGGTCAACGACTTCGTCACCGATGTCGACCACGCGTCCGAGCAGATCATCATTGAAACCCTGCTCACCGCCTACCCTGGTCACGGCATCTGGGCTGAGGAATCAGGCCAGGAACACGGCGCCAAAGATTCTGAATTCGTCTGGATCATCGACCCGCTTGACGGCACGACCAACTTCATCCACGGCCTGCCGGTGTACTGCGTCAGCATTGCGCTGGCGGTCAAGGGCAAGGTCGAGCAGGCCGTCATCTATGACCCGAGCCGCAACGACCTCTTCACCGCTACCAAAGGCCGCGGCGCCTACCTGAACGACCGTCGCCTGCGCGTCTCCAAGCGCATCCGCATGCAGGAGTGCCTGATCTCCACCGGCTTCCCGTTTCGCCCGACCGACGACTTCAACACCTATCTGCGCATGATGGGCGACGTCATGCAGCGCACGGCCGGTCTGCGCCGACCCGGCGCTGCCGCGCTCGATCTGGCCTATGTCGCAGCCGGCTACACCGACGGATTTTTCGAGATGGGTCTCAAGCCCTGGGACGTGGCAGCCGGCTCACTGCTGGTGACCGAGGCCGGCGGCCTGGTCGGCAACCTGACCGGTGAGCCCGACTTTCTGGAGCAAGCTGAGTGCCTGGCGGGCAACCCGCGCATCTACGGCCAGTTGGTCAGCATCCTGGGCCGCTACAGCAAGTTTGCCAGCGCTGGTGACAAGGCCGCAGCGCGCCAGGCAACGGCCGAACTGGCCGAAGGCCACACGGCGATGACGCTCATGCACAAACCGGCCTGAGCGCCCCGCCGCTCACCCATCAGTCGGCGTAAATGCCGGCTTTCTGGATCACCGGACCCCACTTGGCGATTTCGGACTCGAGTTGAGTCTTCAGGCCGGCTGGTGTCACCTTGTCCATCGGCACGATGTCGGAACTCAGGTCCGCCATGCGTTGCTTGACCATGCTGTCCTGCAAAGCCACACGCAGTGCTGCGTTGATTTTCTCCAGCACCGGCGCCGGCGTGCCCTTGGGCGCATACAGGCCATGCCAAACCTTGACTTCAAAACCCTTCAGACCCTGCTCGTCGAGTGTAGGCACATTGGGCAAGGCGCTCAGGCGCTTGAGTGTGGTCACGCCGTAGACCTTGACGCGGCCGTCCTTGATGATCGGTACCGTCGTCGTGGTCTGATCGCACAGCAAGTCCACCTGACCGCCGAGCAAATCGTTCATGGCCGGCCCGGTGCCTTTGTAGGGAACGGTGATGAGATCAACACCGATCTGGCTCATGAACAGCAGGCCGCACAGGTGCGAGACCGCTCCCAGCCCGGCATTGGCCAGGGAGATCTTGTCCTTGTTGGCGCGGACATAGGCTTCGAGTTCCTTGAAGTTGTTGGCCGGAAAGTCCTTGCGCGCCAGCAAGGTCATGGGCACATCAACCGCCTGGCCGATGTACTCGAAATCCTTCAGGGGATCAAACGGCAACTTTTTGTACAGGGCCGGCGCCGTCGCCATGCCCATGTGATGCAGGAACAGCGTGTAGCCATTGGGCGCGGCGCGCGCAACACGGGCGCCGGCGATGGTGCCACCGGCGCCGACGGTATTCTCCACCAGCACGGTCTGTCCCAGCGACTTGCCCATCGGGATCGCGATCAACCGCGCCACCAGATCGGTTGGGCCGCCCGCTGCGAACGGCACCACCAGGGTCACGGGTTTGTCCGGCCAGTTGCTCTGGCTCAGGGCCGGTGCCGCAGCACCCAGGCAGAGCGCCGCCAGCGCCGCCGTCAGTATGGTGGTGAACTTCAGTTTCATGGGTTCGTCCTCAAAGCAGGTTGGGTTGGCCAATTTTTTCAGGGTGCGTAATTTCTTTCGGCACCCCTGCGCCATCCTGCACCTGAATACAGGACTGCACAATTAGAAAAACCCCTAACATGCCGACGCTGTTCAGCGCCCAGCTTAGAGCTTGGTCGGGTCAAAGCCGGTGGCCTTGTAGAACTCCTGCAGCGTTTCCTTGCCAACGCGCTCGGCCATCCTGGTGTGCACCAATGCCATGGCTTTCTTCAGAGCAAGACGTTCTTCCTTGGTCGGCTCATACACCGCAGTTTTGCCGCTATTTTTGATGCCGGCCAGGGCCGCGTCGTTTTCCGCCTGAGCGATATTGTTGGCATAGTTTGTGGCCTCGGCCATGGCCTGCTCGAGTTGGCCGCGCACCTCCGCCGACAAGCCATCCCAGAACTTCTTGTTGACGATGACCGCGTAGCCGATGTAGCCATGGTTTGTGAGCGACAGGTGCTTCTGGACCTCTTGGTACTTTTGCGAATAAATGTTCGAGGTGGTGTTCTCTGTGCCATCCACCACGCCGGTTTGCAGCGCCTGATAGACCTCGGAGAACGCCATCACCTGCGGAATCCCGCCCACCGAACGAATCTGTTCTTCCAGCACCTTGGAAGACTGGATGCGAAATTTCTTGCCCTTGTAGTCGGCCACGGACTTCAGCGGCATGTTGGCAGAGAACGACTTGAAGCCGTTGTCCCAATAAGCCAGACCCTTGATACCCTTGGGCTCGAGCTTGGCCATCATGGCCGCGCCGACGGGACCCTGCGTGATCTTGTGCAGTTCGTCCGTGTCGTCAAACATGAAGGGGAAGTCGAAAGCTTCGAACTCCTTGACGCCAAGCGGGCCGAACTTGGCGAGTGAAGGTGCGAGCATTTGCACCGAACCCATCTGCAGCGAGGACATTTCTTCGCCGTCCTTGTACAGCGCGCTGTTCGGATAAACCTCGACCTTGACCTTGCCTTTGGTCAGCTCTCCGGCGCGCTTGGCAAAGAACTCGGATGCCTTGCCCTTGGGGGTATCGGCTGCCACCACATGGCTGAACTTGATGATGGTTTGTGCGCTGGCCCAGGCGCAGGCACTGCCCAACAGCAGCGTCACAAACAGCTTGGATAATTTCATGAAATATCTCCTCTTTATCAACACGAAGCAATTTGCAGAGCCTGCTCCGTTAAAGCCCGCTGGAATATTCAAAGGCCCGGGTGAGCCGCCTTTCTGACCTTCGGTACCGTAGACATATTCCGGCACAGCAAAACGCGAATCCCGGAACGCTTGCAGTTGCTTGCCAACGTCACTCATGCGGGTCCATCGCGGCTGATGAAAGCGGTCGGGTCAGTGCCAATGTACTCTTGGCCAGCAACACCACAGGGGCATCGATCATGTGGCCATCCAGAAGGAATACCGCACCCGCGCTGGCTTCAAATCCAGACACGATCCGCTTTGCCCAATTCACTTCGGCGACACTGGGCGCGAACATGGCGTTGACGTCTGCTACCTGCGCCGGATGGATGCACAGTTTCCCGGTCAGGCCGCCACGACGGCTGCGCGCCACGTCGGCCTGCAGTCGTGCACTGTCCTGCGTCGCCAGCGTAACGCCATCCACCGGCGCTGGCAGCCCTGCGCGGCGCGAAGCCATTACCAGCGCCAGCCGCACCGGCTGCAGTTCAAGCTCGTCCGCATCACAGCGCAGCCCCAGATCGGCTTGAAAATCGATGTTGCCAAACACCAGGCGCAGCACTTGCGGGGCGTGCGTGATCTCATTTACCGCATCCAGCCCGGCCAGCGTTTCCACTTGTGGCAACAGCGCGCAGTTCGGACCCAAGGTGTTTGCCACCTGTGCCAGCGCTGCGGCCGATTCTGCCTTGGGCACCATCACGGCGCTCAGGCCCAGCGGGATCAACGTTTGGAGCTGCGCCAGATCATTCCCACACCAGGGCGTCGTGCTGGCATTGATGCGAACCATGACGCGTTTGCGCTCGCTGCTGCTCATCTGTTTGAACCCGAGCAGCAACTGCGCACAGGCATCGGCTTTGAATTCGGGGGCTACCGCATCCTCCAGGTCAATGATGACCACATCGGCACCAGAAGCCAACGCCTTTGCGAATCGCTCGGGCCGGGTGGCAGGCACAAACAGAAAACTGCGCGCGGATGCCAGCAGTGAAGGTTCATAGGCGGGTCGGTTCATGCTTGGCGCTCCAGTAAAACTCCAACACATGGCCACTGTACAACGCACCAGAGCCTGTCCAGCGCCCGCTTCATTTCGGCCGGGCTGGCGCCGCCACTGAAAGCCGCCAGGCGCAGCGCCTTGGCCGTGATTTCCTCGCGGCTCAGCGTGTTGCCGGGGTCACCCTTGGGCTCGTCGATGCGCCCGTGCAGCACACGGCCATCGACGGTGCTCACCGTCACCTTGCCGATCCAGCGTTGCGGATAAGCGGCATCGATCTCGGCGTCCAGCACCATCTCGACCCGTTCCCGCAGCGCCTGCGTCTCTGGATCCAGAAAATGCTGTTCAAACTCGGCCAACCCGGCGTGACCAAAGCGCGCCGCCAATGCCAGTGTGGTGCCCATGGAAAACTTGCTCTGGTGCACCGTCACGGGGTTCGTCACCGGCCCCAGCACATCGATGGCGCCCTGGTGCACATGCGTGACAACATGCGCGATGTCTGCGCTCTGGAGCTGGTGCGCCTGCATCACCTGCAGCAATGCGTCGGCGGCCGGATGCGTGTGGCGACAACAGGCGTGGTACTTGAAGGAAGTCTCGGCCGTGGCCCAGCGCGTGCCAAGCCCATCGGTCAGTTTGCTGGGATCGGCGTCGCTCGACATGCCAGCCGCCATGCCTTGCGGCCCTTCGAAGATTTGCGCCGCACCGGTGAAGCCATCCTTGGCCAGATAGGCTGCCATCAAACCGGCACTGGCCGCGTGCGCGGTGTGCAGCTGCTTGCTGTCGGCAGCCGTGCGCAGGAACTCCCAGAGCCCCGCCGACTGCGTACCGGCCGAGCCGAAAGCGTGCTGCATCTGCTGCGCGTCCAAGCCCAGCAGATTGCCAACCGCTGCTGCTGCCGCCAGCGTGCCGGCCGTGCCCGTCGTGTGAAAAACCTTGTAATGCGACCGCCCCAGGAACTCACCAACGCGGATGCCAACCTCGTAGCCCGCCACTGCCGCCGTCAATAACTGCTGGCCGCTTGCACCCAGCGCCTGCGCCACCGCCAGCGCAGCCGGAAACACAACCGTGGCCGGGTGAAAGACCGAGCCGTTGTGCACGTCGTCCTGCTCGGCCATGTGCGAGGCTGCGGCATTGGCCATCGCCGCCAGATAAGGGCTGCTTGATGCCCGTGTGACGATCACTTCCGCCGGACCCGTCTGCGGCCCCATCGCCAGCGCAAAACGGGTGATGCTCGCAACCGCTCGCGCACCGTGACCCGCTACCGCCGAGCCGAACCAGTCGACCAGCAGGTCTTCCGTCTTGCGCACAACGGGCACCGGAATATCAGAAAAACGCAAGCCGGCGGCAAAGGCGGCAAGTTCGGCGCTTGGGGATTTCATCGAGGTTTCTCTTTCAATTCAAGTGATCAAATCGCACCGGCGGCACGCAGACTGGCAATGGCGGCATCGTCCTGCCCGAGCTCGCGCAAAATGGCCTCGGTGTGCTGGCCCACAGCCGGCACCGGGTCCATGCGGTAGTCAAACGCATTGCTGCGCCCGGGCGGCAGCAGCGCGGGCATATCGCCCGCCGGCGAACCCACGTTTTGCCAGCGCTGGCGCGCCTGTAACTGCGGATGCGCCCAAACGCCGGCCATGTCATTCATACGCGCGTTGGCAATCTGCGCCTGATCCAGTCTCTCAAGCACTTGTTCGGTGCTGAGCTTGGCAAACGCTTCGAGGATGATCGCCTTGAGCGCATCACGGTTTTCGTTGCGCCGGGCGTTGCTGTCAAAGCGCCCGTCCATGGCCAGCGCTGCGTCCTGCAACACCTGTTGGCAAAACTGCTTCCATTCGCGCTCGTTCTGCAAACCCAGCATCACGGTGCCGCCGTCACCCGCCTGAAACGGCCCATAGGGGTAAATGCTGGCGTGTGAGGCGCCACAACGCGGCGGCGGTGGCGCGCCGTCGAAAGCGTAGTACAGCGGATAACCCATCCACTCGGCCAGCGACTCCAGCATCGAGACATCAATGTGCGAACCCTTGCCGGTCCTGCCACGCAGCAACAGGGCCGACAGGATGTTGGTATAGGCGTACATGGCAGCCGCAATATCGGCCATCGAGTTGCCGGCCTTGCTCGGCATATCGGGCGTGCCGGTGACCGACAAAAATCCGGCCTCGCTCTGAATCAGCAAGTCATAGGCCTTCTTGTCGCGGTAAGGGCCATCTTCGCCATAGCCGGAAATGTCGCAAACGATCAGACTTGGATGATCCTGACCAAGCGCTTCGAAACTCAAACCCATGCGCGCTGCCGCGCCGGGCGCAAGGTTTTGCACCAGCACGTCGGCCTTCGCAATCAACTGGCGCAACACCGCTAGCGCAGCCGGTTGCTTGAGGTCCAGTGTCAGACTCTCCTTGGAGCGATTGGTCCAGACAAAGTGCGAAGCCTGGCCCTTGACGCGTGTGTCATACGCCCTGGCGAAATCGCCCAAACCGGGCCGCTCGACCTTGATCACGCGCGCGCCAAGGTCGGCCAGCTGGCGGGTGCAGAACGGCGCGGCGATGGCGTGTTCGAGGGAGATGACGGTGATGCCGTCTAGGGGTCTGGTTTTCATTTGCTTAATTTCAAATCGTTTCAGTTCGCATGCAGGTCGGGTCTCGCCCCGACGGGCGACTCACTTTCTCTTGCTTCGCCAAGAGAAAGTAAGCAAAGAGAAGGCGAGCCGGATTCGTCGCCCGGCTGCGCCGGTACGCTGCGTTGCTCGATTCGGGCGGGGTGCGCAGAAACTCGCCCTGCGGGCTCAAACATCTGCGCCCCTGATCCGCCCGCCTCTGCGCTACTCGCCTCCTCATAACGGCGGGGGACAGCCCCAACGCGCGCGCTGCGGGGATACTCGGATGTTTGAATTCCCCGCCGTTGAGGCAGGGCTGAGCAGCGGAGGGTTATTGGGGTCAGACACCAATTTCGCTGCGGCACTTTGTGCCGCACCCGGAGGGCGAGCCGAAGGCTCGGCGAATTTGGGCTCTGACCCCAAAAACCCGGGCACCGCGAAGCGGCCCTGACGTCGGCTCGCCTTTTCTTTGGTGACTTTCTTTTGGCGAAGCAAAAGAAAGTTACTGCGCTGTCGGGCGCATATCCCGACACGCCGTCTGCTTGAAGACAAAGCATCAAAACGACCTCGGCATCCCCAACACATGCTCCGCAATAAACGAATAAATCAGATTGGTCGAAATCGGCGCCACCTGATAGAGCCGGGTCTCGCGGAACTTGCGCTCGACGTCGTACTCATTGGCAAAACCAAAACCACCGTGAAACTGGATGCAGGCATTGGCCGCTTCCCAACTGGCTTTGGCCGCCAGGTACTTGGCCATGTTGGCCTGGGCGCCGCAGGACTGGCCGGCGTCGAACAGTTCGCAGGCTTTGTAGCGCATCAGATTGGCCGCTTCGACTTCGATGTAGGCGTCGGCAATCGGAAACTGCACGCCCTGGTTCTGGCCGATCGGGCGACCGAAGACGATGCGCTCGTTGACGTATTTCGTGACGCGATCCAGAAACCAGTAGCCATCACCAATGCATTCGGCGGCGATCAGGGTGCGCTCGGCGTTCAGCCCGTCCAGGATGTATTTGAAGCCCTTGCCCTCCTGGCCGATCAGGTTCTCTTCCGGGATTTCGAGGTTCTCAAAGAACAGTTCGTTGGTCTCGTGGTTCACCATGTTCGGAATCGGGCGCACGCTCATGCCGCTCTTTTCGGCCTGGCGCAGATCGACCATGAAGATCGACATGCCTTCTGATTTTTTGGTCACGTCAGCCAGCGCCGTGGTGCGCGCCAGCAGGATCATCCAGTCGCTGTGCTGCACGCGCGAGATCCAGACCTTCTGCCCGTTGACAACGTAGCGGTCGCCCTTCTTCACGGCCGTGGTCTTGATCTTGGTGGTGTCGGTGCCGGTACTGGGCTCGGTCACGCCCATGGATTGCAAGCGCCATTCACCGCTCGCGATTTTTGGCAGGTAATGCGCTTTCTGCGCCTTGGAACCGTGGCGCAGCAGCGTGCCCATGTTGTACATCTGGCCGTGGCAGGCACCTGAGTTGCCGCCGCTGCGGTTGATCTCTTCCATGATGACCGAGGCCTCGGTCAGCCCCAGACCGGAGCCGCCGTACTCCTGCGGGATCAACGCCGCCATCCAGCCGGCCTTGGTCAGCGCGTCAACAAAGGCTTCCGGGTAGGCGCGCTGCTCGTCAATCTTGCGGTGGTATTCATCGGGGTACTCGGCGCACAGGGCGCGCACGGCGTCACGGATTTCCTGGTACTGGTCTGGGTCGCTTTTGATCATGGTGTGGGTCTGTGGTTATCGATATGTTTTCAGTCAAGCTCAACCGTGCCCTGCATGGTGAGCCAGCCCTCGTGGTCCTGCGCCCAGAGCTGTACCGTCTTGCCGTCGGGCGACGGCTTGCCACTGAGCCGGAACGGGTGCAGGTCAAAGGTCGGCCGCACCGCCTTGAAATGAAAGCCTTTGATGAAGGAATCCGGTACATGACGACGCACCAGGTCGACCAGCAGCGTGGCGATCAGCGGGCCGTGCACGATCAGGCCCGGGTAGCCCTCGACTTCGGTCACATACTTGCGATCGTAGTGGATACGGTGACCGTTGAAGGTCAGCGCCGAATAGCGAAACAGCAGCACATCGTCGGGCACGATCTCGCGCTGCCAGAGCGCACCCTGCTCCGCCGCTGTCGGCGCTGGCACGGGGTCATTGGCGAGCGGCGACGGGCCGCCCCTAGCCGCGAGGGCCCCCTCGGGGGGCAGCGACGACACGCCAGTGCCGAGCGTGGGGGTCTGATTTGCCGCAGCGCGGTAGACGATGTCATGCTCTTCAGTCAGGGCAAGTCCTTTGCCGTTGTGCACTTCGTGCTTCACCAGCACAAACAGCAGATCACCGGTGCGTCCAGCCTTGTGCGTGACCGAGTCGATACGCGAGATGCGTTGCACGGTATCACCCACGCGCAGCGGGTTCTCAGGCAGCCAGCGCAGACGGCCGCCCGCCCACATGCGCCGCGGCAGCGGTACCGGCGGCAGAAAGCCACCGCGTTTGGGGTGGCCATCCGGGCCAATTTCGCTTTGCCGCTGCTTGGGCAAAAAGTAGAGCCAGTGCCATAGCGGTGGCAGCACGGTCGACCCCATGACAGGCGCCGCATCATCGCGGTCCAGCGTGGCAGACAGGGCGCGCACCGGCGCGGCAGTGATGTCATCCGCCAGGGTTTCGGTCTTGCCGATCCAGCTTTGCAGGTGGGCCAGAGTGGCTGCGTCCAGGGTGCGCGTGTTGTCGTTCATCATTTTCCTCAACAGGGACTCGGTTAGGATGGTGCCTCCATTTTGACCCACACGCGAACATGCCCCTGATCACCGACGAACTCGAACTGCTGCATTCACTGGTCGATCTGAATCAGCACCCGCGCATCATCGAACTCGGCTGTGGCGCCGCGCAACTCTCACGCAACCTGCTGACGCGTTTTCCGGCCTGCGAAGTCAGCGCGCTGGAAGTGGACGAACGCCAGCACGCCAAGAACCTGCTCGCGCCCCAAGCGCGCCTGCATTTTCTGCAAGCCAGCGCGCAGGCAATTCCCTTCGCAGCAGATCAATTCGATCTGGCCTTGATGTTCAAGTCGCTGCACCACATCCCGCTGGACCTGCTCGATCAGGCACTGGCCGAAGTGCACCGCGTGCTGCGACCCGGTGGTCTGCTCTATGTTGCGGAGCCGGTATTTGCCGGCGCGCAGAACGAAATCATGCGCTTGTTTCATGACGAGGAACGGGTGCGCGCTGCGGCCCTGCTTGCGGTGCAGAAAGCCGTGGCCAGCGGCGCCTGGGAACAGGTCAGCGAGGTGTTCTTCGACATGCCGGTGCGCTACCGCGACTTTGCAGAATTCGAGCAGCGCCTGATCGCCATCACCTACCTCGATCACCAACTCGACGCCACCACCCTGGCCGCCGTGCGCGAACGCTTCGCGCCGCACATGACCCCGACCGGCGCCTACTTTGAGCGCCCGATGCGGGTCAACCTGCTGCGCAGAATGCCGGGCGACTGACCGGCATTGCACCCTGTGCTGTCAGTGCGGACCTGATCCGCAATCCAGGGGTCGTGTGGCACTGTCAGAAGGCATGGATCCCGGATCAAGTCCGGGATGACAACCGCTAATCCAGGATGGCAACCGCTGTTCCGGGATAGCAAAACAGAGTGGCGGCTAGAGAACCTTGTCCAGCGCGGCGGCCATCTGCGCAACGGTGCGGTCCACGTTGTGCCACTTATCGAGGCCGAACAGGCCGATGCGGAAGGTCATGAAGTCAGCGGGCTCGTCGCACTGTAGCGGCACGCCAGCAGCGGTCTGCAGACCGACGGCGAGGAACTTGCGGCTGGCCTGGATCTCGGGGTCCTCGGTGTAGCTCACCACCACACCGGGCGCCTTGAAGCCCTCGGCGGCCACACTCGGGATACCGCGGCTCTCAAACAGGGCGCGCACCTTGGTGCCAAGTTCGATCTGCTCGGCGCAAACTTTCTCAAAGCCGTAGGCCTGCGTTTCCTTCATCACTTCGCACAGCTTTGTGAGGGCATCGGTCGGCATCGTGGCGTGGTAGGCGTGGGCGCCGCCTTCATAGGTTTCCATGATCTGCAGCCACTTCTTCAAATCACAGGCGTAGCTGCTGCTGGTCGTGCCATCGATGGCGGTGCGGGCACGCTCGCTGAGCATCACCATGGCGCAGCAAGGCGAACTGCTCCAGCCCTTTTGCGGCGCGCTGACGAGGATGTCAACACCGGTATCCACCATGTCGACCCAGACCGCGCCAGAGGCGATGCAGTCGAGCACAAACAAGCCGCCGACTTCGTGCACGGCGGCAGAAACGGCGCGCAGGTAATCGTCGGGCAGGATCATGCCGCAGGCGGTTTCCACATGCGGCGCAAAAACGATATCGGGCTTCTTGGCGCGGATGGCGGCCACCACTTCGTCAATCGGCGCCGGCACCCAGGGTGATTGCTTGCCGGTACCAACACGGCGCGCTTTGAGCACGGTCGATTCGGCAGCAATTCGGCCCATGTCCAGAATCTGCGACCAGCGGAAACTGAACCAGCCGTTGCGGATGATCAGCACCTTCTTGTCGGCGGCAAACTGGCGCGCCACGGCTTCCATGCCGAAAGTGCCGCTGCCCGGCACGATCGCAACCGACTTGGCGTGGTACACGGTTTTGAGCATGGACGAAATGTCCTTCATCACGCCCTGGAAACTCCTGGACATGTGATTGAGGGCGCGGTCGGTGTAGACCACCGAGAATTCGAGCAGGCCGTCGGGATCGACGTTGGGCAGAAGGCCGGGCATGGCAGTTCCTTTTTTAAGTTGGATTGGGCGGGGCCAGCGAGGCCGCGTCTGACAGTGACATCAGCATAGCATCAATAATACGGACATGAAACTCGACACCGTGGGCGGTATTGCGCCCTCCTTTGCCAGTTCGCTGGCCGCTGAGCTGCGCCAGGCTGCGGCGCAGGCACCCGACAAACCCTTCATCCGCATGATGAACGGCGAGTGGACTTATCGCCAGGTTGACAGCGCCTCGGACCGGCTCGCCGCGGGTTTGCAGGCGCAGGGCGTGCGGCGCGGCGACAACGTCAGCCTCTTGCTGCCCAACTGCATCGAGTTCGCCCTGCTCTGGTTTGCGCTGGCCAAGCTCGGCGCCGTGACGGCGCCGGTCAACACCGCGTTTCGCGGTCAGGTGCTGAGCGACGCCGTCAATCTGGTGCAAAGCAAATTGATGCTGGCGCACGCCAGCCTGTACCCGCAGCTCGCCGAGGTGCGCGCCACGCTCACGCACGTTGCGCAATACATCATCGTCGGCGGCGACGCCGAAGCCGACTGCCAGTCCTGGGACACGCTGCAAGCCCACGGCGCCGCGCCGTTGGCGCCGCCCGACATCGGCTTTGCCGAACTCTGCCTGCTGCTCTACACCTCGGGCACCACCGGGCGCTCCAAGGCCGCCATGATCCCGCACCGCTTTGTGCTGGGGCAGGCCGCGCTGACGATCCAGGGCCTGGGACTCACCGCTGATGACGTGCTGTACTGCCCGTATCCGATGTTCCATCTTGACGCCGCCGTCATGACCATTGCGCCGGCGCTGCTGTTGCGCGGCGTCGCCGCCATCGGCGAGCGCTTCAGCGTCACGCGTTACTGGGACGAGATGCGCGAACTCAAAGCCACGGTCTTTGACTTCATGGGCGCAACCATCACCATGCTGTGGAAGCAGCCGCCCTCGGCGCAGGATCGCAATCACCCTGCGCGCCTGGGTTGGGGTGTGCCGCTGCCGGCCTGGGCGCCGGAGTTCGAGGCCCGCTTTGGCTGCCGCCTGGTCGAACTCTACGGCCTGACCGAAGCCGGCGCCATGATCTTTACGCCGCAGGATGCGCCACGGCGCGTCGGTTCCTGCGGCAAGCCCATCGGCCCGTTTGAGGTGCGCCTGCAGGATGAAGACGGCTTTGAAGTGCCGGTCGGTCAAGCGGGTGAACTGGTGATCCGCGCACGCGAACCCTCACTCATCATGCATGGCTACTACGGCATGCCAGACGCCAGTCTGAGTGCATTTCGTGACCTCTGGTTTCATACCGGCGACCTGCTGCGCCAGGACAATGAGGGCTGGCTCTACTTTGTCGGTCGGCGCAAGGACATCGTGCGCCGGCGCGGCGAAAACATCTCGGCTGCCGAGGTCGAGATGGTGATCGAGCAGCACCCCGACGTGCTGGAATGCGCCGTCATCGGCGTGCCCAGCGAACTGACCGAAGAAGAGGTGATGGCCTGTGTGGTGCTGCGCGCCGATACGCCACCCGACGCGGCAGAACTGAGCGCGTTTTGCAGCACGCGCATGGCGCGCTTCATGCTGCCGCGCTACATCCGTTTTCTGCCAGGCCTGCCCAAGACACCAACCGACAAGGTCGAAAAATTCCGGCTGCAAAATGAGGGCATCAGCGCCGACAGCTGGGACCGCGAAAAGAATCAAGGAGCGATGAAATGAACTATGCCGAAATCAAAGCCGTGGGCCAGGTCAGCCTGGTCACGCTGAACCGTCCGCAGCGCCTCAACGCCATTGGCGGCGAACTGCTGGTGGACTTGCACGCCGCACTGGTGCAGGCACAGGCCGACCCGGCTACCGGCTGCATCGTGCTGACCGGCGCCGGGCGCGCCTTTTGCGCTGGCGATGATCTCAAGGAATTCGACCAGCAGTCGGAGTCGCCGGCCGCAATTGCGCTGCACTGCGAGCGCATCCAGCAAATCACGCGCGACATCATGTTCGGCCCCAAGCTGGTGATCGGCGCCGTGCACGGCTACGCGGTGGGCGGCGGTTTTGAATGGGTGCTCAACTGCGACATGGTGGTAGCGGCCGACACGCTGGTGTGCTTCTTCCCGGAAATGGCACTCGGGCATTTTGTGACCGGCGGCGTCACGCACCTGCTGCCGCAAGCGCTCGGGCATCAGCGCACGATGGAACTGATTGTGCTCGGCGCCCACCACAGCGCGGCCGATCTGCAGCGCCTGGGACTGGTCAACCGCGTCAGCACGCAAGAGGCCATGCTGCCCACGGCGATGGAACTCGCAGCCCAGGTGGCAACACGCTCACGCGGCGCCACCACGCGCCTGAAACGCCTGCTGACCAGCGGCTTGCAGACACAACTGGAAAAAGCACTCGATCTGGAAAACAAGGCCGCCATGGCCTGCTTCGCCGACCCCGATACGGCGCAGCGCATCGCCACATTCACGCAGCAGCGCCTCTAGCCGGCGCGCTGGCTCAATACCCGAGCGCGAGCCCGGTGTTGCGGCGCGGATCGTTGGCGCCGTAGAAACGATTGTTGGCCACCGGCTTGCCGCCCAGCGAGGGCGCGCCAACCAGGATCGCTGCCAGGTGGCTGCCCGGTTGCGGCGCACCCAGCTTGTGCCCCATCTCGACCAGCATCTTGCGCGAATCAGGGCTCAGGCCAAAGGTATCGACGTTGGTCAGGTCCGGCAGCCACTGCTGATGAAAACGCGGCGCATCGATGGCTTCCTGCACGTTCATGCCGTAGTCGATCACGTTCAGGATGGTGTGCGTCACGGCCGTGATGATGCGGCTGCCGCCCGGCGTTCCCACCACCATCACCGGCTTGCCGTTCTGGCTGACGATGGTCGGGCTCATGGAACTCAGCGGCCGCTTGCCCGGGGCAATGGCGTTGGCTTCGCCCTGCACCAGACCGTACATATTGGGCACACCAATCTTGATGGTGAAGTCATCCATCTCGTTGTTGAGCAAGACGCCGGTACCGGCTGCGGTGACACGGGCGCCAAACCAGTCGTTCAGGGTGTAGGTCACGGCCACCGCGTTGCCGTCCTTGTCGACAATCGAATAGTGCGTGGTGTTCATCCCTTCATGCGGCTCAACACCGGGCTTGATGTCTTTCGACACGCCAGCCTTGGCCGGATCGATGGCGGCGCGAATCTTGGCCGCGTAGCCCTTGTCGAGCAGACGCTCGAGCGGGTTCTTCACAAAATCGGGGTCGCCGAGGTAGCTGTTGCGGTCCACATAGGCGTGGCGCATGGCTTCGATCAGGTAATGCACCGACTGCGCCGAGCGAAAGCCCAGGTCTTTGAGCGGGTAGCCTTCGACGATGTTGAGAACCTCACAGATCACCACACCACCCGAACTCGGCGGCGGCGCCGAGACAACGTGATAGCCACGGTAATCGCACTCCACCGGTGCCAGTTCGCGCACCGCGTACTGGTCCAGATCGGCCTGCGTCAACAGGCCCTTGCCGGCCACGCTCGCCGCCACCAGCGCCTTGGCAACCGGCCCCTTGTAGAAACCGTCTGCGCCCTTGCTGCTGATCAGCTTGAGCGTTTTCGCCAGGTCTTTTTGCACCAGCTTGTGCCCGGCTATCGGCAGCTCGCCCTTGTTCAGAAAAATGGTGGCCGACGGTGCGTCGGCACGCAAATCAGCGACCGCGGTCTGAAAGAAGTCGGCATCGCCCTGCTGCAGCACAAAGCCGCGCTCGGCCAGCTTGATTGCCGGCGCCATCAAGGTCGCACGCGGCAGCGTGCCGTACTTGGCGCGCGCCATCTCGAAGCCGGCCACGGACCCCGGCACCGCGACCGCCAGATAGCCCTTGGTGCTGAGTCCCTTGACCACGTTGCCGCTGGCATCAAGGTACATATTGGCGCTCGCACCGAGAGGTGCCTTCTCGCGGAAATCAAGAAAGGTCTTGCGCCCATCGGCCAGTTGCAGCGTCATGAAACCGCCACCACCGAGGTTGCCAGCGGCCGGATAGACCACGGCCAGCGCGTAGCCCACCGCAACGGCCGCGTCGATGGCGTTGCCGCCTTTTTTGAGAACATCAACGCCAACCTGCGTTGCCAGATGCTGCGCCGTGACAACCATGCCGTGCTCGGCCGCCACCGGCGCCACCGAGGCCGCCTGAACGCCGGCAGCACACAACGCGGACACGCTGCCCAGCAAAGCCAGACGAAAGAGAAAGTGTGATTTCATGATGGTTCCATTCGAAACAAACAGCGTGTCACTGTAGCAGGGACACGGTTGCCACGCCCGCGTGGCGGAACTTTACCCAGACGACACGCAGTTGACGCTTGCAATTGCTATGCTCGCCACCAAGTTGCGCAGGTCAGTCCTTCGCGCTTAACAGGAAACACCCATGAAACAGACATCACTCATTGCCCGCGCCAGAATCTGGCTGCTTCTCGCCTTCTTCCTGAGCTTCGGCTTTGCCATGGCGCAATCCGAGCCCGGCATCAAGGAGGTCTATGCCACGGCACAGGCCGGCAAACTCGAAGAAGCGCAGGTGATGATCCAGCAGGTGCTGGTGACGCATCCCAAAAGCGCAACAGCGCATTTTGTGCAGAGCGAACTCTACGCACGCCAGGGCAATCTGCCACGCGCCCGTGATGCTTTGGCGCAAGCCGAAACGCTGAAACCCGGACTGCCGTTTGCCAAGCCGGAAGCGGTGCAAGCGCTGCGCGCCCAACTCGCAGCACGCAGCAGCCCGAGCAACCCGCAGCGCTCCGTCGCACGAGAACGTGCGCCAGCCGAACCGGCATCCTCGTCCTCCTGGGCTTTGCCGCTGCTGCTGGCCGGTGGCGTGATCATGCTCGGTTACTTTATGTTTCGCCGGCGTGCACCGGCAGCGATTGAGCAACAACCAGTCTATGCAGCGCCCAACGGCATGGCCGGACCGCAGACCTTTGGTATGGGTGGTGGTACCGCCATGCAGCCCGCCTACGGTCAACCCGGTTACGGCCAGCCCGCCTATGGCCAGGCCCCCGGCACCGGCATGGGCGGACGCATCATGGGTGGCGTCGCCACCGGTTTGGCAGTCGGCGCCGGCGTGATGGCAGCGCAAGCCATTGGCCGCAACCTGATGGGTCACGACAACCAGAACCCCAGCGGTTTCGACAATGCCGGCCACAACACTGACCCCGGCTTTGATCGCAACGCCGACATGGGCGGCCAGAACTTTGGTCTCAACGACACCAGTTCATGGGACGACGGCGGCTCGGTTGACGCGGGCGGTGGTGGTGGCGACTGGGATAATTAGGCTTCCACCCCACGGTACAGGAACAAACCATGGTTTTGCTTGAATTCTCGATGGCGCCCTCCGGCAAGAGCCTGAGCATGAGCCCCTTCGTTGCGCGCATCCTCAACATCATCGACCAAAGCGGCCTGCCCTACCAGCTCACGCCCATGGGCACCATCATCGAAGGCGAATGGGACGAGGTGATGGGCGTCGTGGGCGCCTGCTACCGCGAACTGGCCGCCGACTGCGAACGCATCGGTGTGCACATCAAAATCGACGCCCGCAGCGGCCCCGGTGGGCGCATCAAGAGCAAGGTTGAAGCCGTGCAGAACAAGCTGGGACGCAAACTCTCAACCTGAGCGCCACCGCGTAGCCCGTATGCAGTGCAGCGCAATACGGGATTGGCTCAGTCGGGTTTTAACGCGTGGAACACGCGCAGCGCCGCATAAGCATCGTTGGCGGCGTAAATCAGTTGCGACGGGCTCAGTGTCGGTGCGGCCCAGTTCGAGGTTGTGGCTTTCTTTGACTTGATAAAGCGCTGCTGAAACAGCACCGCCACCGCGCCTTTGACACCCATGTCCTTGCGGTAGCCGCGTGCATGAAAAATGGTGTTGAGGTCCAGCACATCCTGCGCCTGCACCCCGAGCTTGGAAGCAATGCGCTTGCGATCATCACCCAAGCCAAAACCGGCCTTGGTATAGCCCGGTAGTGCCAGCAACTGCGCAACGATGGCGCTGCACTCCGGGTCGTGCAACTGAAAAACCCAGGCCTGCTCCAGCGTCGATAGCTGCACCACGTGCGGCCCTTCGGAGACCTGATCCTTGAAGAAGGTCGGCTTCGATTCCGTATCAAAACCCCAAACCGCCGTGCCGCGCAGCGCCGCATCCGCCTCGCGCGCCTGCGCCGCCGTTGCCACCAGCGCAATGCGCTCAGGACCGAGGCGGTCAAACTCGGGCAACAGGGCGATCTCTTCTTTGCTGGGGGTGCTGTGGCGGGTGGGCATGGGGCATTATTGATCGTTTCAAATTGCAGACCACCCAACTCCGTCATTGCGAGCGCAGCGCGGCAATCCATGCCCCGGTGCTGTCATTGCGGGCACCAACCCGCAATCCATGCCAAACCCCGCCCTTGTCATGCCGGACCTGATCCGGCATCCATGTCATCTTCACCATGTCAACAAGGACTATTGACACCCACCCCATCACGTGCCACCATGCACCCACTTCCTGCTTGGCCTTGGACTCATACTCCGCACCTTACCAAGCAGGCGTCGCTGACCCCCCGACGCCCTTCAAGCGGGGGTCTTTTATTTTCTATCAACGCCTGGCAGCCGATAACCAATCGTTGGTCGCCGGCCTCCGATTTTTGGACCTTCGGCCGGCAATACAAGCCTGGAAGATTCACCAATCAACCAACTCCGCAGCGACAGCACCGCACCATGCACGAGGTTCTTGCGACGCACGTAGGCGCGGTGTGATGGCACAAAGACTGTGGTGTCCATCGACGATTTGATTCCACTCAGGCAAGCCGCGGTGAGGTCGCTCGCGCCGGCCTTTGCGGCCTTGAGCACCTCGCTCTCGAAGATGTATCGGTACGGCTCCATCAAATCGTAAACAAGGCTTGGGTAACCCGTGGTCACATGCAAGTAGCCGTGTGCAGGCGAGAGTTTGTGCATCAATACCCAGCGCAACATGACGCCGTAGAGAAAAAACGATCCCGCATCCAGAGCCGCGGCGACAGGGTTATCTGCCCTTCTGTTCTCCTTTGGCATGTCCAATTCCGAAAAGAAATGCTCCCAGTAAAGCTTGCTTTGGTGCGCCTCTTCAAGGCGGATTTGCTCGACGCTGCGGATGTGTCTGAGACGTTCAAAAAAACCATCCGTCACAGGAAACAGACCGTTGCTGAATCGCTCCCGTACCAGCGTCCGTGCCACATATGCGGACTTGCTCTTGTTCTGCCGACACTGTATCTGTGCCGTCAGAATGTCCGCATCATCGCGCCTGCCGCCCGGCACAAAGACATAGGGGTCGGCCAAGTTTCTGCGGTGAATCAGCAGTGGCACGCGTTTGGAAGCAAGGTCGTCAAGAAAGCTGACCGGCAATGAGCCGGTGGCGCCATACAGGAGGATGGAGTCAACCTTGGACAGGTCCGCGACAAATTCTCCGCCGCTGTACGTGATTAACCAACCCGCTTTGGTCTTCTCAATCCCTTGGAGGTACGGTATCCACAGGCTCGCCCTACCTCGCCGAACCGAAGAAGACCATGTCCAAACCGAATCTGGATGCTGAAAGTCGTCCATTTCCTGCCTCCCTCGCACACTTCTGCTGGTCAAAAATCCTTGCCGGATATAGACTTATTGTGGCTCTTGCCAGTATCGAAGGGAAGTTGAAGGGCTGGCGGTCAAGTCCTGGCCAGTATCGAAGGGAAGTTGAAGGTTCCAAGCGCGGACTTCGGCCAGTATCGAAGGGAAGTTGAAGGATTACAAAGTCGCCGGGAGAGCCAGTATCGAAGGGAAGTTGAAGGGTGGTTGGCCGAGGCTTCGCCAGTATCGAAGGGAAGTTGAAGGCTCAGGTTCGCTCCGGTAAGCCAGTATCGAAGGGAAGTTGAAGGCCTCGCGCTGCGCCTCTTGCCAGTATCGAAGGGAAGTTGAAGGCCAAGCAGGACGCGACAGGCCAGTATCGAAGGGAAGTTGAAGGATCAGCAAGAATCCGCTGAGCCAGTATCGAAGGGAAGTTGAAGGTCTACCGGCCCGCGACGAGCCAGTATCGAAGGGAAGTTGAAGGACCAAGTCCGCGCCGCTGAGCCAGTATCGAAGGGAAGTTGAAGGTCGTGTCCCATGACGTGGTGTAAGTCCACAGCCCGGACAGGCTGAGATACACGTTACTCAGCGCGCCACTGCGGACAGCCGAGTC
>CAIWNX010000314.1 GCA_903914175.1 uncultured beta proteobacterium | reverse complement strand
TAGAAAGCTATCGGGTTTGTGATTTATTAAACTAAAGCTATCTATAGCCAATTCCTATGTGACGGCGGCTGGCCTGGGCAGACGAAAGTCCTGCATACTCGTGGCTTGCTCGCCCCAGTTTTTACCATGCTATTTCTTCTTTCTCCAGCCAAATCTCTTGATTTCAAGCCGCCAGCGCCGGACGTCGCGCACACGAAGCCCTTGTTTGTGCCGCAGGCAACGGAGCTGATCGCCTTGCTGCAGCAGAAATCGCCGCAGCAAATTGCCAGCCTGATGGGCTTGAGCGACGCGCTGGCGCAGCAGAACCTGGCGCGCTACCAAGCCTGGCGGCCGCGCTTCACCGCGCACAATTCGAAGCAGGCTGTATTGGCTTTCGATGGTGCGGTTTATCGGGGGCTGGACGCCAACAGTTTGGCGCAATCGGAACTGGCCTGGCTGCAAGACCATGTCTGCCTGCTCAGCGGTCTTTACGGCGTGCTGCGGCCGCTGGACTGGATGCAGCCGTATCGGCTTGAAATGGGCACGGCGCTGGAAAACGCGCAGGGCCGCAATCTCTATCAGTTTTGGGGCAGCCAGATTTCGGAGTACCTGAACCAGCGCCTGCGCGCCGAGGTAACGCCGCTGGTGGTGAACCTGGCGTCGCAGGAGTATTTCAAATCAGTCGATTTGAAGGCGCTCAAGGCACGCGTCATTGAGTGCGTGTTTCAGGAATACCGCGCCGGCAAGTACACGGTCAACGCCTTCTACGCCAAGCGTGCGCGCGGCCTGATGACGCGTTTTGCCGCGACGCAGCGCGTCACGACGCCCGATGGGCTCAAAGCTTTCGACACCGAGGGCTATGCATTTGACGCCAGTGCGTCGGGTCTGGATCGTCTGGTTTTCCGGCGCAAACAGCAATGAACCTTCCTGAGAATTCCCAGCTTGGCAAGGCTGCCAGCTATATCGACCAGTACGACGCGTCGTTGCTGTTTCCGATCCCGCGCGCGCCCAAGCGCGCCGAGATCGGCATTGCTGGCGCGCCGCCTTTTCTCGGTGCCGACATGTGGAGCGCGTTTGAGCTGAGTTGGCTCAATCTGCGCGGCAAGCCGCAGGTGGCGCTGGCGCATTTCACGGTGCCGTGCGAGACGCTCAACATCATCGAGAGCAAGTCTTTCAAGCTCTACCTCAACAGCTTCAACAACACGCGCTTTGCCGATATTGAGGCCGTGCGGGACCGCTTGCGCCGCGACCTGAGCGAAGCGGTCTGGCGTCCGGCCACACCGCAAGCGGACGCCAGCGTGCCGCCGTCGATTGGCGTGCGCATTTTGCCCAGTGATCTGTTTGACCGCGAGCCGGTGCACGAGCTCGACGGCCTGAGCCTGGACCGGCTTGATGTGGCGTGCGATCGCTACACGCCGGCGCCGGACTTGCTCAAGGTGGAGGCGGGCGAAGCGCCGGTCAGTGAGGTGCTGGTCAGCAACCTGCTCAAGAGCAACTGTTTGGTGACGGGTCAGCCCGATTGGGGCAGTGTGCAGATCAGCTACAACGGCACACCGATTGACCAGGAAAGCCTGCTGCAGTACCTCGTGAGTTACCGCAACCACAACGAATTTCACGAGCAGTGCGTTGAGCGCATCTTCATGGACATCTGGACGCGCTGCAAGCCGATCCGGCTCACTGTCTACGCGCGCTACACGCGCCGCGGCGGCCTGGACATCAACCCGTTTCGCAGCAGCTACGCGCAGGCATTGCCGCCCAATATCCGCACGGCGCGGCAGTAGAGGGAAGCATGGATTGCGGGTCGGTGCCCGCAATGACAATGCCGGCTGTCATCCCGCACCCCTGGCTGTCACCCTGGACCCCTGGCTGTCATCCCGGACCTGATCCGGGATCCATGCCTTACGACTGAACCAACCGCGCCGCCTCGCGTGCCACCACCAGACCTTCGTCGGTGGGTATCACCCAGACCTGTACGGCTGAGTCGGCGCTGTGGATGGCCATTTCCTGATCGCGGGTAGCCTGCGCATTGAGTTCGGGATCAATTGCAACGCCGAGCCAACTTAGGCGCTGGCAGACGTCGGCGCGCAGCGCGGCGTCGTGCTCACCAATGCCACCGCTGAAGCTCAGCACGTCCAGGCCACCCAGGCACGCCACCATGGCGCCGGACTCGCGTACCACGCGGTGTGTGAAGAGCTCGATGGCGCGCTGCGCTGCCGCGCTGCCATCGGCGCGCAGCGTGCGCATGTCGGCCGAGATGCCCGAGACGCCGAGCAGGCCGCTCTGTTTGTAGAGCAGGGTCTGCAGACGCGCGTGGTCCCATCCTTGTTCCATCAGGTACAGCAGCACACCGACGTCGAGCGTGCCGCTGCGTGTGCCCATGACGAGGCCGTCCAGTGTTGAAAAGCCCATCGTGGTGGCGCAACTGCGCCCTGCGCGCGCCGCGCACAGGCTGGCGCCGTTGCCCAGGTGCGCCATCAAAACGCGCCCACTGGCGCGCTCGCTGTGCTGTTGCAGGGCGCCGATCACGTACTGGTAAGACAGGCCATGAAAACCATAGCGGCGCACGCCTTGCGCGGCCAGTTCCTGCGTCAGGGCAAAGCTGTAGTCGGGCTCGGCCAGCGTGGCGTGGTAGGCGGTGTCAAAACAGGCGACCTGCGGTGTCGCCGGAAAGGCCTTCTGGAACGCGCGCACACCCTTGAGGTTTTGCGGCTGGTGCAAAGGTGCCAGCGAGTTGAGTTGCGTGAGTTGCGCCAGCACGTCATCGGTGACCCGCACGCTGGCGGAGAAATCCTGCCCGCCATGCACCACGCGGTGTGCAATTGCGTCGAGTTTGGCCACGGCCGGGATGCTGGTCAGCAAGTCGCCCAGGCTGCGCAAAGCCTGCTCGAAGGGATCGCCGCTTGTCGGTGGCAGTTGGCGACTGTGGCGCTGGCCTTCGTAGGTCCAGCCCAGCACGGCGCTGCCGCCGGGCTCCAGCCCTTCAACGTTGCCGTTGAGGATGCTGCGTTGGGCTGCGCCAGCCAGCAGCGGGTGCAGAGAAAACTTCAGGCTCGATGAGCCGGCATTGACGGCAAGAATGGCCATGCGGCGCTCCGGTCAGATTGAATGGGAAGAAGTGCGGCGCGCATCGTGCGCCGCCAGCAGCGCCAGCAGGGCTGAGGCGACGCGGTTCATCGGGCCGTCAGCCCGACTCGTCAAGGCAATCGGAAGGCGAGCGCCCAGCATCAGCCCGGCGCTGCTGGCGCCGGCCAGATACTCCAGTTGCTTGGCCAGCATATTGCCCGATTCCAGGTCTGGCACGGCCAGAATGTCAGCATCACCGGCCACGACGGACTTGATATTTTTGACCTGCGCCGCGTGCGCCGAGATCGCGTTATCAAAAGCCAATGGGCCGTCGAGCACACCACCCTTGATCTGGCCGCGCTCGGCCATCTTGCACAGGGCAGCGGCGTCGAGCGTCGAGGGGATATTGGGGTTGACGGTTTCCACGGCCGACAGGATCGCAACCTTGGGTGTCTTGACACCCATGACGCGAGCGAAGTCGATCGCGTTCTGGATGATGTCAACCTTCTCCTCCAGGGTCGGGCGAATGTTGAGCGCGGCGTCGGTGATCAGCAGCGGCTTGCTGTAAAGCGGAATGTCGAAGCGAAACACGTGCGACATGCGCCGACCCGTGCGCAACTTGGGTCGCAGCAGCACGGCGTGCACCAGTTCGTCGGTGTGCAGGCTGCCTTTCATCAGGATTTCGACCTCGCCGTCGACGGCCATCTCGGCGGCTCTTTCAGCCGCAGCGTGGCTGTGTTCAACGGAAATAATCTGAATGCCATGCAGGTCAATGTCGGCTTGTTCCGCCACCTGCCGGATGCGTTTTTCGGGGCCGATCAGCACCGGAATGATCAGGCCATAGCGCGCCGCGTCGATGGCGCCGCTGAGCGACCCCGCGTCGCAGGGATGAACGACGGCGCAGCGCACCGCTTCCAGACCGGCGCCGCGTGCCAGCAACTCGTTGAAGCGGGCTTGCGGGTCGAATAACTGAATCTGCGGTCCCGCCACGCGGGGCAGGGCAACCTTGACCGTGGGCGCCAGCACCTTGGCGGTGCCGTGCAGCACGCGCTCGCCTTTTTGATTGAGCACCTGGCAATCAAGCTCGACGCTCTTGTCCGTGTCATCCTTGTTCAGCACGGTGACGGTGACGGTCAGCGTGTCGCCGATGCGAACCGGTTGGGTGAAATGCAGCACCTGATCCAGGTAGATCGTGCCGGGTCCTGGGAACTTGGTGCCCAGCAGTGCCGAGATCAGCGCGCCGCTCCACATGCCGTGCGCGATCACGCCGTGGTAGAGGGTGTCGTTGGCGTACTTGGCGTCCAGATGCGCCGGATTGGTGTCACCTGATACCGCGGCGAAGGCCTGGATGTCGGCAACGCTCAGGGTGCGCAGCAGGCGCGCGCTCTGGCCCACGGTGATTTCATCGAAGGTGACGTTTTCAATCAGCTCGGTGTTCGGGGTGAAATTCATGGACTCAAGTATCTACGGGAAAACCCTTGGTATTGGATTTGATCTGGACTTTATTTTGATCCGGATTTCACAACTTCCATTCACAAGTCGCGGAAACCCTGCAGCACCGGCAGCGCCGCAAATTTGCCCGCGCGCTTGCTCTTGAGTGCCATCACCGCTTCGAGCACTTGCTGGTTGCTCCAGACGACGCCTTGCAGCCAACCCATCTGTTTGAGCGCGTCGTCCACCGAATGGTCGCGCGCATAGTGCAGCGCCTGCTTCGTGCCCCAGATCGCCACCGGCGGTTTGGCCGCGATCTCGCGCGCGCATTGCAGGGCGCCGGCCAGCATGGCCTCGGGCGTCTCAAAGACTTCGTTGACCAGGCCGCAGGCCAGCGCCTTGGCCGCAGCCATGCGCCGGCCGGTGTAGGCCAGTTCCTTCACCAGCGCCAGCGGAATCAGCTTGGGCAGGCGTTGCAGTGTGCCGACGTCGGCCACCATGCCGATGTTGATTTCCTGGATGCAGAAGAACGCATCGGCCGTGGCATAGCGCAGGCAGCAGGCGCTGACCATGTCCACCGCGCCACCGATGCAGCCGCCTTGAATGGCAGCGATCACGGGCATGCGCAAGGTCTCCAACTTGGTAAAAGTGGCCTGCATATCGGTCAGCATATCGAACAGGGCCGCGCGGCCTTGCGGGCTTTGGTCATCGACCTGAATGGCGCCGCTAAAGGTCTCCAGCGCCATGCCGGCGCTGAAGTGCTTGCCCGTGCTGCTGATGAGCAGAGCGCGCGCCGGCGCTTCCTTGTGCAGCTTGGTCAGTACCTCATCGAGCTCGCGCCAGAAGGTCGGGCCCATGGTGTTGAAGGCGTCAGGCTGGTTCAGTACCAGGTGTGCGACGTCGTGTTCAATGTTGAGTGAAAAGCAGTGCATGTTCAGGATTCCTCGTTAGCTGAAATACGCGTCATTGCGGGCCATGACCCGCATCCATGGCGCGCTCGGTGGTGGCGATGGCGTACATCTGGCCCTTGTCATCGAGCAAGGCGGTGGAGATGATGGACACCTCCAGCACGGCGCCACTGGCCGTGAGGCGCTGGGTCAGGTAGGGCTGCAGTATTTCGGTTCGGCTAAGTCTGGCCAGGGTTTCCAGCGCACCGGCGCGCAGACTCTCGGGAATGCGCTCGCGCACATTCAGTGCCAGTGCTTGCGCTTCGCTCCATCCGTACAGGCGCTCCGCGCCTGGGTTCCAGGCCAGGGTTCTGCCCGTAAGGTCTTGCACGGTGATGGCGTCATGCGCGTCGCGCACCACCACGGCCAGGTGCAGCAAATCATTGGCCTTGCGCAGGGCTTCGTGTTGCTGAACGCTGTCAGTGGCGTCAACAAACGAGATCACCGCGCCCTCGATCACGTTGTCCAGCGTGCGGTAGGGCCGGATGCGCAGGTTGAACCACTTGTCCTGTGTCGTCTGCACCTGCACATCCTTGGGCGCCAGCGTGTCGAGCACGGTCTTCACGTCGGCGGCCAGACTGTCGTAACCCCTGAGGTTGGAGACGATGTGGCCAACCGGACGTCCCACGTCGGCCAGTATCAGGTTGAGGATTTCGGAGGCCGTCGGCGTGAAGCGCAGGATGCGCAGTTGATGGTCAACAAAGACGGTGGCAATGCCGGTGCCGGCCAGCAGGTTGTTCATGTCGTTATTGAGCCGCGACAAATCGATCACCTTGGTCTGCAACTCGTTGTTGACAGTGGCCAGTTCCTCGTTGACCGACTGCAGTTCTTCCTTCGAGGTTTCGAGTTCTTCGTTGGTCGATTGCAGTTCTTCGTTGACCGACTGCATTTCTTCGTTGGAGGACTTGAGCTCTTCGGTGGAGCTCTCGAGCTGCTCGTGCGTGCTCTGGATGTATTCGTCCTTGGCACGCAGTTCTTCGCGCAGCGCGGCAATCTGGGCCTGGGTTGTTGCGTCCTCGCCCTTGGCTGGCGTGGTCGCACTGACGGGGGTCGTGTCGGCCTCGGGTGCGCTCACCTCTTCCAGGATCACCAGAAAGAGTTGCGCCGGTCCGGCGTCGCTGACCTGGTGCGCCGTGGTGCCCAGCACTGGACGAACGCTCAGATTGATCTGGTGCGTGGCCTCGTTGGTCCGCACGCGCAGGCCGGCCACGCGCACCGTGCTGTGGGTGATAACCGCTTTGTGCAGGGCGGTCACCAGCGCGGCACGCAGGCCTTCGCGCGCCATTTTCAGCACGTTGTTGACGCTGGCTTCGCCCGGCACCAGTTCCATGTACATGCCAAACCGTCCGTGCAAGTAGAGCACGTCGCCGTGTTCGTTGACGAGCGCGCCGGTGGGCGCGATCTGTTGCAGCAGGGCCTGTTCGGTTAGCTCGCGCAAGGGCAGCTTGGCGCTGCTGGCCGCCTTGCCGCTGGCGCGCAGATGGCTGGCGGGACCGCTCATGGGTGGCAGGAAAGCCAAACGGTCGACCGCTGCGCGCTGCATGCCCTGAAAGTCTTGCTTGCGCTGGTAGATCTTGGTCTTGCGGTCCAGCACGGCAAACAGGTCGCCAAAGTCGCCGACGCCTTCGGAGGTGCCCAAAAACAAAATGCCACCGGGTTTGAGCGCGTAGTGGAACAGTGGAATGAGCTTTTTCTGCAGCTCGGGGCCGAGGTAGATCAGCAGGTTGCGGCAACTCAGCAGATCAAGCCGCGAGAAGGGTGGGTCCTTGATGATGTCCTGCTCCGAGAACACCAGCATGTCGCGGATGACCTTGTGGATGCGGTAGGCGCTGGCGTCGGGCTCGGCCGCGAAGAAGCGCGCCAGGCGACTCGGTGTGATGTCGGCTGCGATGCTGTTCGGATAGAGTCCGGCGCGCGCTGTGGCAATGGCGCGGCTGTCGATGTCGGTGGCAAAAACCTGCACCGTGTAGCTTTGCTTGAGCGCCTCGATGCGCTCCTGCATCAGGATGGCGATGGAGTAGGCTTCCTCACCCGTGGAGCAGCCCGGCACCCAGACCCGCAGCACGCCACCGGCTGGCTTGTCGGCAAACAGCTTGGGCAGGATCTGCTGCTCAAGCATGGTAAAGGCATCGGTGTCGCGGAAGAAGTTGGTCACGCCTATCAGCAAGTCGCGAAACAGTGCCTCCACCTCGCCCGGCGACAGTTGCAGGAACTTGACGTAGCTCTCCAGCGTTTCGATCTGGTGCACCGCCATGCGGCGTTCGATGCGGCGGTGGATGGTGCTGGGCTTGTACTGCGAAAAATCGTGGCCGGTCTGGGCCCGCAGCAGGATGAAGATGCGCTTGAGCGAGTTCTCGGTTTGCGGTGCCACGATACCGCCCAGGCGTGGCAGGGTGCCAAAGGCGCGTGCCACGTAGGCTATCAACTGGTTTGCCATTTCGTTGGGCGGCAGCTCGAAATCGACCAGACCGGTTGCCAGCGCGCTGCGCGGCATGCCATCGAACTCGGTGCTGTCCGGGCTCTGCACGATCACCATGCCGGCATCGCCCTTGATCGCGCGCACACCGGCCGTGCCGTCGCTGCCGGTGCCGGAAAGAATGATGCCGATGGCGCGCTCGTGCTGGTCCTGCGCCAGCGAGCGAAAGAAGTAGTCAATCGGCAAGCGTTGGCCGCGCGGTGCCGAGGGTTCGAGCAATTGCAGGTGGCCGTTCAGAAACGCCATGTCGCGGTTCGGCGGAATGATGTAGGCACAGTTGATATGGACCTGCATGCCGTCTTCAACCTCGAACACCTGCATGCGCGTGTAGCGCCGCACCAGGTCAGCCAGAATGCTTTTGTGGTCAGGCGCCAGGTGTTGCACCAGCACAAAGGCCATGCCGGGATCGGCACCCTGTGGCATGCCGGCAAAGAAGGCTTCAAAGGCGGCCAGACCGCCGGCCGAGGCGCCGATGCCGACGATGGGGAAACTTCCCGCGCCGTCCGACGGGTTTGTTACCGCCGCGCTTGCTGCTGCTGACGCAGTCTTGCTGGGTTTGCTGGTACTCATGGTTTGACTCTCAGGCGGCTCGTGCCAGTTGCGGTGTTGCGCTGGCAAGCAGTTGCGCGCGCTCATTGTCGGCGCTCGCCGCGGAGGCCTCGCGCACATGGCCGTAGCCACGGATCTTTTGCGGCAGCGCCACCAGCGCAAGCGTGGTCGCCAGGGCGTGCGCTTGCGGGGCTGCGAGCAGGGCTGCGATGTCCTGCTCGTATTGCGCCAGCAGCCGTGCGTCGAGCTGGCGCTCGGCGTTGTTGCGGAATGGATCGAGCCAGGTGCCGCGCAAACCGCGCAGCGCGTTCATGAGTTTGAAGGCGCGCATCACCCAGGGACCGAGTTCGCGCTTTTTCACTTTGCCGCTGACCGGATCCATCTTGCCAAAGGGCCAGGCGCCGAGATGAAAGTGCAGCGTGTAGTCGCCCTCGAAGGTGGCCTCGAGTTGCTGGCGGAACGCGTCCGAGCTGTAAAGGCGCGCGACTTCCCACTCGTTCTTGCTGGCCAGCAGCTTGAAGTAGCTCAGTGCCACGGCGCGGCTCAGGCGCTCATCGGCGCCGAGCAGCTGGTCTACCTTGGCAACGCGTTCCATCAGTGCGCCGTAACGCCCCGCATAGGCGGCGTCCTGGTAGTCGGTCAGAAAGCTCTGATGGCGCTGCACCAGCTCGGCCAGTGATTCATTGGCGCGTGGCACGAACTGGATCACGTTGGCCGGTGTGGCCACTTTGCGCACCGCTGCCAGATCGGTGGCAGCGCGCCGGCCCCAGAGGAAGGCGCTGCGGTTGAATTCGATCTGCACGCCATTGAGTTCGATCGCCTTGTTCAGCGCTCCCAGCGACACCGGAATCCAGCCTTTTTGCCAGGCAGCTCCGAGCATGAACATATTGGCGGCAACGCTGTCGCCCATCAGTGCGCGTGCCAGTTCGATGCCATTGGCGGCAAAGAACTGCTCGCCGCAAACATCGTGGAGCGCGCGCAGCATGGCCTTGTCATCGACCTGCCAGTCGGCATTGCGCGTGAAGTCGGCCGTCGGTATGACGTCGGTGCAGACGACGGCGCGGGTACGCCCGGCGCGCATGCGCGACAGTGCCTCGTCGCCGGCTGCGACGATCAGGTCACAACCGATCACGGTGTCGGCTTCGCCCGGTGCGATGCGGGTTGCGTGCAACAGCGCGGCGCTGGGTGCGATGTGCACATGCGAGAGCACGGCGCCGTATTTCTGCGCCAGCCCGGTGACGTCCAGAATCGAACAGGCCAGGCCGTCGATGTGCGCCGCCATACCGAGCAACTGTCCGATGGTTACGACACCGGTGCCGCCGATGCCGCCGATGAGTATGCTGATGGATCGGTTGGGCCGCTCGATGAGGGGCAGTGCCGGCACCGGTAATTCCTGCGCTGCTGCCGGCGCGATCTTGGCCGGCTTGCGCAGGCTGCCGCCATGCACGGTGACAAAGCTCGGGCAGAAACCTTCGACGCAGGTGAAGTCCTTGTTGCAACTGTTCTGGTTGATCTTGCGCTTGCGCCCGAGCGGCGTCTCCAGTGGCTCGATCGAGAGGCAGTTGGCTGTGGTGCTGCAGTCGCCGCAACCTTCGCAGACGGCGGCGTTGATGAAGCTGCGCTTGGCCGGGTCCACCCACTTGCCGCGTTTGCGCAGGCGCCGGCGCTCGGTTGCGCAGGGCTGCTCATACAGCAGCACCGTGACCGCCTTGACGCTGCGCAGATAGGTTTGCACCGCCTCCATGTCGTCGCGGTGGTGCACTTTGACTTCCGGCGGCAGACCGGCGTTGGCGTATTTCTCGGGCTCGTCGCTGACCAGCGCAACCTCGCGCACGCCTTCGGCCAGCAGTTCACGAATCGTCTGCGGCACGGTGAGTTCACCGTCGACCGGCTGCCCGCCGGTCATGGAGACAAAGCCGTTGACCAGCAACTTGTAGGTCATCGGCACCTTGGCCGCCACCGCTTGTCGGATGGCGAGAAAACCGGAGTGGAAGTAGGTGCCGTCGCCCATGTTGGCAAAAACGTGGGCCTCGTCGGTGAACGGCTGCTGGCCCAGCCACATCGCGCCTTCGCCGCCCATGTGCGAGACGGTGCCGGTGCTTTTCGGGTTCTGGAACATGGCGATGGTGTGGCAGCCAATGCCGGCCAGCGCGCGCGAGCCCGCAATCACCTTGGTGGAACGGTTGTGCGGGCAGCCCGAGCAGAAACTGGGGCTGCGCTGCGGCGCAGTTGGCGCCTTCGGTCCGGGCAGCGTGATCGGTTGCAGGCCGCATCCAGGTGAGAGCATCAGCACGACGTCGAGCATGACTTTGGCCACGATGGCGGGCGAGATCTCGGCGTTGTTCGGGAACACGCGCGTGCCGCGCTCCAGGCCGTAGGTCGGCGCGCCAACCGCCTTGCCGATCACCTTGGGGTGTTTGGCAAGCTTGAGGTCGTACAGGATGGATTTGATCTGGTCTTCCAGCAGGGGGCGCTTTTCTTCCACCACCAGGATGGCGTCAACGTCCTGCGCCAGTGTGCGCACAAACTCGGGGTCCAACGGCCAGACCATGCCGACCTTGGCGATGCGGATGCCGAGCTCCTGCAGTTTGGCGTCGGTCCAGCCCAGTTCCAGCGTCGCCTGGCGCACGTCCTGATAGGCCTTGCCGGCCGAAACGATGGCGATGCGCGGTGTCGCTGCGTCGTGCGTGATGGCGTTCAGACCATTGGCGCGGGCATAAGCCGCAACGGCGTAGAGCTTGTGGTTGTAGAGCCGGTCTTCCGCGAGCAGCGGCATGTCGAACGGGCGGATGCTCAGGCTCGGTGCGCCCAGCGGATTGGCAGCGGGCAGAGACGGTACTTCCGGCAGCACGATCTGCGGTGAATCGGGCGCCACGTAAATGGTGCCGCCGCCTTCGACCACGTCGGTGACGACTTTCATGCCGACCCAGCAACCCGAAAAGCGCGACATGGCGATGCCGTGCAGACCGAAGTCAAGCAGTTCCTGTGTGTTGGAAGGGTAGAGCACCGGCATGCCGGCGGCGATGAAGATCTGATCCGAGAAATTGGTGACGGTCGACGACTTGGCACCGTGGTCGTCGCCGGCCAGCGCCAGCACACCGCCCAGCGCACTGGTGCCCGCGCTATTGGCGTGGCGCAGCACGTCGCCGCTGCGGTCCACACCGGGGCCCTTGCCGTACCAAATGCCGAATACGCCGTCAACGCGCGCACCGGGAAAGCTGCCCACATGCTGAGCACCCCAGATGGCGGTGGCGGCCAGGTCTTCGTTGACTGCCGGGCGGAAGAAAATGCGGTTTTCTTTCAGGATTTTTTCGGCCTGCCACATGTCCATGTCGTAGCGGCCCAGCGGTGAGCCGCGGTAACCCGTGACATAGCCGCCGGTGTTCTTGCCCGCGGCTTCGTCGCGCAGTCGCTGCTGGATTGGCAGGCGCACCAGCGCCTGGGCCCCGGCCAGAAAGACCCAGCCTTCTTTGACCCGGTACTTGTCGTCCAGCGACACCTCGGGGCGTACCAAATCAACGGATGTATTCATGTGTTTCCTCTTGTTCTGATCTGTCCGGCATTTGCATGTCCATTTTCGTCTGTAGCCCGTATGGAGCTGAAGGCGAAATACGCGGACGCCTTTTCGCTGTTAACCCCGTATTGCGCTGCGCTCCATACGGGCTACGCAACTGCAGATTGTGCCGCTGCGTGCATGTGCCTGCTGTCGCTAAGTGTACGGGCGGCGCTGGCATCAGAAGAGCTGATCGGACAAGTCTGGCGCGGCCCCTGGCGGCGGCTCTTGCGCCTCGGTGCCACTGCGGGCCAGCGAGCCCACGCGCACGCCCAGCAGGCGCAGGCGCTGCGTCAGGGGTACGCGCTTGAGGCACAGGCCGGCGGCGTGGCGGATGGCTTGCGCGTCGCCGGTGCAATCGGGCAGCGTCAGGTCGCGCGTCACGCTTTTGAAGTCGTCGTAGCGCAGCTTGATGCCGATGGTCTTGCCAACGTAGCCCTTGCGCGCCAGGTCCTGCGCCACCTGCTGGCACAGGCGGCTGAAGATGGCGCCGAGCTCGGCCTTGTCGCGCACGGCGTGCAGGTCGCGCTCGAAGGTGGTTTCGCGGCTGATCGAGACCGGCTCACTTTCCATCACGATCGGTCGGTTGTCGCGGCCCTGCGCCGCATCAGACAGCCAGGCGCCGGTCTTTTGGCCAAAGTGGTCGATCAGCCAGTCCACATGCTTCTGCGCCAAATCGCCAATGGTGCTGATGCCCAGTGCCTGCAGTTTTTCATCGGCTTTGGGACCGATGCCGTTGATCTTGCGGCAGGCCAGCGGCCAGATCTTGTCCTGCAGGTCTTCTTCAAAGACGATGGAGATGCCCTTGGGCTTGTTGAACTCGCTGGCCATCTTGGCCAGCAGCTTGTTCGGTGCCACGCCGATCGAGCAGGTCAGCCCGGTCTGGTCGAAGATGGTTTTCTGGATCAGGCGCGCCAGCACGCGCCCGCCCTCACGCTGGCCGCCGGGGATATCGGTGAAATCGATGAAGACCTCGTCCACGCCGCGGTCTTCCATCAGCGGCGCGATGTCGGTGATGATGGCCTTGAAGGCGCGCGAGTAACGGCGGATTTCGGGGAAATCCACCGGCAGCAGGATCGCCTGCGGACACAGGCGCGCCGCTTTCATCAGGCCCATGGCCGAACCGATGCCGAACTGGCGTGCGGCATAGGTGGCGGTGGTGATGACGCCGCGCCCGACGTAGTCTTTGATGCGGGGAAACTCGTCCAGCGGGATGCGGTGCAAGGGGCGCTCGGTCTGGTCCGGGTCGGTGCTGGCGTCTGCCGCGCGCCGGCCACCGCCAATCACCACCGGCAAGCCCTTTAATTGCGGGTAGCGCAGCAACTCGACCGAGGCGTAAAACGCGTCCATGTCGAGGTGGGCGATGCGGCGTATCTTTTCTGCCATGGGCTGAGGATAACGTGCGCTGGATTTGGTCGGGTACTGCGTCAGGTCAAAGTAAGGGTTCGCAAAAAACGTTATGCTGCACTGCAATAGTTGCTATTTTGACCGGAACCCAATGGACAAGCACTTCCTGACCCCGCTTTTCTCACCCAGTTCGATCATCGTGTTTGCCGGCGAGGCCGACAAACCAGAGTCGCTAAACCCCCAGGCCCGTGCCCTGCATCAGGCTTTGCGGGCACAGCGCTACACCGGCAGCCTGACCTTTATCGACCTGCACGCCAGCGGCACGCTGGCCGATCTGGCCCACGCTCAGGCCGATCTGGCGCTGATTGCCTTGCCGGCAGATGAGATCGCCGGTGCGTTGGAACTGGTCGGGCGCATCAAGTGCCGCGCCGCGCTGGTGATTGCCAGCGGAGTCGATGCCGCACAGGCTGCCGAGCTCTATCAGATTGCGCGGCGCGAGGGTATCTATCTGCTGGGTCCGAATTGTCTGGGTTTCCAGCGTCCCATGCTGCAACTCAATGCCAGCGTGGCCGGTCCGCTGGCTGCGCCGGGCCCGCTGGCGCTGGTGTCGCAATCGGGCGCGTTGACGGCCTCGATCCTGGACTGGGGGCAAAAGAATGGTGTCGGTTTCTCGACCGTCGTCTCCCTTGGGCCCAACACGCCGGTCGACATGGCGCAGGTGCTCGATTTTCTGGCGGCCGATCCGCACACCCACAGCATCGTGGTCTACCTCGAAGGCATTCGCAACGCGCGGCGCTTCATGAGCGCACTGCGCGCTGCAGCGAACGCCAAGCCGGTGGTCGTGCTCAAGGGTGGGCGCAAGTCCGACGGCAACCGTGCGGCGCTGACACACTCTGGCGCCATTGTCGGCAGCAACGATGTTTTTGATGCCGCGCTGCGCCGTGCCGGCGCGGTGCGTGTGAACTCCTTCGTGGCGCTGTTCTCGGCAGCCAAATGTCTGTCTTCGCGCTACCGTGCGGTGGGCCGGCGTCTGGCCATCGTCACCAACGGTGGTGGCCCGGGTGTGTTGGCGGCCGACTGGATCAGTGAAATCAATCTGCTGCTGGGTGTTTTGACCGAAGACGAGGCACTCGCGCTCAAGGCGCAGTTGCCCAAGCTCGCTTCGCTGTGCGATCTGATCGATGTGTCGGAAGATGCGGGCCCTGAGCACTTCAAGATCGCAATCGCGGCCGCCGCCAAGTCGCGCCAGATTGACGGCGTGCTGGCGATCTGTTCGCCCAAGATCGGCACCGACAGCACCAGCATTGCCCACGCGCTGGTGGAGTCAAACAAGCAAATTGGCAAGCCCTTGTTCACCTGCCTGATGGGTGATGCCAGCGTCGGCGAAGCCCGGCGCATCCTCAACGACGCGGCAATACCGACCTTTCGCACGCCCGAGGCCGCTGTGGGCGCCTACGGCAATATCGCCTCCTACTACCGCAACCAGCAGTTGCTGCAGCAAACGCCACCGCCAATTTCCGATCTGGCCAAGCCTGACATCGAGGGCGCGCGCATGCTGGTTGAGAGCGTGCTGGCGGAGCGGCGCAAGGTGCTGACCGAAATGGAATCGAAAGCGCTGTTGGCGGCGTTTCATATCCCGGTGACCAAGACCATCCTGGCGCGCACCGTCAACGAAGCCATCATGATTGCCACGCAACTCGGGTTTCCGGTGGCGCTCAAGATCGACTCGCCCGACATCGCCCACAAGTCCGATGTGATGGGTGTCGCGCTCAATGTTGTCAACGCAGTGGGCGTGCGTGACACCTTCATCGAGATGACACAGCGCGTGGCCCGTCTGCTGCCCGATGCGCGCATCAACGGCGTCACGGTGCAGAACATGTCGAGCCAGAAGCGCGGACGCGAAATCTACATCGGCCTGGTGACGGACGATCCGTTTGGCCCGGTGATTGCGTTTGGGGCGGGCGGCACCATGATCGAACTGATGAACGACCGCGCCATGGAGTTGCCGCCCTTGAACCAGTTTTTGGCGCGCCGTCTGATTGATCGCTCGCGCGTTGCCGAAACACTGGGCGAATGGCGCGGTGCCGCTGCCATCAACCGCGAGGCGCTGGAGCAGGTGCTGCTGCGGGTCTCGGAGATGGTGTGCGAACTGCCGCAACTGCGCGAGATGGACATCAACCCGATCATCGTCGACGAGTCCGGTGCGCTGGCGGTTGATGCGCGCATCGTGGTTGAGAATGCGGCGCCGTCGGCGCGCAACTACAGCCATCTGGCGATCCTGCCTTACCCGTCGCAGTACGAGCGGACCTGGCCGCTGCGCGGCGGTGGCGAATACACGGTGCGCCCGATTCACCCGGACGACGCCAGCATGCTGCAGGACTTTGTGCGCGAACTCTCCCCGGAGAGCCGCTACTTCCGCTTTGTATCGAGCATGCAGGAGCTGCCTGCCACCATGCTGGCGCGCTTTACGCTGATCGACTACGACCGCGAAATGGCGCTGGTGGCGGTGCAGCGCGAACGCAGCATCGGCGCGGACGGCGAAGTGATCGAAACCTCACACATGTTGGGCGTCTCGCGCTACATCACGAACCCGGACCGCAGCACCTGCGAGTTTTCGCTGGTGGTGGCAGATGACCTCAAAGGCAAGGGCCTGGGCTCGCGCCTGATGCTCTCGATCATGGAGTTTGCCCGCGAGAAGGGCCTGACCGAGATCGAAGGCCTGGTGCTGGCCAATAACCCGACCATGCTCAAGCTGATGAAGAGCCTGGGCTTTCACATCAAAGCCTTCCCGGAAGACGCCGATTTCAAACTGGTGACGCAGGCGCTCTGAAGGGTTCTGTTATTGCGGACCTGATCCGCAATCCGTGCCCGGTGTGGCACTGGATCCCGGGTCAAGCCCGGGATGACAAGTTGGTGGCAGGTTCAAACCGGGTAATGCCCCGGCAGCAGGATCGACTTGTCGATGGTGTTGATGTCGGTGCGCCCGCACAGGGCCATGGTGGTGTCGAGTTCTTTGTGGATGATCTGCAGCGACTTGGTCACGCCGGCCTGGCCCATGGCGCCCAGGCCGTAGATGTAGGAGCGCCCGATGTAGACGCCTTGTGCGCCCAGGGCGCGGGCCTTTAGCACGTCCTGCCCGCTGCGCACGCCGCCGTCCATGTGCACCTCGATCTGTTTGCCCACCGCGTCCACGATCGGGGGCAGGGCGCAGATGCTGGACTGCGCACCGTCGAGCTGGCGCCCGCCGTGGTTCGAGACGATCAGCGCATCAGCGCCGGCGCTCACTGCCAGGCGCGCGTCTTCCACGTCCTGAATGCCCTTGAGGATCAGCTTGCCGCCCCAGCGCTTCTTGATCCACTCCACGTCGTTCCAGTCCAGCGTCGGGTCAAACTGGCTGGCGGTCCATTGCGACAGCGAACCCATGTCCTCGATGCCTTTGACATGGCCGATGATGTTGCGAAAGCCTCGCCGTTTCGTGCCCAGCATGCCAAGGCCCCAGCGCGGCTTGGTCATCATGTTCAGGATGTTGGCCAGCGTCATCTTGGGCGGCGCGCTCAGGCCGTTTTTGAGGTCTTTGTGGCGCTGGCCGATGATCTGCAGGTCCAGCGTCAGCACCAGCGCCGAGCAGTTGGCGGCGCGCGCGCGTTCGATCAGGCGCTCGATGAAGCCGCGGTCGCGGATCACGTAAACCTGAAACCAGAACGGATGGCGCCCGGTTTCTTCGGCCACGTCTTCGAGCGAGCAGATGCTCATGGTCGAGAGCGTGAACGGCACGCCAAATTCCTTGGCCGCGCGCGCTGCCAGAATTTCACCATCGGCGTGCTGCATGCCGGTCAGGCCCACTGGCGCCAGCGCCACCGGCATGGCGACGGGCTGGCCGATCATGCTGCTGGCGGTGCTGCGCTTGTCCATGTTGATGGCCACGCGCTGGCGTAGCAGAATCTTCTGGAAATCGGATTCGTTGGAACGGTAGGTACCCTCGGTCCAGGAACCGGAGTCGGCGTAGTCGTAGAACATGCGCGGCACGCGTTTCTCGGCCAGTACGCGCAGGTCTTCGATGTTGGTGATAACGGTCATGCAAGTCTCCGTGAATAGGTTTGCATGGTAATGGTTGCCTGGCCTCGAAGGCAAGCCAGGCGATTTATCGGCAACCGCGATTGCCTCAAATCCATTAAGCTGTGGTTTGATTGACACCATGCTTTCCCGATTCATCCGCTGCCTGCTGTTGTCGCTAACGCTGACGGCTGCCGGCGTGGGCGCGGCCGAGACGGGGCGCTGGTTGGAGGCGGGTCGAGCGACCAGTCAGGCACGCGATTTGGTGGCGCTTTTGCTCGCTGCTGACAGCGAAGGTCTGGACCCGCGCGATTACGACGCGCAGACTTTGCAGCGGCGGCTGACGCTGGCACAGCAGGGGCCCGTTCTGCCGGATGCCACGCAGGCACAACTCGACGCCGCGCTGAGCGCGGCCCTGCAGCGCTATCTGACGGACCTGCGCTCCGGGCGCATCGACCCGCGTCAGACTCACGCCCATTTCGACCTGCCGCGCCGCGCCGCGCTGGACGAGTCGGCACTGCGTCAGGCGCTGGCCCAGCATCGATTGAGCGAGTTTGCGCAGCGGGTCGGCGCCGAACTGCCGATGTACGCCAATCTGCGCCAGGCGTTGGCGCGCTACCGCACCTTGGCCACGCATCCGGCCTGGCAGAGCGCGTTGCCAGCGCTGCCGGGGCGCAAGCTGGTTGCGGGGCAGGCTTACGCCGGTCTGCCAATGCTGGCGCAGCGGCTGCAGGCCCTGGGCGATTTGTCGAGCGCTATCGAGGCTCCGGCGCGCCTCGAAGGCGGTTTGCTGAAGGCGCTGCAGGCGTTCCAGGAGCGCCATGGCCTCACGCCTGACGGTGTGCTGGGACAGGACACGCTGCAACAGTTGAACACGACACCGGCCGCGCGGGTGCGTCAGATTGAACTGGCGATGGAGCGCCTGCGCTGGACGCCGTTCCTGCAGGTGCCGCGCATGATCGTGGTGAATCTGCCCGAGTTCGTGCTGCGCGCCTACGAGGTGCGCGACGGGCAGGTCGATGTCCGGCTGACGATGAAGGTCATCGTCGGCAAAGCGCTCAACACGCGCACACCACTGATGGATGAGGACATGCGTTTCATCGAGTTCAGCCCCTACTGGAATGTGCCGCCTTCGATCGCGCGCAAGGAACTGGTGCCGCACCTGCGACGGGATGCGGCCTATTTTGAACGCGAGGGTTTTGAGTTCGTGACTGGCAGCGGACAGGTGGTGAACACGCTCGCACCCGAACACCTGGACGCCGTTTTTCGCGGTGACTGGCGCATTCGCCAGCGACCGGGCCCGAAGAATGCCTTGGGTGACATCAAGTTTGTTTTTCCGAACAATGACAACATCTACCTGCACCACACGCCCGCGCCCAAATTGTTCGAGCGCAACCGGCGCGATTTCAGCCATGGTTGTATTCGCGTCGAAGCGCCCGTGGCACTGGCGCAATTTGTATTGCACGACGAACCGGCCTGGACCGAAGAGCGCATCCGCCAGGCGATGGAGAAGGGCGAATCGCACACGCTGCGCCTGGCGCAGCCGCTGCCGGTGCTGATCGCCTACAGCACGGTGATCGTGAAAAAGGGGCGCATCTTTTTCTACCCGGACCTGTACGGCCACGACCGCTTGCTGGACCAGGCGCTGCGCCAGCATTCGGCCGCTTTGAGCCGCTCGCGTGTGCCAGGCGCCGATGGCCGATAAAATGCGCTGAACCATGCCAACGCCTTCATCCCGCCGTTATTTTCTGCATCGCAGCGCCCAACTGGCGCTGGCGGGTGCGGCCCTGCCTTTTGCCTCGGCGTCAGCGCGGGCCTCGGTGCCGGTCGCACGCAGCCTGACGCTGGACCACACCCACACCGGCGAGCGCATTGCGCTGGTCTATGCGGTGGGCGAGCGCTATGTGCCCGAAGCCCTGCGCACGCTGAACCATTTTCTGCGCGACCACTATGCCGGCGACGTTGGGCTGATTGACCCGCAGTTGTTTGACCTGCTGTATCGCGTGCAGCAGACGCTCGGTGCCGGGCCGTCGTTCCAGGTGATCTCGGGCTACCGTTGCCCAAGCACCAACGCCAGCTTGCGCAACACGCGCGGCGGCGGTGTGGCCAAACACAGCCTGCATATGGAAGGCAAGGCCATCGACATCCGCCTGCCGGGTGTGGCGCTGGGCGACTTGCGTGATGCCGCTTGGTCACTGCGCGCCGGTGGTGTCGGCTACTATCCCGGCGAGCAGTTCGTCCACCTCGACACGGGCCGCGTGCGCAACTGGTAGAACGGTTTCAGGCAGCGCTCAGGCGGCCTGCATTTCGCCACCGAGTGCTTCGATCAAATCGGGCAGCAGCTTGCCCAGTTCACCAGTGGCGATGGCAATGTCGGCATCGAAGCCGTCGTCCTTGCCACTCGAAGCGCCATCCATCACCACATCCAGAAACGCCAGCTTCTTGATCTGCAGGCCCTCGGTCAGCACGAAGGAAACGCGGTTGTTCCAGGTCAGCGCGAGCCGGGTTGGCAGCTTGCCGCCTTGCACGTGCTGGCGCACCTCGTCGTTGTCCAGCGGATGGCGCGCATAGCGCACCACGGCCTTTGATTCGTCGGCGGCCTTGAGTTCACATTCGCGGTCGATGCTGAAGCCACCCGGCGCTTCCTGGCTGATCAGCCACTCGGCCATGGCGGCAGTCGGTGAGAGTTTGGTGTTGAGCAGTGCTGCGGCGAACCCGTCGAGCGATTTGACCAGCATCGTCACCACGTCATCGGCGCGGGCCTGGCTGCTGGCGTCGATCACCAGCAAGCACGCCTTGGGGTCGATCCAGACGCCGACCGATGCCTGCCTGGTAAAAGCCTGCGGCAGCAATTCGAGTTTGATGTCGTCCTTCAGGTCGCGGATCTCTTTCTTGCCGGGTTTGCGCCCGGTGCTGGTCTCGATCTGTGCGACGCGTTCCTTGGCCTTGCGCGTGACGACCGATCCCGGAAGGGCGCGGGTCTCGATCATGAGCTTGAAAATGAGCTGGCCGCCCACCGTTTCCACCAGCGGACCATGGGCCTCGCCACGTGGTTCGCACCAGCCGATGGATTTTTCCTGCGTCGCGCCGCATTCGATAAAGCGCGCGCCATCCAGGCTGGCCTCAATCTGCGCCGCGCTTGCGGACCACTCAGGCCCGACCCGATACACGATCATGTTCTTGAACACTTGCACCCTTTTCAACGATTGATTCAAAACTCACCGGTCGATCATCGCATGCTTGTCATCGCCATCCCTGTCATGGCGGCCCCTGATCCGCAATCCATGCCGCTTGGAGGTGCCGGCATGACGCAATTGGCTGGCATGGCGACAGGATTGAGGTGTTTCCCGGATGCGCAGGACTCGAACAAATGGCATCATGTCGCTCTGTGCATCGAAAAACTGCCCAATTCAATAAGGAACTTATGCATCTTTTCAAAAAAATTGCCGTCGTCAGCGCCGCCCTGTGTGTTGCGCAACTTGCCCCGGCCCAGACCCTGCCCAGCCCGGAATCTGTGTCACTCGACAAGCTCGGCCTGATGAGCACCTTCCCGCCAACCGATGCGCAACGCGTTGACTTGAGCAATTCGTACAAATACCCGCAGATGCGCTTTGCCGCGCAGCACCTGCGTGAATTCGTGCCAACGCGCAATATCCGCCACGGCAGTGCGGCGGTCGCTGTGCTGCCGGTGGACAACAAGTCGATCGGCAGTTTTGTGTTCGACGACGACAAGGGCAACAAGACCACGATCGACGAATGGTTCAAGGCCAGTTACGGTGATGCCATCGTGGTGCTGCACAAGGGACGTATCGTTTACGAGCGCTACGACAACCAGATGAAGCCCTGGACGCCGCATTTGCTGTTCTCGGTCACCAAGTCCTTCACCGGACTGATGGCAGCGCAACTGGCGCACGAGGGCAAGATTGACCCCAATGCGCTGGTGACCAAGTACGTGCCGGAACTCGCTGGCAGCGCGTGGGGCGACATGCCGGTGCGCGACGTCATGGACATGACGGGCGCCGTTCGCTTTCGCGAGGTCTACACCGACCCAACAACCGAAATATTCGGCTACAACTGGGCCAGCGGCTTGATGCCACGCCCACCGGGTTACCAGGGCAAGACCAATGTCTATGACTTCTTGAAGACTTTGCAAAAAGAGGGCGAGCACGGTGCCGGCTTTGTTTACCGCACGGTGCATTCCGAGGTTCTGGGCTGGATCGTTTCACGCGCCAGCAACAAGCACTGGGCCGACCTGATGAGCGAGAACATCTGGCAAAAGCTTGGCATGGAAGAGGACGCCCACGTGATGGTCGATTCAGTTGGCACACCTTTGCAGGGCGCCGGGCTGAACGCAACCGCGCGTGACCTGGCTCGCTTTGGCGAAATGCTGCGCCGGGGCGGTGAGTTTAACGGCCAGCGCATTTTTGCCAAGGCGGTGCTCGACGATACCTTTGTCAAAGGTGGCGACCGCGAGAAATTCAAGGCCGGCGGCATGCCGTTCCGCGCCGGCTACAGCTACCACAACCAGTGGTGGATGCTGCACAACGCCGATGGTGCCTACGAGGCTTCAGGCGTTCATGGGCAGATGATCCATGTCAACCCGGCGGCCGAAATGGTGGTGGTCAAACTGGCTTCGCACCCGGTGGCCGGTGCCGGCTTCACGCACGCCATGACGCTCAAGGCCTGGGCGGCGCTGGCACAGGCTGTGCGGCAGTAGCAGAGCGATTGACGCGGCATTGGAGCAGCAATTTGTCGATTCGAAAGATTACCTTGGTCATCGCGATGACAGCCAGCGCATATTTGCTGCTTTTTGGACTGAACGATTACCTGTTTTCATTTCTGGGCTACTCAAACGGTGTGACCTGGATATTCCTGCCAAGCGGGTTGCGACTGATGTTCGTCCTGCTTTTTGTGGAATGGGGCGCCGTTGGCATTGCGTTGGCATCCATGACGGTAAGCTACCTGTTTCAATTTGAGGGCAATTTGCTCACACTCTTGGGTGCAGGCGTCATATCCGGCTTTGCGCCCTGGTTGGCCAGGCGCATCAGCATCGACAAACTGGACCTCGATGTCAATCTAAAGGACCTGACGGCGGCGACGCTGATCCGGATTTCAGTGCTGTTTGCCGTCCTGAGCGCTGTTTTGCACCAGTTCTGGTACACGTGGCGCGGCCAAACTGAGAGCTTTGTCAAAAGCACCGCCGTTATGGCGATTGGTGACCTTGCTGGCACCATAGTTGTACTTTATGCAGTCAAATCTATAATGACCATGCTGGTGTCACGTGTAACGGAGGCGACACCAGGGACTATGTCAAAATGACGACAAACGACGAGGATCAACATCGTGAACAAAATCCAAACCCAATCCAATACTTACACCAAGTTCCTGAACCTTGTACAGGCCATCAGGGACTTGCCCGCATTCCCGCCGCTGGACCCCCTGGAAGAGCGTCTGCTGAACCAGCTTGCCAGCCAATGGCATGCGGGTGAACGCGTAACGGTTCTGGAAGCGATGCAAATGTCAGCCGACGTTTCAGCGGCAACGGTGCACCGGCGGCTCAAGACCCTGCGCAAAAAGGGCATGCTGGCCTTGAACGAGCACGAGACCGACAGCCGCATTCGCTTCATCGTCCCCACGGCGCTGACGACCAAGTACTTTGCCAAGATGGGCCAGTGCCTGGATCAGGCATTGCGCGCCTGAGCCCGCTGTTCTGTTGTCAGCATGACGGTGGGCGTCAAGCCCGCCGCTGCGCGCTTACCATCGCTGCATGTGCAGCCACTACCAAGCCCTGAAAGAACGCGACAAGTACGCCCGACATTTCGGCATTGAACCGCCGCTGCACGTCGGTAAGCTGGATGTCTGGCCGGGTTATCACAGCGCCTTCATCCGGCGCCACCCGCATCGCCCGCGTAAACGGTGAGCCCCTGGGCATTGCCGGTCTGTGGTCAAAGTGGAAATCGTCGCAGGGGGAACTGCTTTTCAGCTACACCCTGCTGACCATCAACGCAGACGCACCCTGATTAAACTCGCGACGAAAGGAACGCTATGACTGACAACCGCACGCGCCCGGTGGCGCTGGTGACCGGCGCCTCATCGGGCATTGGCGAAGAATTGGCACGCCGCTTTGCCGACGCCGGGCACGATCTGGTACTGGTGGCGCGCAGCGCCGACAAGTTGCAGACCCTGGCGCGTGAACTGCAAGCGCAGCACGGCATCAAGACCCTGGTGCTGGCCGTTGACCTGACCGAGCCGCAAGCCCCCGGACGGCTGGCGACCAGCCTGCGTCGGCGGTCACGCGTGCCCGATGTGCTGGTCAATTGCGCCGGTGTGCTGGCGCAGGGGCCGTTTGCCGGCATCCAGCCGTCCGGGCATCAGGCCATCATCGATCTCAATATTTCGGCCCTGACCAGCATGCTGTCGCATTTTGTGCCGCTGATGACAGCGCGCGGCTCGGGGCGCGTGCTCAACGTGGCATCGATCGCCGCGTTCCAGCCGGTGCCCACACTGGCCACCTACGCCGCCAGCAAAGCCTATGTGCTGTCGCTGACCGAATCGTTGTCGCAGGAACTCAAGGGCAGCGGTGTCAGCGTGACAGCCTTGTGCCCTGGCATCACCGCCACGCAGATGCTTGCCAGCGCGACGCAGGCGAACCAGCAGTTGGCGAGCCTGCCAGGCTTTCTGATTGGCAGCGTTGAGGAAGTGGCGCGACAAGGCTTTGAAGCCTGCATGCGGGGCGACGTGATCTGCGTGCCCGGCGTGCTCAACCGCGCCGCCATGATCGCCTCGCGCAGCACGCCCAAATGGCTGATGCGCCGGGTCAGTGGTTTGCTGGCGCGCAAGGTCACCTGAGGGCCAAGCCGCTGGCTTCGTGCGGCGTCAAGTCTTGACCGGCGTTCTTGATGGCATCGCGCAGCAGCAAATAGTTGCGTTTTTAGCCAATCGGCGTCAACATGTATAAAAAATATCGATTTGTATACATATGACAGCTAACATGCAAAGAAAATTGTAATTAGCTATAAACGTCGCCACTCCCAAGGCTCGCTCATGTCCGCACTACCACCACTTGAACATCTCAACCCAGCCAGATTCGAGACACCTGCTATTTTGAAAAAGCTGGCGAGCAGCAGCCGTAAGCTGGCAGAGTTAAAAGGTATTGCGGCCTCCATTCCGAACCAGGGAATTTTGATTAATGCGTTGGGCTTGCAGGAGGCCAAGGACAGCTCCGAGATCGAGAACATTGTCACCACCCATGATGAGTTGTTCAAAGACGATGTGCTGCCGGAATCGTTTGCAAACCCTTCTGCCAAAGAGGTGCTGCGCTACCGCCAGGCTTTGCGGGTCGGCTTTGAACAGGTGCGTGCCAGTGGCTTGCTTACCTGCAAGCACATCATTGAGATTCAGGGCGAATTGGAGCGCAACAGCGCGGGCTTTCGCAAGCTACCCGGAACGGCGCTGAAAGACGGTGGCGGGCAGACCATTTACACGCCGCCACAAGACCCGGCGGAGATCGTGGCGCTGATGCGCTCGCTGGAGCGCTTCATCAACGAGGCAGATGTGTTTGATGCCGACCCATTGATCAAGATGGCGCTGATCCACCACCAGTTTGAGAGCATCCACCCGTTTTACGACGGCAATGGCCGCACCGGGCGCATCGTCAATGTGCTGTACCTGGTGAAAGAAGGTTTGCTTGACATTCCGGTGCTCTACCTCAGCAAGCACATCGTGCGCCACAAGGCGGAGTACTACCGCCTGCTGCAATCGGTGCGAGAGGAAGACACCTGGGAAGCTTGGGTGCTGTACCTGCTGGAGGCGGTCGAATTAACCGCCGGGCAAACGATCACCACCGTGCAGGCAATCAAGGCGGCGCTGTTTGATTACAAGCAACGCATTCGCGCTGGCTACAAGTTTTACAGCCAGGACTTGATCAACAACCTGTTTATGCACCCCTACACGAAGATCGAGTTTGTGCAGCGGGATTTGGAGGTTTCTCGCATCACGGCCACCAAATACCTGGATGCGCTGGCTGCCGGTGGGTTTGTGAAAAAGCACAAGATCGGGCGCGGCAACTACTATGTGAATCTTGGGTTGAATGCGGTTTTGCAAGCTCAAGTACTCTGATGATCAGCCGGAATAAAACCGGGAACAAACGTCCTTGGCCCAGAGCCTCTCAGCGAAACCTTTTGCCGGGCAACATCGTTGACAGCACGCCATCCTTGAGAACCAGGTGATGGTAGAGGGCCGCCGCAGCGTGCAGACCGGCCAGCAGCATGATGGCGTCGCCCAGGAATTTGTGCACGTCGCCCCAGTCCAACCATTTCGCGAGGACCGAGTTGGCAATCATCGGAAATTGGTTGACGCGCACACCGCCCAGCAGCGTTAGCGCATGGCCCTCGCTGCCCAGGGCCAGCAAGGCCGTGATCGGCAAGGCCAACAACAGCGTCCACAAAGCCACACGCATGAGCAGCGCCATCCGAAGCATGTTGCTGCTCATCGGGATCTGCGGCGCTGCCGGGCGCATCGCCACCCAGAGCAGGCGCAACAGTGTCAACACAAGGACCAGCAGCCCCAGCGATTCGTGCCAGACGATGTCGCTCTGTTTTGCAGGGTCCATGCCCTTGTGCATGAGATGGCCGAAGTCTTCCGGCCCGAGGACGAAGGCGATGGTCACGACGATGGCCGTGAGCCAATGAAAAACCTGGCTCGGGACGTCGTAGTGGGATGTGGCTTGTGTGTTCATGGCTTTGAAACAGAGTATCGGGCAACACGGCGCTAGCCCATGAAGGCTGCCTGAATGGCCCCAAAGAGAAAGGGCTTGCTACCAATTTACTAGCAGCAAACCCTTGTATCTGTTGGTGCCGGAGAGATGAATCGAACACCCGACCTTCTCATTACGAATGAGCTGCTCTACCGACTGAGCTACACCGGCTAACCGGCGTGAATTATAGCCGGCACTTCAGCCTTCAATCGGCCAGCGCGCGGCTGACGACTTCGCGCACGTCCTTGCTCAGGTCGCTCTTGGCGGCGACGCGGGCAATGGCTTCGCGTGCGGCGCTGCGATAGGGCTCGGCCAGTTTCTTCCAGCGGTCCAGCGCGCGCACCAGACGGGCGGCAACCTGCGGGTTGAAAGCGTCGAGTTCGATCACGCGCTCGCTCCAGAACACATAGCCGGCGGCGTCCGGGCGGTGGAAGGCGGCCGGGTTGGCGCTGCAGTAGCTGAAGATCAGGCTGCGCGCGCGGTTCGGGTTGCGCAGATGGAAGTCCGGGTGGT
>CAIWNX010000313.1 GCA_903914175.1 uncultured beta proteobacterium | reverse complement strand
GGGGGGGCTGTCATTGCAGGTTTTTGCCTGTCATTGCGGGCCCCGACCCGCAATCCAGTGCCTTCAGACTCCCTGGATGCCGGATCGGAGTCCGGCATGACAAGAAGGGGGGGCTGTCATTGCAGGTTTTTGCCTGTCATTGCGGGCTCCGACCCGCAATCCAGTGCCTTCAGACTCCCTGGATGCCGGATCAAGTCTGGCATGACAGTTAATGGGCCCACAATGACAACTCCGAATTTTTCATCGCCGACTGACCATGCTGCTTGACCACGCCGCCCTGCATGCCCTCGAATCCGAGAGCATCGAGATTCTGCGTGAGGCGGTGGCTGGGGCGCGCAAGCCGGTGATGATGTACTCCACCGGCAAGGATTCGTCGGTGATGCTGCATCTGGCGCGCAAGGCTTTTTATCCGGCGCCGCCGCCGTTTCCGCTGCTGCATGTGGACACCACCTGGAAGTTTCGTGAGATGGTGGCGCACCGCGACCGCGTCGTCGCCGAGGCTGGCATGGAACTCATTGTTCACACCAACCGGGAAGGCCTTGCCGCTGGCGTTAACCCGTTCAGCCATGGATCGAGTTACTACACCGACGTCATGAAAACCCAGGCTTTGAGGCAGGCGCTGGATCTGCATCAGTTTGACGTGGTGCTGGGCGGTGCCCGGCGCGACGAAGAAAAGTCACGCGCCAAGGAGCGAATTTTTTCCTTTCGCGCCCCGGGCCACCGCTGGGACCCAAAGGCGCAGCGGCCTGAGCTCTGGAATCTGTACAACACGCACATCCACGATGACGAGAGCATTCGTGTCTTTCCGATCTCGAACTGGACCGAGCTTGACGTCTGGCAGTACATCGCCCAGGAAGACATCGCCATCGTGCCGCTTTACTTTGCCAAGCTGCGTCCGGTGGTGCAGCGTGCCGGCACCTGGATCATGCAAGACGATGAGCGTCTGCCGCTTGAACCGGGTGAGACGCCGCAGATGCGGCAGGTGCGTTTTCGCACGCTGGGCTGCTACCCCTTAAGCGGTGCCATCGAGAGCACAGCCGCCACGCTGGAGCAGATCATCGCCGAGACCTTCGCTGCCAGCACGTCCGAGCGCCAGGGGCGTCTGATCGACTCGGACCAGCCGGGCTCGATGGAGAAGAAGAAGCAGGAGGGTTACTTCTGATGGCCGCCGCAACTGACAAACCGATGCTGCGCTTCATCACTTGCGGCAGCGTGGACGATGGCAAATCGACCTTGATCGGGCGTTTGCTGTTTGAGGCGAATTGCGTTTTTGATGATCAGATGCAGGCGCTGGAGAGCGACTCGAAAAAGTTTGGCACGCAAGGCGAGCGCACGGATCTGGCGCTGCTGGTGGATGGCTTGCAGGCCGAGCGCGAGCAGGGCATCACGATTGATGTCGCCTATCGTTTTTTTGCCACGGCGCAGCGCAAATTTGTCGTGGCCGATACGCCCGGCCACGAGCAGTACACGCGCAACATGGCAACCGGCGCTTCCACCGCGCAACTCGCGGTGCTTCTGGTCGATGCGCGCAAGGGTGTGCTGACGCAAACCCGGAGGCACTCGCGCATCGTCGCCATGATGGGTGTGCGCCATGTCGTGCTGGCGATCAACAAGATGGATTTGGTCGGTTTTGAGCCAGCGGTGTTTGCGCGTATCGATGCCGACTACCGGGCCTTTGCCGCGGATTTGGGCTTTGCGTCAATCCAGGCGATTCCACTGTCGGCGCTCGAAGGCGACAACGTGCTGGTGGCCAGCACCCATACGCCCTGGTACAGCGGCCCAACATTGATGACGTATCTGAACCAGATCGAGGTCGGTGCGCCTGAGCAAGCGGCGCCGTTTCGCATGCCGGTGCAGTGGGTTAACCGTCCGAATGCCGACTTTCGCGGTTTTTGCGGACGCATCGCGCAAGGCGAGGTGCGCCCCGGTGACTGCGTCAAGGTGTTGCCATCGGGCGTTGTGACGCAGGTCAAGGCGATCGTGGTCTGGCAGGGCGAGCGAGATCGCGCGGTAGCAGCCGATTCGATCACCTTGACGCTGACCCATGAGGTGGCGCTCGGGCGGGGTGATGTGCTGGTGGCTGCCGATGACGCGCCAGAAGTTGCCGATCAGTTTGAGGCGCGGCTGCTCTGGATGAGTGAGCTCGCGCTGCTGCCGGGGCGAAGCTACTGGCTCAAGCTGCACACGCAGGAGGTCTCGGCCAGCGTTACTGACATCAAGTACCGCGAAGACATCGACAGCGGCAAGCATCTGGCAGCCAAATCGCTGGGCCTCAACGAGATTGCGCTGGTCAACCTGTCGCTGGCGCAACCGGTGGTGTTCGAGCCCTATGCGCAAAACCGCACGCTGGGCGGTTTTGTTTTGATCGACAAGCTCAGTTTCGAAACGGTCGCTGCTGGCATGATCAGTTTTGCGCTGCGCCGCGCCGCCAACATCCACTGGCAGGCGCTGACGGTGGACCGCGTCGCGCGCGCCGCCAGTTTGCAACAGACGCCGCGCTGCATCTGGTTTACCGGCTTGTCGGGTTCGGGCAAATCGACGATTGCCAATCTGCTGGAAAAACGATTGCACGCGCAGGGCCGGCACACCTATATTCTGGACGGCGACAACTTGCGCCACGGACTTAACCGTGACCTCGGTTTTACCGACGCTGATCGGGTCGAGAATATCCGCCGTGTCGCCGAGGTGGCACGACTCATGGTGGACGCCGGGCTGCTGGTGCTGGTTTCCTTTATTTCACCGTTCCGGGCTGAGCGCGAACTGGCGCGCAGCCTGTTTGCGCCGGGTGAGTTTGTCGAAGTCTTTGTCGATGCGTCGCTGGCCGAATGCGAGCGGCGCGACCCCAAGGGCCTGTACGCCAAGGCCCGGCGTGGCGAGCTGAAGAACTTCACCGGCATCGATAGCCCGTATGAGCCGCCGCTGGCACCTGATGTGCATTTACACAGTGACGGGGCCGATTCGCAGGCCCTGGCTGAGCAGCTCGAAAATTTCCTGCACGGCTGAGCAAAATCCCCCTTTTGGGGGATAGACGCCAGCGCCAATACCCGCAATCATCGACACCAAGTCGCTGGCATTCAGCGAATTGGTGTTAACGGACCTGAGCCGTTGATGCCAATGCCATAGAGCAGGAACCAGGGAGGGAACAAATGGGTGCTATCAGTCGTTTCGATCTAGGCAGTATTGTTGACCAATTCGGTATGAACGCGTACATCGAAACCGGCGTCGGTATGGGCGTCAGCTTGTCGCATGCCGCGCGTTTTTTTGATGATGTGCGTGGCTGTGAGGGCAGCAGAGACAGTTTTCTGCGCTTTTCGGCGCGGACGGTGAACGAGAGCTTGCGCACCAGCGTGCGACAGATGCGCGCGGATGCCTTCCTGGCCGCGCTGCCCGATGATGCAGCGAGCGCCGGCTTGCGGCCCTTGCTGTTCCTGGATGCGCATCGTGTGAGTGGCGCCGAGATGGCTGCGGCGCCGACGCCCAGCTCGAATTGCGCCGATGATTTTTCGCTGCCGAAGGAACTCGCGGCACTGCTCGAAAAGTCGTGGGTCGGCGAGGCCATGATCGTGATCGACGCCGCGCGTCTTTACCAGGATACGGAGTGTTTTGGTGGACCGGTGCCAGAAGACATCCGACCACCGCAGGCAGTGCGACAGGCGGTGGCCGCGCTGCTGGAACAGTTTTCCAACACGCACCGGCTCGATGTGCTGCCGCATGACGATGCCTATCTGGTGCTGTTGCCCTGGGCCTGGGGCGTAAGTGCCTGGGATGTAGCCCTGGTGCGCCGAGGTGACCGCTATTCGCGCCAGAGCCTGCAGCCCGGCGTTGCCGGCGCGACATCGATTTCAATGATGCGCCGGGTTCATGACGCGCGCTTTGCCACGCGTTACTTTGCCGGGCATGGCATTGACATCGGTGGCGGCCGCGACGCCCTGGAAAAATTCAAGTTTGCCTTCCCGTTGGCGCGTTCGGTGGTGAACTACGACCGGCCCGGCTGGGACGCGCAGACCTGCGCCAACGTTGCGGATGCCGAGTTCGATTTTCTTTATTCCAGTCACTGTCTGGAGCACCTGGACGACCCGCAACTGGCCTTTGGCCACTGGCTGCGCGTGGTGCGCCCGGGCGGCTGGCTGGTGGTCGATGTGCCGGATGAGGATTTGTACGAGCAGGGCGTGTTCCCCTCGCGCTTTAGCACCGGGCATCAGCACAGTTTCACGGTGGCCAAGCCGGCGTCGTGGTCGCCGCGCTCGATTTGCGTGCTGGAGTTCTTGCTCGGTTTCCGTAACCAGTGCCAGGTGCACTCGGTGCAGCGGCTTGACCATGTGGCACACCCCGTGCTGCTGAACAAGGGGCTGGACTTGACGCAAACGCCTTACGGGGAGGCCGGCATTGAGATCATCGTGCGCAAGGCCCCCTCTGCGTCGACAAATGGTCACCTGACCCCGATAAAACTGGCTGCTTTATGAATAATTTTGAGGCTGGCGCACCAGAGCAGCCGCCGGCAGCGGATGATGCCCTGCTGCTGATCGCTGAACAAGAACTGTCGGATACCTTGCGCTTGGTGCGTGCGTTGCCTGCGCTTCGCCATCGGTTTTCGCGCGTCACATTGCTGTGTCAACCGACGCTGCAAGTGCTGTTGCAGCAAAGTCTGGGTTCGTCCGTGGAGTTCATTGCGGGCTCGCCCGATTGGGTACAGGAACGGCTGTCGGCCTCCTGGAAATGGCAGGTTCCGCTGTCGTCGGTGTCGGGTGTTGTGGGCCAAACGACGCCGGCCTTGCCCGAGGGTGTGCCCTATTTGTTTGCCCAGGCAGCGCGTGTGCGTGTCTGGGGGGAGCGGTTTGCGCATTGGGAGGCTGATCATGGCGGACGCAAACTGCGCGTCGGTCTGGCCTGCCCCGAGCCCGTGCAGCAGCAGCAGTTGGCGCCCTTGCTGGCGCGTGGCGACGTGCATTGGGTATGTTTGCAGCATCCGGCGCCGGAGCTGCGTGCAGCACACGCGCAGCAGCAACCTTTGCCCTGGATCGATGAGTGCCAGGATCTGGCGGAAGCGGCGGCGCTGCTGGCCAATCTGGATTTGATCATCGGCACCGATACGGCGCTGACGCATCTGGCGGGCGCCATGGGGCGACCGGTCTGGTTGCTCAGTCGAATCGAGGCTGCCAGGCCCTGGTTGGGCCGGCGCCCGGACACGCCCTGGTATCCGACGATGCGAGTTTTCAATCAGATACGTCGCGCTGACTTGACCGATGCTGTCGAGCGTGTTGGCCTGGCGCTGGACGACCGGTTGTTCGACCGGGCTCAGGTGGATGCGCCCAATGCGATGCGCGCGCTGCGGGCTGGTGCGGCGCAGTATGCCGCTGGGCGGCTGGCGCAGGCTGAAGAAGCTTGTCGACTGGCGTTGAAGCTGGCGCCCGATGGGGTCGGCGCTTATGCGCAATTGATTGCGGTACTGCGCGAGCAGGGTCGCAGCGTTGAAGCACAGGCGGCGTGTCGGCAGGCCCTGTGTTTGCAGCCCGGCCACAGCACAGCCTGTGTCAATCTGGCGCAGTTGCTGCGGGAGCAGGGGCAGGATCACCTGGCCGAGGTTTACGCGCGTCAGGCCCAGCCGATTGCAGCGCAGTCGTCGCCGGCAGTGGCGAGCGATGCGGGGGCGCTGCGGCAGCGCCGGGCAGCGCAGTTGGCGGCGAAAACGGCCAGCGCAGCGACCGTCGAGTTTGTTTGCGCCACGCGCATGTCGCGCCAGGATTTTTGGCAGTACTCGCCGCTGGGCCTGTCGTTGCAGCGACTGCGCGGCAGTGACCGCCCGGCACCCTTTATCGTGTTCGAGAATACGCGCGGTCTGGCTGAGGTTTACGACGAACGGCTGCGCTCGAGCGACAGTGCCGAGTTGCTGGCCTTTGTGCAGGATGATGTCTGGATCGATGATTTCTTTGCTGCCGAACGCCTGGTGCAGGCCTTGCAGGTCTATTCGGTGGTGGGGGTGGCGGGCAACCAGCGCTGCAGCCCGACCCATGTCTCCTGGGACTGCGTGAACGAAAACCTGGAGCGCGATCAGGCGCAGTATCTGAGTGGGCACATCGCGTACGGAGAAGGTCCGCTCGGGCCGATCACGCATTACGGCTCGGCGCCCAAAGACTGTGAACTGCTCGACGGCGTGCTGCTGGCGGTGCGCAAGTCGGCACTGCGTGCGGCGGGTGTCTCGTTTGACCGGCGCTTTGCCTCGCATTTTTACGAACTCGATTTTTGCCGCGCCGCCCGCGCCGCTGGCTTGCGCCTGGGCACCTGGCCGATCACGCTGACGCACCGCAGCGTGGACGCTGATGTGGGCTCCAACGCCTGGCAGGAGGGTCTGCGTCTGTACCGCCAGAAGCACGGCCAACGCGAGGCGAATCAGCTCGCCCACTGAAGGTCGGTTCAGGCCCGGTCGCCCTTGACGGCACTGTCGGGCGGGGCTTTGGTCTGTCAGTACAATAAGGGCCGTGTAAAACTTCACGCCATGGGTGGATGGGGCTGGCAGATAGGGCCCGAAATCTATCCGGTCCGGCCCCGATTTTGACTTTAGAGTCTGGTCCCCCAACCGTTTTTAAGTGTGGAACAGGCTTTGGCCGCAGTGCGGCAAGCAAGGTCCAAAACCAATTTAGGAGTATTTTTGTATGACCGTTACCGTTGAAACCCTGGAAAAGCTGGAACGCAAAATCACGCTGACCCTGCCGGTTGTGAATGTTCAGTCCGAAGTTCAGACGCGCTTGAAGAAGCTCGCGCGCACCGTCAAGATGGACGGTTTCCGTCCGGGTAAGGTGCCGATGAATGTGGTGGCCCAGCGTTATGGTTATTCGGTTCACTATGAAGTGATGAACGACAAGGTGGGCGAGGCCTTTGCCAACGCCGCCAATGAAGCCAAACTGCGCGTGGCCGGTCAGCCCCGCATCACCGAGAAGGAATCCTCGCCCGAAGGTGAGATGAGCTTCGATGCGGTGTTCGAGGTCTATCCGGACGTCAAGATCAACGATCTGAGCAGCGCCGAAGTGGCCAAGGTCAGCGCCGATGTAACCGATGCCGCGATCGACAAGACGATTGACATCCTGCGCAAGCAGCGTCGTACCTTTGCCCTGCGTGCGCACGATGCGCCGGCCCAAACCAGCGACCGCTTGACGGTCGATTTTGAAGGCAAGATCGACGGCGAAGCATTTGCCGGTGGCAAGGCCGAGGATTTCCAGTTCATCCTGGGCGACGGCCAGATGCTCAAGGAATTTGAAGATGCAACGCAGGGCATGAAGGCCGGCGAGAGCAAAACTTTCCAAATGGGTTTTCCGGCGGATTACCACGGCAAGGATGTGGCCGGCAAGACGGCCGACTTCATGGTGACGGTCAAGAAGATTGAGTCAGCCCATCTGCCGGAGGTCAACGAAGCCATGGCCAAGTCACTCGGCATCGAGGACGCAACGGTTGAAGGTCTGCGCACCGACGTGCGCAAGAACCTGGAGCGTGAAGTCAAGGTTCGCCTGCTCTCGCGCAACAAACAGGCCGTGATGGACGCGCTGATTGCCTCGGCCGAACTGGACCTGCCGACCACCGCCGTGCAGTCTGAAATTCAGCGTTTGATGGAAGGCACGCGTGCCGATCTGAAGCAGCGCGGCATGAAGGACGCTGATACCACGCCGATGCCCGATGATATTTTCCGCCCGCAGGCCGAGCGTCGCGTGCGTCTGGGCCTGGTCGTGGCCGAACTGGTGCGTGCCAACAGCCTGCAAGCCAAACCTGAGCAGATCAAGACGCACATCGAGGAACTCGCAGCCAGCTACGAAAAACCGGCCGACGTGATGCGCTGGTATTACGGCGACAAGAACCGTCTGGCCGAGGTCGAGGCGGTGGTGATGGAAAACAATGTCACCGACTTTGTGCTGGCGCGGGCCAAGGTCAGCGAGCAGAGTATTTCCTTTGACGATCTGATGGCGCAGAACTGAGCCGGTTTTCAGCCTGTTATTTTCGGTACAGTAAAGCCCTATCTGGAGACAATATGAACGAGCGATTTGGTGCGATGGATACACAAGCCCTGGGCATGGTTCCGATGGTGATCGAGCAGTCGGGCCGCGGTGAGCGCTCGTATGACATTTACTCGCGTCTGCTCAAGGAGCGCGTGATTTTTCTGGTAGGCGCGGTCAATGACTACGTCGCCAATCTGGTGGTGGCGCAACTGCTGTTTCTGGAAAGTGACAACCCGGACAAGGATATTTCGTTCTACATCAATTCGCCCGGCGGCTCGGTCAGCGCCGGCATGGCGATTTTTGACACCATGAATTTCATCAAGCCCGACGTCTCCACACTCTGCACCGGCATGGCCGCGAGCATGGGCGCGTTTTTGCTGGCGGCCGGTGCCAAGGGCAAGCGTTTTTCGCTGCCCAATTCCAAGGTCATGATTCACCAGCCATCGGGCGGCAGCCAGGGGCAGGCGACCGAGATCGAGATTCAGGCGCGGGAAATTCTCAAGACACGCGAGCAGTTGAACCGGATTCTGGCCGAGCGCACCGGTCAGCCGATCGAGCGCATCGAGCGCGATACCGAGCGCGACTATTACATGTCGGCGCAAGAGTGTCTGGAATATGGTTTGATTGACAAGGTCATCTCGAAACGGACGTAAGTCATGGCTGAAAAAAAAGCTTCTTCAGGCGAGAAAACACTGTACTGCTCTTTTTGCGGCAAGAGCCAGCACGAAGTCAAGAAGCTGATTGCAGGGCCTTCGGTGTTCGTCTGCGACGAATGCATCGAGCTGTGCAACGAAATCATCCGGGATGAACTGCCCGCCAGCACCGAGCCCGGCGCTGGCAGTCCCGATTTGCCAACGCCATCCGAGATCAAGGCCAATCTTGACAGCTATGTGATCGGGCAGGAGCCGGCCAAGCGGATTCTGGCGGTGGCGGTATACAACCACTACAAACGCCTGCGCCACAAGGACAAAGCGAAGAAGGACGACGTTGAGCTGGCCAAGAGCAACATCCTGCTGATCGGCCCGACCGGTTCTGGCAAGACGCTTTTGGCGCAGACGCTGGCGCGCATGCTCGATGTTCCTTTTGTGATGGCCGATGCCACCACGCTGACCGAAGCCGGCTATGTCGGCGAGGACGTTGAGAACATCGTGCTCAAACTGCTGCAGAGTTGCAACTATGACGTTGAACGGGCCCAGCGCGGCATTGTCTACATCGACGAGATCGACAAGATTTCACGCAAGTCGGACAACCCCTCGATCACGCGCGACGTTTCGGGCGAGGGCGTGCAGCAGGCGCTGCTCAAACTGATCGAAGGCACCATGGCCAGCGTGCCACCGCAAGGCGGGCGCAAGCATCCGAACCAGGATTTTGTGCAGGTTGACACGACCAACATCCTGTTTATCTGCGGCGGCGCTTTCTTCGGTTTGGAGAAAGTCATCGACAACCGCACGCAATCCTCGGGCATGGGCTTTGGCGCGACCGTCAAGAGCAAGGAGCAGCGCAGCCTGACCCAGGTCTTCAAGGACGTGGAGCCGGAAGACCTGATCAAGTTCGGTTTGATTCCGGAACTGGTGGGTCGCATGCCGGTGGTGGCAACCTTGGCTGAGTTGACCGAAGAGGCGCTGGTACAAATCCTGACCGAGCCCAAGAATGCGCTGGTCAAGCAGTACAGCAAACTGCTGGCGATGGAAGATGTGGGGCTCGAGATTCGACCCTCGGCCCTGGCAGCTATTGCGAAGAAGGCGCTGGCGCGCAAGACCGGCGCGCGTGGCCTGCGCTCGATTCTGGAGCAGGCGCTGATTGACACCATGTACGAGTTGCCCAATGCCAGCAATGTCGACAAGGTTGTTGTGGATGAATCGACAATTGAAGACAACAAGCCGCCCCTGCTGGTTTACCGTGAAGCGGCGCGCCAGGCCTGATTTGTTACAGGCGGCTTGAAAATCAGCTTTGCTGATCCATATTGAACAGGTAACTTAAAGGTTTCCCCTATGTCTGGCAACACCCAATTACCTGCTACCCCACTGGATCTGCCCCTGTTGCCCCTGCGCGACGTGGTGGTATTTCCGCACATGGTGATTCCGCTTTTTGTCGGTCGCCCCAAGAGCATCAAGGCACTCGAGTCCGCGATGGAGGCCGAGCGCCGCATCATGTTGGTGGCACAAAAGGCCGCCGCCAAGGATGATCCGGCGGTGACCGACATGTTCGATGTCGGCTGTGTTGCGACGATCCTGCAAATGCTCAAGTTGCCCGATGGCACGGTCAAGGTGCTGGTGGAAGGCCAGCAGCGCGCCCGCGTCAACCGCATCGAGGAGGGCGAACTGCATTTTGTCGCCAATGTCACGCCGCTCGATGCGCCGACTGAGCCGCTGGTCAAATCGCGCGCGCAGTCCAGCGAGATCGAGGCCTTGCGCCGCGCGGTGATGCAGCAGTTCGAGCAGTACGTCAAGCTCAACAAGAAGATTCCACCGGAAATCCTGACTTCGATTTCCAGCATCGATGATGCCGGGCGTTTGACCGACACCATCGCTGCGCATTTGCCGCTCAAGCTCGAAAGCAAGCAAGCGGTTCTTGAACTGGCCGGCGTCAAGGAGCGGCTGGAAAACCTGTTTGAGCAGATCGAGCATGAGGTCGATATCCTCAATGTGGACAAGAAAATCCGTGGCCGCGTGAAACGGCAGATGGAAAAGAATCAGCGCGATTTCTATCTGAATGAGCAGGTCAAGGCAATTCAGAAAGAGCTTGGGGAAGGCGAAGATGGTGCCGACATTGACGAGATCGAGAAGAAGATCAAGTCTGCCAAGATGCCCAAGGAAGCGCTCAAGAAGGTCGAAGGCGAGCTCAAGAAGCTCAAGCTGATGTCACCGATGTCGGCCGAAGCGACGGTGGTGCGCAACTACATCGACGTCATGGCCGCGCTGCCGTGGTCGGGCAAGACCAAGATCAAGCACGACCTGGGCAATGCCGAGAAGGTTCTCAACGAAGACCACTTTGGCCTTGACAAGGTGAAGGACCGCATCCTTGAATATCTTGCGGTACAGCAGCGCGTGGACAAGGTGAAGGCGCCGATTCTGTGCCTGGTGGGACCGCCCGGCGTGGGCAAAACCTCGCTCGGACAGTCGATTGCCAAGGCGACCGGGCGCAAGTACGTGCGCATGGCTCTGGGTGGCATGCGTGACGAGGCTGAGATTCGCGGGCATCGGCGCACCTACATCGGCGCGATGCCGGGCAAGGTGCTGCAAAGCCTGTCCAAGGTCGGCACACGCAATCCGCTGTTCCTGCTCGATGAGATTGACAAACTCGGAACCGACTTCCGAGGCGACCCGTCGAGCGCGCTGCTGGAAGTGCTCGACCCCGAGCAAAACCACAAGTTTGGCGACCATTACGTCGAGGTTGACTTCGACCTGAGCGATGTCATGTTTGTTGCGACTTCCAACTCCATGAACAT
>CAIWNX010000312.1 GCA_903914175.1 uncultured beta proteobacterium | reverse complement strand
GGTGGACATAGATGGAGCCGGTCTCGGTCATGACTTCGCGGATTGCCAGCAGGCGCTCGTAAAGCCAGTTAAGATAGTCTTCTTTCTGCCAGATGTCGCCGTACATGATCTCTTCCCCGATTGCGGCGTCCGCACCTTCGATTCCCGTTCCGCCGGCATTCCTGAGGGCGATCTTCTTGGCGTAATTTGCGCCGCTGGCGAATGGCGGGTCGATGTAAACGAGGTCAATTGTGATGTTCTGACTTTTGAGGTAGGCGCAGGCTGACAGGCAGTCTCCATGCAGCAAGAGGTTGGGGCCTGACGCCGCCTGCGCCGCAGCGGCCGGAAGTGTCTGGCTCGCGGGTCGGACTTCCTCGACCTTGGTGGTCTCGAACAGCGGCAGGTGGTCGGGCATCCGACGGCCCTGGAAGGCGAGGAGAGCCTGCCCTCGGGCGGGCGCGATGGTGTACGGCAGGGGCGTGTAGAGATTGCGGATCATAGGCGCTGAATTTCCTTCTTTACCTCTTCAAGGTGGCGGGAGAAATCGTTGTCGTCCTCGTCCACGAAGCAGCGGTATTGAAAATGGGGGTTGTGCTTGAGGAAGACATCTTTGACGAACTTCTCTTTGGCTTTGAAATCGTCGTCGTAAAACTTTCGGCCCTTGGTTTCGAGGATAAGGACTTTTTCTATCTGGCCGGCGGCGGTGTCGGGCTGCTGGTTCGGTTGGTGGCGGTAGGGCTTGTCCAGCGGGTTCCGCTTAAGGATCAGGAAGTCGGGCGTGTAGCTGCCGTACGGGGTGCGGATGACGAGCGCCTGGAGCTGACCGTGGCGGCAGCCGTTGTAGTAAAACTCCAGCCCGCGCAGTTCCGCGAGCCGGCGCAATTCCTTGAGGGCGTCCAACTCGTAAGCGGAGTCGAACCGATAGGGCAGGTAGTTGAAGGTCAGTTCCGGCTTGTCGAGACTTTGGTCCTCGAGCTTGTCCGTCAGATAATGTGGGCGTTTATTCAGCGAGGGAATCTCGTGCGGACGGAACTCGGGCAGAAACTTGCCGCTCGTCCAAGAGATGCTTGGGGCCGGGTCCATGCGCCAGTCAAGCAGTTCAATTTCCGTGTTCTCCTCCATGTCTTCAGCATGGACGCGGATATTCTCTGTCAGTAGGGAGGCGGTGAAGGCGACGACATCGTCGAGCGTCAGGTCGGGGTGCAGGGCGATCCATCCAAGGTGGGTTTTTATCTGGGCGTGGATGGATTGGAGCGCGGGCGCGTGCGCGCGAACGAGGTCTGCCTCTGACAAGCAGCCCCAGGTGGCGCGGGCGAGGCTGAAAAGGAAATCTCGAAAGGCGAGACGATGGCGGGTGGCCTCGGTGGAGGAGATATGCGTGGTGGCGTTGGTCAAACCGCGTTTGCCGATCTGGGCCTCCGTTAGAGTGGGGGTAAATGGGTATTGCTGCCGCAGGATGCCGAAATCAAATGAGGCAAGTTGGGCGGCGACGTTGCGGTCCCGCTCCTCGCGGATGATGGTGTAACGTCGGCAGACGTTTTTGAAGCGGACTTTTCCAAGCTTGGGCTTGCGAACCAGGACGTTGACAGCCTGGTCGGCTCGGACGCGCAGGTCGGCAATGGT
>CAIWNX010000311.1 GCA_903914175.1 uncultured beta proteobacterium | reverse complement strand
GTCCAAGCGCACTCGCGCCACGCACGAATGCCCACGCAGCAACATCTAAAGCGTTCCTTCCTTCCTTCCTTCCTTCCTTCCTTCCTTCCTTCCTTCCTTCCTTCCTTCCACGCTTTCCTTGCGATTGTGAGACTTTTGCGCCGATCCCAAGCGCACTCGCGCCACGCACGAATGCCCACGCTCTAACATCCAAAGCAAGCCCCCACGCAGCCCCACAGAGCGACTTTCAAAGCGCGACAGCAGCGACTCTACAATTGCCACGCATTAAGCAATTGTGAGTGCGGATTTTTTGATGGGCTTCAGCGATTGCGTTATTGAAAGCAACTTTTCGCTGTCACGATTTTTAAGGTAAAGTCAAAATCGTGACAGCAAACGCATCGTATGTTAGTGGATGCTTACGTGCGAGTTGGCGCAGTTAAAGGGCGTATTTCGCAGTACACAATCGTGACAATGTCTGTAAGTTAGCAGTTGCTTTCGTTACAAGCCAATGAAATAAGCACGTTTGATGTAGCAAAAGAGTGCTACTAATTAGAACAAGGAAATCCCCATGTCTGAGTGTGTCGCCACACAAACCGGAACCACTGCCGCGCAGGATGCACTGGCCCAGGAATTTGTGCAGTTTGTGCTGGATTGCGGCGCGCTGCGTTTTGGTGAGTTTAAGACCAAGGCCGGGCGCATGAGCCCTTACTTCTTCAATGCCGGCCTGTTTGATGATGGCGCCAAGCTTGGCCGTCTCGCGCAATTCTATGCGCAGCGCCTGCTCGGCAGCGGCATCGAATTCGACATGATTTTCGGCCCGGCCTACAAGGGCATCCCGCTCGGTGCAGCGCTGGCGGTGGAACTCGCACGCTGCGGGCGCAACGTGCCCTTCGCCTACAACCGCAAAGAGGCCAAGGACCACGGCGAAGGCGGCACGCTGGTCGGTGCACCGCTGCGCGGACGCGTGCTGATTGTTGACGACGTGATGTCGGCCGGCACCGCGGCACGCGAGTCCATCGCACTGATCCAGGCCGCCGGCGCCACACCGCACGGCGTCATCATTGCACTGGACCGTCAGGAAATGGCAACCGAGAACGGCAAGGACGTGCCGCACAGCGCGGTTGGTTACGTGCGCAAGCAACTCGGCCTGCAAGTCTGTGCGGTTGCCAAACTGTCCGACTTGATGCAGTATCTGGAACACCACCGTGCCGATGGCCTGGCTGCAGACCATGAACGGGTACTCGCTTACCGTCAGCGCTATGGCGTAGAAGAAAGTTGAACATGCAACGATTGACGATCAACACCACGCGCCTGACGCTCGCGAACCTGCTCGGATGTCTGGTCCTGACCAGTCTGCCGGCCTTGACGCTGGCGCAGACACCGGTGCAGGCCGGGCCGGGCATCTACTCCTGCGTCGACGCCAAAGGCCGCACACTGACTTCTGATCGACCGATCGCCGAATGCACCGACCGCGAACAAAAGGTTTTCAACCCCAGTGGCACTATCAAGGGCAAGATCGGACCGACCTTGACCGCGCAGGAACGCAGCGAGTTTGAGGCCAAGGAGCGCGCCCAGATCGAAGAGCAGGCCCGCCTGAACGAAGAAAAGCGACGTAACAAGGCCTTGCTGGTGCGTTACCCGAACAAGGCAGTGCATGACCAGGAACGCGCCACGGCGTTGGCCCAGATCGACGTCGTCAAGCAGGCGGCACTACGCCGCTCGGAAGAATTGGCACGTCAGCGCGCGCCGTTAATTGAGGAGTTGGAGTTCTACAAGAAAGATCCGACCAAAGCGCCGAGCGCCCTGCGTCGTCAAATCGAAGAGGTGGGCCAGAGTCTGTCCATCCAGCAGCGTTTTATCGCCGATCAGGACGCCGAACTCAAACGCGTCAATGCGCGCTTTGCCGAGGAGTTGGTGCGCCTGACGCAACTCTGGGCACAGCAGACCAGCACGCCAGCGGCGAGCAAGGCGCGCTGAAGCGCCTGGTCATCGCACCCCCGAATGTCATCCCGGACTTGATCCGGGATGACAGAAACAACGATCAATCCAGCTTCTGGCGCAGCAGGTCGTTGACCTGTTGCGGATTGGCCTTGCCCTGGCTGCCCTTCATGATCTGACCCACCAGCGCGTTGAGCGCCTTGCCGTTGCCAGCCCGGTACTGCTCAACGTTCTTCGGGTTCGCCGCCAGCACGGCATCGACAATTTTCTCCAACTCGCCGCTGTCGTTCATCTGGCGCAGCCCCTTGGCTTCGATCAGTGCATCGACCTCAGCACCGGCCTGATTCCACAACGCGTCGAACACCTGTTTGGCCGCGTTGTTGGAGATCGTGCCATCGACAATGCGGCCAATCAGTTGCCCCAATTGCGCAGCCGACACGGGTGATTGGTCAATCTCGATCTCGCCTGCGTTCAGGCGCCGTGCGATCTCACCCATGATCCAGTTGCCGGCCAGCTTGGGCTGAGCGCAGGCCCGGGTTGCGGCTTCAAAATAGGCTGCCATGGCGCGGCTTTGCGTCAGGATGGTGGCGTCGTATTCGGACAGGCCGTGCGCACTGACAAAGCGCTGCGCCATCACGCGGGGCAACTCGGTCATGGCGGCACGCACGCGCTGCACCCATTCGTCGGCAATCACCAGCGGTGGCAGATCGGGGTCCGGAAAATAGCGGTAATCGGCTGCGTCTTCCTTGCTGCGCATGGCACGCGTCTCGCCGGTATCGGGGTTGAACAGCACGGTGGCCTGCTCGATGGCGTGGCCATCCTCGATTTGCCCGATCTGCCAGCGCACCTCGAAATCGATTGCCTGCTGCATGAACTTGAAGCTGTTGAGGTTTTTGATCTCGCGCCGCGTGCCCAGCGCTGCGCCGGGTTTGCGCACCGAGACATTGGCGTCGCAGCGAAAACTGCCTTCCTGCATATTGCCGTCGCAGATGCCGATCCAGGTCACGATCTTGTGCAGTTCTTTGGCATAGGCCACGGCCTCGGCACTGGAGCGCATATCGGGTTCGGTCACGATCTCCAGCAGCGGCGTGCCGGCGCGGTTCAGGTCGATGCCGGTCTGCCCGATGTAGTCTTCGTGCAAAGACTTGCCAGCGTCTTCTTCCAGGTGCGCCCGCACCAGCCGCACCGATTTCTTTTCGTCGCCGAGAAAGAATTCGACGTTGCCGCCCTGCACCACCGGAATTTCAAACTGGCTGATCTGGTAGCCCTTGGGCAGATCCGGGTAAAAGTAGTTCTTGCGCGCAAAGATGCTGCGCGGTGCGATGTGGGCGCCAATGGCCAAACCGAACTGGATGGCACGCTCGACAGCACCGATGTTCATCACCGGCAGCGTGCCCGGCAAGGCCAGGTCAACGGCACAGGCTTGCGTGTTCGGCTCGGCACCAAACGCGATGGCGGCACGGCTAAAAATTTTCGACTGGGTGGAGAGCTGGGCGTGGGTCTCGAAACCGATCACGACTTCGTAACCCTGTACCAGCAAGGAGGTGGATGTGTTCATGTTCAAAATCCCTGCGGCCGCTTGGTGTGCCAGTCCGTGGCCTGCTGAAATTGGTGCGCCACGTTGAGCAGCTTCGATTCCTGCAGGTAGTTGCCGATGAGTTGCATGCCAACCGGCATCTGCCCCGCGCCGAAGCCGACCGGAATGCTCATGCCCGGCAGACCTGCGAGTGAGGCCGGCAAGGTAAAGATGTCGGCCAGGTAGTTCGCCACCGGGTCTTCGCTCATGTCACCGAGCTTCCAGGCCACGGTTGGCGCCACCGGCCCGGCGATCACGTCGCATTGCTTAAAGGCCTGGGCGAAGTCGTCGGCGATCATGCGCCGGATTTTTTGCGCCTGCAGGTAGTAGGCGTCGTAGTAGCCGTGCGAGAGCACATAGGCACCGATCATGATGCGGCGTTTGACTTCGTCGCCAAAGCCCTCGGCGCGCGTCTTCTTGTACATGTCGGTCAGGTCGCTGTAATCCTTGGCGCGGTGGCCGAACTTGACGCCATCGAAACGACTCAGATTGCTGGAGGCCTCAGCCGGGGCGATGATGTAGTAAACCGGAATCGAGAGTTCGGTGCGCGGCAGCGAGATCGGCACCAGTGTCGCGCCCAACTTTTCGTATTCTTTCAGCGCCGCATCAACCGCAGCACGCACATCCGGCGCCAGCCCTTCGCCGAAAAACTCCTGCGGCACGCCAACCTTCAGACCGGCCAGCGAATCGGCGAGTGAGCGCGTGAAATCTTCCGCCGGCACGTCGAGCGAGGTCGAATCCCGGTCCAGATCGGGGCCGCACAGGGCCGACAACAACAAGGCGCAGTCTTCGGCGCTGCGTGCCAGCGGCCCGGCCTGATCCAGGCTGGAAGCAAAAGCCACCATGCCGTAGCGCGAGGCGCGTCCGTAAGTGGGCTTGATACCGGTAACGCCACAGAACGACGCCGGCTGGCGGATCGAGCCACCGGTGTCAGTGCCAGTGGCGGCTGGCACCAGACCGGCGGCGACCGCCGCCGCGCTGCCGCCAGAGGAGCCGCCCGGTGTGCGACTCTGGTCCCACGGATTGGCGACATTGCCGAAAGCCGAGTTCTCGTTGGCCGAGCCCATGGCGAATTCGTCGCAGTTGAGTTTGCCCAGCGTCACCACACCTTGCGCCGCCAGTTTGGCCACCACCGTGGCGTCGAAAGGCGAGCGATAGCCCGCCAGCATTTTGGAGCCGGCAGTGGAGACAAAGTCCTTGGTGACAAAGATGTCCTTGTGCGCCATCGGCACACCCAGCAGGGTCGCTTCGCTGTTCCCGGTAGCCAGCGCCTGGTCAGCTGCGCGTGCCTGCGCCAGCGTCACGTTTTCGTCGATGGCAAGAAAAGCGCCAAGACCGGCATGCGCCTGGGCACGCGCCAGGAAATGCTGCGCCGTCTCCAGCGCCGACACTTTTCGCTCACGCAGTTGGCGCGCCAGGGCGGCCACGCCGAGTTCGTGCAATGCAGTAGGGCTGTTGCTCATTCGATCACCTTCGGAACCAGAAACAGACCATGCTCGACGGCCGGGGCGCTGCGCTGATTGGCCTCGCGGTTATTGGGCTCGCTGACGCGGTCCTCGCGCAGGCGCAAAGTGACATCCTGGAACGTGGCCACCGGGTGCGCCAGCGGTTCCAGGCCGGTGGTATCCACCGCGCGCATCTTCTCGACCAGATCAAAAAAACCATTGATTTGAACGCGCATGCGCTCACTCTCGATCGGCTGGAGCTCCAGTCTGGCCAGATTGGCAATGCGTGCGATGTCAGCAGAAGTCAGGGACATGATGAATTTTGGTTCGAAACTGAATGTAAAAACAATCCCCGGGGCAGGCCGTCGAACTAGGTTTTCCCGGGGGATGGGGTATTATCCTGTCCTTTGGTCATGGGCTTGCGCCAGCGCGGGTTTTGGCCGGAAATATACGATTTGAAATTTGCAAATGTGGCAATGCCGGGCCGAAGCGCCCGCCATGCCCGAGAGGATTCTTAATGTTTGGAGCATTCCGTCAGTACTTCTCCACTGACCTGGCGATCGACCTTGGTACCGCCAACACCCTGATTTACGTTCGCGACAAGGGCATTGTGCTCGACGAACCCTCGGTGGTCGCGATTCGCCATGAAGGTGGCCCGCAAGGCAAAAAAACGATTCAGGCCGTGGGCAAGGAAGCCAAGGCCATGCTGGGCAAAGTGCCGGGCAATATCGAAGCCATTCGCCCGATGAAAGACGGCGTGATTGCCGACTTCACCGTCACCGAGCAAATGCTCAAGCAGTTCATCAAGATGGTGCACCCGCGCTCGATGTTCCGCCCCAGCCCGCGCATCATCATCTGCGTGCCCTGCGGCTCGACCCAGGTAGAGCGCCGCGCCATTCGTGAATCGGCGCTCGGCGCCGGCGCACGCGACGTTTACCTGATCGAAGAACCCATGGCAGCAGCCATCGGCGCCGGTTTGCCGGTAAGCGAAGCCAGCGGCTCGATGGTGGTTGACATCGGCGGCGGCACCACCGAAGTCGGCGTCATTTCGCTCGGCGGCATGGTCTACAAGGGCAGCGTGCGCGTTGGCGGTGACCGCTTTGACGACGCCATCATCAACTACATCCGACGCAACTACGGCATGCTGATCGGCGAGCCCACAGCCGAGTCGATCAAGAAGCAAATCGGTTCCGCCTTCCCGGGCAGCGAAGTGCGCGAGATGGAAGTGCGCGGGCGCAACCTGTCCGAAGGTGTGCCGCGCAGTTTCACGATCTCCAGCAACGAGATTCTGGAAGCACTGACCGACCCGATCAACAACATCGTCTCGGCGGTCAAGAATGCGCTGGAGCAGACCCCGCCGGAACTGGGCGCCGATATTGCCGATCGCGGCATGATGCTGACCGGTGGTGGCGCGCTGCTACGCGATCTGGACCGTCTGCTGGCCGAAGAAACCGGCCTGCCGGTTTTGGTGGCCGAAGACCCGCTGACCTGCGTTGTGCGTGGTTGCGGCATCGCGCTGGAGCGCATGGACCGCCTGCACTCCATTTTCACCAACGAATAATCTGCGGGGACAGCGATGCCACTGGGTACGCTGGACGGTACACCACCCCCGTTCTTCCGGCAGGGGCCATCGGCCCTGTCCAAACTGACTTTTTTTAGCGCCCTGGCCCTGTTTCTGATGGTGGCCGACGCGCGCTTTGAGCTCGCCAAGCCGGTGCGCAGCATCGTCGCCACCGTGCTCTATCCGGTGCAGTGGCTGGCGCTGCGCCCGCTGCTGTGGGGACAGGGCGGTGCCCAGCATTTCGAATCCCTTGCCACCGCGCAGAGCAACGAGGCAGCGATGCAGCGCCGGCTCGAACTCCAATCGCAGCGCGCCAATCAGGTGGAACAACTCGCACTCGAGAATTCGCGTCTGCGCCAGTTGCTCGATCTGCGTGCACGCTTGAGCAGCCCATCGCAGGCGGCGCAGGTGCTGTACGACGCCGCCGACCCCTACACGCGCAAAGTCATCCTGGACCGCGGCGCCCTCAGCGGTATCGTGGCAGGCTCCCCCGTGCTCGACGAGACCGGCGTGCTGGGGCAGGTCACACGCGTCTACCCGATGGTGAGCGAAGTGACACTGGTAACGGACCGGGACCAGGCGATTCCGGTTCTCAACACCCGCACCGGCCAGCGCGGCGTGGCCTTTGGCGATCCGGCCCTTCGCGCCAACATGCTGGAACTGCGCTTCATGGCCGCCAACGCCGACGTCCAAGCCGGCGATCTGCTCAGCACCAGTGGCGTCGATGGCGTCTACCCGCCGGGGCTGCCAGTGGCGCGGGTGCAAAAAGTTGAGCGCCGGGTTGACTCGGCCTTCGCCCGCATCAGTTGCCAGCCATTGGCACTGGTCGCCGGCGTTGGCCATGTGCTGGTGCTGCAACCCCTGAACACCCAGGTTGCGCCAAGGCCGCTTGTCGAGCCCGCGCCCGGCGCGCTCAAGAAGGGCGGCAAAAAATGATCATGCGTCGCGGCCAGCAGTTGCTGCTGCCGGCCAACCCCTTCTTCATCGGCGTGACCTTGCTCATCGGGCTGGCGCTGAGCATGCTGCAGAACATCGACCTGTGGGGCCGCGCCGCCTGGACGCCAGACTTCCTGGCGCTCACACTGGTGTTCTGGAGCATCCACCAACCGCAGCGCATCGGCATTGGCGTGGCCTTCATTTTCGGACTGCTGGTCGACGTGCACCAGGGCGCCATGCTGGGGCAGCACGCGCTGTCCTATACCGTGCTGAGTTTTCTGGCCATCGCGATCCACCGCCGTCTGCTGTGGTTTCAGGCACCGTCACAGGCGCTGCAGGTCTTGCCCTTGTTTGCCGCATCGCACGCCATCGAGTTGTGTGTGCGCATGATCGCCGGAGGCGCCTTCCCGGGATGGCTGCTGCTGCTGGCGCCCATGCTCGAATCCCTGCTGTGGCCCGTCATCAGCGTGATCCTGCTGCTGCCGCAAAGACGCACCCCGAACCCTGATGCGCACAGACCGTTGTGATGAAGACGATTTTGTATTCATCGTGGCAGTCCAGGCCCAGCCTTGTCATCCCGGACTTGATCCGGGATCCAGTGCTACGCGAAACCTGGATTGCGGATCAAGTCCGCAATGACATACGAGCGGCACATGACTGAACTGCGCAACGTCGAGGCCGAGTTGCACCGCTTTCGGGCTCGGGTGCTGGTGGCCAGCGTCGCGGTGGTGGTCTGTTTTGTGTTGATTGCTGCGCGCCTGGTTTATCTTCAAGTGCTGCGTCACGACGATCTGCTGGAACAGGCGGAAAACAACCGCACCGCCATCGTTCCCATCGTCCCGAACCGGGGCCTGATCCTGGACCGCAACGGCATTGTGCTGGCCAGCAACTACTCGGCCTACACGCTCGAAGTCACACCCTCCAAGGTCGAAAACCTGGAGCAGACGATCGACCTACTGTCGCAGGTGCTGGAGATCTCGGCGCGCGACCGGCGCCGCTTCAAGAAACTGACGGAAGAGTCCAAGAGTTTTGAATCGCTGCCCCTGCGCACGCGCCTGAGCGACGAAGAGGTGGCGAAATTTGCGGCGCAGCGCTACCGTTTTCCCGGCGTTGACATCAAGGCGCGGCTGTTTCGCAACTACCCGTACGGTGAACTGGCCAGCCACGTCATCGGCTACATCGGGCGCATCAACCCGTCGGAAAAGGAAACTCTCGACGACTCGGATGACGATGCCAATTACCGTGGCACTGAATACATCGGCAAGCTCGGTATCGAACAGAGTTTCGAGACCCAGTTGCACGGCATCACCGGCGTTGACTCGGTCGAAACATCAGCTGGCGGCCGCGCCATGCGCAAGCTCGGCAGCAGCCCGGCCACACCCGGCAACACGGTGCGCCTGGCCATCGACATCAAGCTGCAAAACATGATCGAGGAATTGTTTGGCGAGCGTCGCGGCGCGCTGGTGGCACTCGATCCCAAGACCGGCGAAGTGCTGGCATTTGTCAGCAAACCAACCTTTGATCCGAACCTGTTTGTCGAAGGTATCGACAGCGAAAACTGGGAGGCGCTCAACGAGTCTCTCGACAAGCCGCTACTCAATCGCGCGCTGCGCGGAACCTACCCACCGGGCTCGACCTACAAACCCTTTATGGCACTGGCGGCGCTGGAGACCGGCAAGCGCAAACCCGAGCAGGCCTTCCATGACCCCGGCTACTTCATGTTTGGCAATCACCGCTTTCGCGACGACAAGGAAGGCGGGCACGGCATGGTCAATATGTACAGCTCGATCGTCCAGTCCTGCGACACCTATTACTACATCCTGGCCAACGATCTGGGCGTTGACACCATTCACGAGCAGATGCAGCGCTTCGGCTTTGGTGAGCTCACGGGCATCGACATCTTTGGCGAGGTGCGTGGCCTGTTGCCATCCACTGAATGGAAGCGCCGCGCCTACAAGCGCGCCGATCAGCAGAAGTGGTACGCCGGCGAAACCATCTCGCTAGGCATCGGCCAGGGCTACAACAACTTCACCATGCTGCAACTGGCTTCGGCCACCGCCACGCTGGCCAACGACGGCGTCAAGATGAAACCCCATCTGGTCAAGGAAGTGGTTGACATCCTGACGCACGCGCCAACCACCACCGTGCAGGAATCGATGGGCGAGGTGATTGCCAAGGCCGCCAACATCGCCGTCATCAAGAACGCACTGGTCGGCGTCAACCTGGAAGGGACATCGGCAGCGGCCTTTCGCGGCGCCGGCTACACCAGCGGCGGCAAAACCGGCACCGCGCAGGTGGTGCAGATCAAACAGAACGAAAAGTACAGCGCCTCGAAGATGGAGGAACGCCATCGCGACCATGCGCTCTTCACCGCCTTTGCCCCCGCCGAAAACCCGAAGATTGCGCTGGCCATGGTGGTCGAAAACTCAGGCTTTGGCTCGCAAAACGCAGCACCGATTGCACGTCGCATTTTTGATTACTGGCTACTCAACCAGTACCCAAGCGTTGAGGACATCGCCGCGGTGCAAAAAGCGCAGGCCCCGGCGCCCATCGGCAAACCGCGCACCATCGCCGAAGTCCCGTGGCCACCGGCTGCGCGCTGATCTCTGAAGGTGTCATTGCGGGCTCCGACCCGCAATCCATGCTGGGCGTGGCACTGCAATAAGGCATGGATCCCGGATCAAGTCCGGGATGACAACTGCTGGGGCCGGGATGACAACTGCTGGGGCCGGGATGACAACTGCTGGGGCCAGGATGACAACTGCTGGGGCCGGGATGACAACTGCTGGGGCAGGGATGACAACTGCGGCGCTCGCGCTTCAGCGCAAAAACGCGTCGTAGCTGGTCTTGAGGATCAGGGCCAGCACCACCAGAATGAAAACGGCGCGAACGAAGCCGGTACCGTGTTTGAGCGCCAGACGCGTTCCCAGCACGCTGCCCAGCACATTGGCCAGCGCCATGGCCAGCACAAAGTGCCACCAGACATGGCCCTTGAGCATAAACAGGATCAGGGCCGCGCTGTTGGTGGCGGTGTTGATCAGTTTGGCTGAGGCCGAGGCGTTAAGGAAGTCGTAGCCAAGCAGGCGCACAAACAGAAACACCAGGAAACTGCCGGTGCCGGGTCCGAAGAAGCCATCGTAAAACCCGATGACGGCGCCAATGACCGCAGCCAGCACAGCCTCGGTCGCACCCGCGAAACGCGGCGCGTGGGTGCGCCCCATTTCTTTTTTGATCAGGGTGTAGGCCAGCACCGCCAACAGGACCAGCGGCAGTGCCTTGCGCAAATAGGCCGCCGAGACCACGGTCACCAGCCAGGCACCAGCAAACGAAGCCAGAAAGCCCGCCAGCGCGGCCGGCAGCAAAGCAGCCCAACGCAGTTCGACACGGCGCCCGTACTGCCAGGTCGCCATCGCCGTGCCCCAGACCGAAGCGCCCTTGTTGGTTCCGAACAGGGTGGCTGGCTGTGCGCTGGGAAAGACGGCAAACAGGGCCGGCACCAAGATCAGGCCGCCGCCACCGACGATTGAATCCACAAAACCGGCCAGCAGCGAGGCCAGCGAGACAATCAATAATTCCATGTCGGCATTGTCACATCCTGATCAGGACAAAAAAAAGCACCGGGGTTGCCGGTGCTTTGTCTCGTTTTTCGATTTTTTTGCCTCTGCGTGCTGTCTCCAGGGCCCTTCTCAACCAACGCGCCGGATAGGCTCGTTGCCAATGGATCCCAATGTACCCGTCTAAACGGGCCAACAACATCGGGACTTACCCTTTCCGCAATTACCCTTTGTTCACCCTGGCCGCATCTTCTGCGATCCACTGCGCGGCTTTTTCCGCAATCATCAGCGCCGGCGAATTGGTATTGCCGCTGGTGATCACCGGCATCACACCCGCATCGACCACGCGCAAGCCCGCAATGCCGCGCACCCGCAAGCGCGAGTCGACCACCGTCATCGGGTCGTTGGCAGTACCCATCTTGGTCGTGCCAATCGGGTGAAAGATGGTGGTTGCAATATCGCCTGCGAGTCGGGCCAGATCGGCATCACTCTGATACTGAACGCCCGGCTTCCACTCCTGTGGCTGGTATTTGGCCAGTGCTGGTTGACCCACGATGGTTCGTGTCAGGCGCAATGAATCAGCCGCCACCTTGCGGTCGGCGTCGGTGCTGAGGTAATTGGGCGCAATCGCCGGTGCGTCTTCAAAGCGCGCGCTCTTGATCTGCACCGTGCCACGGCTGGTCGGATTGAGGTTGCAAACGCTGGCGGTAAAGGCATTGAAGCTGTGCAGCGGCTCGCCAAAGGCCTCCAGACTCAAGGGCTGGACGTGGTACTCGATATTCGGATAGGGCTGCGCCGGGTCGCTGCGCGTGAAAGCGCCCAGTTGCGAAGGCGCCATGCTCATCGGGCCGGTGCGCTTGAACGCATACTCCAGCGCGATCCGGGCCTTGCCCCACAGCGTGCTGGCCTGCGTATTAAGCGTCGTGACGCCCTGCACCTTGTAGACCGAGCGGATCTGAAGATGGTCCTGCAAGTTAGCGCCGACTCCCGGTGTGTCCTGCAGCACCGTGACGCCGTGCTGCTGCAGCAAGGCGCCCGGACCGATGCCCGAGAGCTGCAGAATCTGCGGCGAGCCGATGCTGCCGGCACTCAGAATGACTTCGGTCGTGGCGCTGGCCGTGATCATCTCGTGATTGGCCCAGACCTCAACGCCGCTGCAGCGCAGGCTGCCATCGGGCCGGGTTTCAAACTGCAGCTTGGCGACCTGGGCCGAAGTCCACATTTCGAAGTTGGGTCGGCCGTAGCAGGTCGGTCGCAAAAACGCTTTGGCCGTGCTCCAGCGCCAGCCCTCACGCTGATTGACCTCAAAGTAGCCCACGCCCTCGTTATCGCCACCGTTGAAATCATCGGTGGGCGCAATACCGGCCTGTTGCGCAGCCTGGGCAAACGCATCGAGCACATCCCAGCGCAGACGCTGCTTTTCCACGCGCCATTCACCACCGGCATTGCGAAAGCGCAAGACCTTGGCGTAATCCTGGCTCTTATCCTTCAGCAGTTCGGGCAGGACACCCCGCTGCCCATGTGCCGCACTGGCGCCCTTGTAGTGGTCTTCGTGCAGCTTGAAATACGGCAGCGCCTGGTTCCAGGCCCAGGCTTCATCGCCGGTCAGGCGCGCCCACTGGTCGTAGTCACGCGCCTGGCCGCGCATGTAAATCATGCCGTTGATGCTGCTGCAACCGCCCAGCGTCTTGCCGCGCGGGTAGCGCAGCGCGCGCCCATTCAAGCCGGCGTCGGGTTCGGTGCTGTAAAGCCAGTCGGTGCGCGGGTTGCCAATGCAATACAGATAGCCGACCGGAATATGGATCCAGTGGTAATCATCGCGCCGCCCGGCCTCGATCAACAGCACGCGCTTGCTGGCGTCAGCCGACAAACGATTCGCCAGCAGGCAGCCGGCGGTGCCCGCGCCAACAATGATGAAATCAAAAGTGGTGCTCATGGCTGCACCGCATTCACTGGCCGGCCCAGTTTGGTTTGCGCTTTTCCTGAAACGCTTTTTGCCCTTCCTTGGCGTCTTCCGTCAGCGTAAACAGCGCAATCTGGCTTTCCGTGAATGACATCGACTGCTCGAACGCCATCGACTCCACGCCCTTGAGCGTGTACAGGCCGCGTCGGATGGCGGCCGGCGACTTGTCCAGCAGGCGACCCAGCAGCCACTGCAGTTTGACGTCCACGTCGTCGTCAACATAATTGACCAGGCCCACTTCAAGCGCCTGGGCCGACGTGATCGGCTCGCCGGTCAGGCACATCTCGTTCAAGGTCCGCCGGGGAATCAGATGCTGCAAGACGCTGAGCACCTGGGCCGGAAAGACGCCGACCTTGACTTCGGGCAGACCAAAAATCGCATGGCGCGCGGCCACCGCCATGTCGCACATCGACATCAAGCCCATGCCGCCGGCCATGCAGGCGCCGTTGACGCGCGCAATCAGGGGCACGCAACTGGCGCGCGCCACACGCAGCAGGTTTGCCAGACGCCCGTGCGGCTCCGAGTAATCGGTGGTGAAGGCATTGGCCGACTGCAGGTCCGCGCCAGCGCAAAAAGCCTTGCTGCCGGCGCCGGTGATGACGATGGCGCGAATGCCGCGCTCGCCCTGCGCTGCCAGAATCGCCTGCGACATGGCAGCCAGCACGGCGTGGCTCATGGCGTTACGGCGTTCCTCGCGGTTGATGGTCAGCCACAGCACGGCGTCGCGCTGCTCAACCAGTAATTCGGATGTGTTTGAAGAAATGGATGGGGTCACGTTGGCTCTCCTGTTTGACACATTTTGCCGCACTGCGAAAACTCGCTCACGGTCCGAAGCAACTAAGCGGGTGGTAGCCTGTCAACTGTCGAAGTGCAACATTTTTGCCGCCCCTGCTGCGACACTGGCAAAAACGCAACACTCAATTTGAAAGCTTCAAAAATCAGTTGATCTATATCAACCAGCAACGATAGGATGGCAACTAACCAACCCTTTGCGCAATACCGGTTTATCCTCGGGCCCAGGTCTAACTTGGGAAGCTCCCGGGTACATTTTTGACCGGCTCAACCGTAAATTGAAAGGCATTGACATGAAATTCGCACAAATTCTGGTTCCCGTCGCCATGGCTGCAATGGCAGTCGCCTCCACCAGCGCCATCGCCGCCGTGGACGCCGACGCCGCAGCCGCGCTGTTCAAGAAGAACGATTGCAGCAAGTGCCACTCGGTGGACAAAGCCAAGAAAGGCCCGGCGCTGAAGAAGATCGCCGCCACTTACAAGGGCAAGGCTGACGCGCAAGCCACGGTCATCAAGGCCATCACGACCGGTCCCAAGGTCAAAATGGACGACGGCTCGCAAGAAGATCACAAGGTCATCGACACCAAGGATCAAGCCGCGTTGAAGAACATTGCCGACTGGATTCTTGCTCAATAAAGGCTGACGCGCCTCATTGAGCGCAGGATGGTTCAATGGCATCAGGGATGGACTGCGTAGAAGTAACGGTATCGCGCTAGCGGCTTTTGGCGGTTTGTGTCATGTCGTTAAACCAAAAAAGTAGACGACGGAGTAGAAATGAAACATTCATTGGCTCAATGGAGCACAGCCCTTCTGGTATCCGCGGCCCTGGTCGGCTGCGGCGGCGGCAATGGCAACGGGACAACACCGGCTGCGCCGGTGGTCCCGGTTGTCGCTGCCAATAGCGCCATCGCAGCGGCCAGCCTGCTGGCCGCCAACGACACGGCAAGCAATGCGGCAGCACCGTTCACGGTGTTGCAGAGCGCCGGCATCGCGGCAGTCAGCATTAGCAGCCCGGCCAAGGTCAACTTTGCCGTGTTCTCGGACGGCGCCATCAAGTCCGGCCTGGCCATCACCAATGTGAGCTTGGCGATTGCCAAACTGGTACCCGGCACCAATGGCAATCCGGACCAATGGGTTAACTACATTTACCGCAAGGAGACCGCCACCGCGGGTGTCGGTCCCGGCGGCAAGCCGGCGCTGGCCAGCGCCATGCAGGCCACCACCGACGCCAAGCAGACAGATCCGGCGCTGCTGGCTTCGCAACTGGTTTACAACCCCGACGGTTACTACACCTACACCTTCAAGACCGACATCAAGGACCCAACACAGACCAACGGTGTCGTGTTCGAGCCGGCACGCACCCATCGCGTCGCCATCCAGCTCAGCTACAAGAACGCCGCCGGCGCCACGGTACTGGTGAACCCGTACATCGACTTCACGATCGACGCGAATGGCAAATCGGTGCTGGTCACCGATCCGGCCAAGACGCGCAAGATGACCGATGTGGCATCCTGCAACAGTTGCCATGAAAAGCTCGGGCTGCATGGCGGCGGGCGCGTGGACACACAGTACTGCGTGATGTGCCACAACCCCGGCACGACCGATGCCAACAGCGGCAATGTTCTGAATCTGGCCACCATGGTGCACAAAATCCATGCCGGCAGACTGCTCGCCGCCAGCGGTGAAGACTACACAATCTGGGGTTACCAGAACAGCAAAAACAGTTACGCTGAAGTCGGCTTCCCGCAAGACCTGCGCAATTGCAGCAAATGTCACTCCGCTGCCAATGCCAGCACACCGCAAGGCGATAACTGGAAGACCCAGCCGAGTAAAGAAGCTTGCCTGAGCTGCCACGTCAGCGCAATCGGCTCAACCTGGGAGACCCTGCACAAGATTGTCTCGGCCCAGTTCGGCGGTGCCGGCACACCTGCCCTTGCCCTGCCAAACTCGGAATGCGTGCGCTGCCATGGTCCCGGCACCGCAGTCGCATCAGAACGCGTGCACTTCAACCAGATCGAAGCCAATGCAGCCAAGTACAAGATGAACATCGAGAGCGTGGCCCTCAATGACACGGCTGACCACAAGGCGCGCAGCGTGACGGTCAAGTACTTCCTGTCCGACCCCACCAACGGCAACGCGGCCTATAAACTGGTAACAGCTGACTGCACTGGCACAACAACCATCACCTGCGCCAGCACCACCAAGTTCGGCAACCTGCGTTTCTACCTGGCCTACCAAAACGTGGTCGGGCAGTCCGATAACGTCACCGAATACTCCGCCTACAACAATGGCGGCAGCACGGCCAACGCCTATGCCTACAAGGGCACCAACGACGGCAGCAACCACTACACGGTGAGCATCCCCTTGCCCGATGACACGGCCATCTCCGTGGCCAAGGGCACGGCCCGAGTCGTGAGCATCGGCCAGATCAAGGAGCCACAACTGGAAGTCAGTTGGGCAACTGACCCACGACCCGAAGTCGTTCCAACGGTCTTGCTCAACACCGCCGCACAGCACACCTACAAAGAACTGTCCCTGGACGGCAAGCCCCTTCTGCCACGGCGCACCGTGGTTGCAACCGAGAAGTGCAACGTCTGCCACGGTTTCCTGGGAACCACTTCGGGCTCCAACACCCTCGCCAACGGTTTCCACACTGGTGCCCGCAACATTGTGGAAGCCTGCGTCACCTGCCACGATCCGAATCGGATGTCAGCCACCGTGATGGCCGATGGTTCGACCTTCAACGAGTCCTACCAGCTCAAGCGCATGGTGCATGGTGTGCATGGCGGCAGCAAGCGCATCTACCCGTTTACCGTGAACAATCTGACGCAGGGTATCTTCGACAAGCTGACCAGCGCACCGGTGGCACCGTGGATCACAGCGATGAAAGACAGCTTCGGTCGCGCCATCGGAACCAGCGGCCCGGGTACGGGCGGTGTCGTGGGTCTGAGCACCGTTGAGAACTTTACGTCTGAGGTCTTCTGGCCTGGCTACTCAACAAGCGTCACCACCAATGGCGTCGCCAGCACGATTGTCAACATCAACTGCAATGCCTGCCACGTCAACAACTCGTACCAACGTGACCAGGGTCAGATGGGCGCTGTCATCAAGAAAGACACCGGCGTCACCGATCCCAATCTCTGGAAGGTAATCTCGCCCAAGGCCGCAACCTGTACCGCCTGCCATGATGGCAAGACGGCCTCCGGCGCCACCGTGAAGGACCACGTCACCAAATTCGGCGGGGCGGCGTTCGGCGACCAGACACAGGCGCAAATCGCCGGCCTGCCGCGCGAGAGTTGTGACGACTGCCATGGCAGCGGCGGCGTCAAGAGCGTGGACCTCGTCCACCGTCTGAAGTAGCCATGAAGAGCCGCGCGTCGGTAACTGTTTTGAAGGGATTTGGGATGCGAATCAAGAGTTCAATCGCCCTCGCCGGCTTGTGTCTGGCCGGCTTACTCATACCGTTTGGGTCGGTCTCCTGGGCTGCCGATGAGGTCGGCGCCAAGCTGTGCCAGACCTGCCATGACGAAGACGACCGGCCCGACATCAGCAAGACCGCGCACGGCTTCAGCGCCGACGCGCGGGTGCCCGACTGCATCAGCTGCCACGGCGCAAGCCCGACGCACGCAAAAAAACCGCCGAGCGCGCCAACGCAACCCAAGCCGGATCGAATGTTCACCAAGAAGTCACCGTTGTCAGCGCATGAGCGCAGCGCCACCTGCCTGAACTGCCACGTCAATGACGGCAAGCGCGCTTTGTGGTCCGGCAGTCAGCATGACGCAGCCGATGTGGCCTGCAGTTCCTGCCACAAGGTTCATGACAACAAAGACGCAGTGCGTGATCGTGCGACCCAGGCCGAGGTCTGCTACACCTGCCACAAGGAACAACGCGCCCAGATGAACCGGCCCTCGCACCATCCGGTGCCCGAGGGCAAGATGGTTTGCTCTGATTGCCACAACCCGCACGGCTCGGCTGGCCCCAAACTGCTCAAGCGCGACAGCATCAATGACACCTGCTACAGCTGCCACGCCGAAAAACGCGGCCCCTTTGTGCACCAGCATGACCCGGTAGCCGAAGATTGCAGCAACTGCCACACGGTGCACGGCAGCGTGGTCTCACCCATGCTCAAGATGCGTGCACCGCTGCTGTGCCAGCAGTGCCACACGCCACACGCAACAGGCAAGGTCGGTGCCATCGGCGCACCGGCAGTTGGCACCAGTGGCAAGAACACCACCAATCTCTGGCAAGGTCGCAGCTGCCTGAACTGCCACACGCAGATTCATGGCTCCAACAACCCGTCGAGCACGAACTCGACGCTACCGCTATTCATGCGCTGAGGCACGGAGAAAAATGATGAGCACATCGATTTTTTCAATTCAATTTCGACGCAGCGCAGTCGCCATTGCGGCCGGCGCTGTCTGCCTGGCCGCACTGGCACAGAGCGCAAGCGCTGAGACCGTCATCAGCGTCGGAGCCGGCGCCGCCACGGGTGGCAGCGCTGACCGCAGCCTGTTTGGCCAGTACAACGGTTTGGGCGGTGATCGCAAGGCGGTCGGCCAGTTGGGCATTGATTACAGCCTGCGCGATCAGGACGCCAGCCAGTGGCTCGACTTCAAGGGCAGCAACCTGCTGGGCAACACGCGCGAACTCGGTCTGACTTGGAAAGACCCAGGTAGCTGGAAGTTCAACGCCAACTATGGCGAACTGGTTCGCTACGACCCTCGAAGCATCACCACCGGTCTGATCGGCGCTGGCTCGACCACACCGCAGGTGGTATCGGTTGCACCGGGCGCAGGCAACGACTTGGTGCTGCAAACCAAGCGCACCAGCCTGGGCCTGGGCCTGACCAAGATATTCAGCCCGGCATGGCAATTTGCGCTGGACCTCAAAACCGAGAAGAAGGACGGCTCGCGTCTGTTCGGCACCGGCATGAACTGCCCGTCCGTGGTGGCGCTGACCGCATGTGGCAGCAACACCGGCTGGGCCCTCTTGATGCTGCCTGAGCCGATCAATGCCAGCACCAGCCAGGTCGAAGCCCGCGTCAATTACGGGGCAGCGGGCCTGCGCTTCAGCCTGGGCTACAACGGCTCGTTCTACCGCAACGGCAATACCACGCTCAATCCGAGCGTGCCCGGCAGCCTGAACGCCAACGCCGGCTTGATTGGCATCCTCAATCAGCCCGTGGCACTGGCACCGGACAATCAGTCGCATCAGTTCGATCTGAGCGGCAGTTATGACCTGGGCGCCAGCACGCGAGCCACGCTCAAGATCGCACGCTCCATCGCCACGCAAAGCCTTGACTTCCTGGGCGCTGGCTTGACCGGTGCACCCGCTGGCGTGACGAATCTGGGCGGCGATGTGGCCACCAATCTGGCCAATCTCAGCCTGACATCGCGCCCGACGCAGCAACTCTCGCTGCTGGCCGACTGGCGCTACGAGAACAAGCAGGACAACACACCGACCGCCTACTACAGCGCCGAGGGGCCCCTGCTCTACACCAACCAGACGTTCCCGAACCGCAAGACCAAAGGCAAGTTGCAGGCAAGCTGGCAATTTGACAGCGTTTATCGCGGCACGCTCGGCGCCGACTACGAAGCGATTGACCGCGGTGTCTTCAGTGCCACCAGCGCCATTGCCGGCGTCAGCGCACTGCGGCAACAGACGACCGAGACCGGCGTTCGCGCCGAAGTGCGCCGGCGCCTGAGCGACAACGCCAGCGGCGCAGTGACCGTCTCCAGCAGCAATCGCACCGGCTCCAACTGGCTCAAGGACAACAGCGGCCTGGGTGTTACCGAAGTCATCGATGTGGCCAATCCGCTGCTCGGCCTGGCCTCGACTGCGATCCTGCCGCCAACACTGGCTGACCGCAAGCGCAACAAGATCAAGATCTTCGCCGACTGGCAAGCCAGCGAGGAACTGACGCTGCAATTCAACGCCGAGAGCGGCAAGGATCAGTTCAACGTACCCACGGCCTACGGCCTGCAAGACAGCGGCATGAACCTGCTCAGCATCGACTGGACCTACGCCCTCTCCGACACCTCGGCCCTCAATGGTTTTGTGTCACGCGGCAAGCAAACCTCGAATCAGGCGCTGCCAGCCGGTTACCTGATGGCCTTCGACAACACCAGCCTCAACGCCAGCATTGGTTTTACCGGCAAAGCCAACGCCAAGCTTGAACTCGGCGGCAACCTGCTCTTCGTCAACGACAGCAGCGTTTACGCCCAGGGTCTTGACGCCGCTGCCGATGCCTACAGCGCAGCGTTGCTGGCCTCAACCGGCGGCTTGCCCGACATCGTGTACCGTCAGACCGCCCTCAAGCTGTTTGGCAAATACACGCTGGACAAGACCTCGTCGGTGCGTGTTGATCTGATCCATCAGCGCAACAGCATCAACGACTGGGCCTGGCCGTTTAGCTATTCGGACGGCACCACGGTTACCCAACAGCCAAACCAGAACGTCAGTTTCATCGGCGTGAGCTACAGCTACCAGTTGCCCTGAGCGTCAAAACTGCTTTGAAAGCCGCATCTCCGCAAAGAGATGCGGCTTTCTACTTTTTGCCGAAGTCAGTACAATTGTTTCAAATATCGTTTCATCATATTGCATGAAAACTTCCGCTTTCACAGGTAAAAACAGATTTTCATGGTCCAAATAATCGTTTTATTTTGACACCAGACATCGTCACCACCTTGCGCCTAAACGGGCGCCTGCAGGCGGGCGAACTCCGCAAGTCGCTCGGGATCAGTCGCGCCACCCTGATGCGTCTGGCGCGAGCCGCTGGGGACGCGGTTATCGTGCGCGGCAACGCGCGGCGCACCACCTACGCTGCACGACGTGCACTGCGCGGCGCCAATACGGCACTGCCGCTGTATCGCGTCAACGAACGCGGAGATGTGCAGGAAATCGCCCGGCTAGACCTGACCTACCCGGACGGCTGCGCCGCCGAGTTCCTCGCAGACTTCGAGTGGCCGCTGGACGAAGACATGCAGGTCGGCTGGTTCGACGGCCTACCTTATCCCCTCAACGACATGCGACCGCAAGGCTTCCTTGGCCGCAACTTTGCGCGCCATCACGCCGACATGCTGCAGGTTCCGGTGGACCCGGCAGCCTGGTCCGACGACCATGCTCTGCATGCGATGACGCTGTTGGGCGCCGACCTGCTGGGCGACCTCATCATCGGCGAGCCGGCTTGCCGTCAGTGGTTAGCGCGGCTACAGGATGCGCGCTTGGGCCGCGGCGACGCGCCTGTACCCGAGAACGCCGTGGAGCAGGTCTACGTCAGCTTGGCTGCGACCGCCATGTCTCAAGGCGTTGCGGGCTCCTCAGCCGGGGGTGAGTTCCCCAAGTTCACCGCCGTGCGCCAGTTCGACGATGGGCGGGTGCAGCACGTACTCGTCAAGTTCTCGGGCTCCGACAACTCGGCCGGCACGCAGCGTTGGGCCGACCTGCTGGTGTGTGAGCACCTGGCCAGCCTCACATTGCCGGCGCATCTGGGCATCGCTGCGGCAAGCTCGCGAATTCGCTACAGCGCAGGACGCATATTCCTGGAGGTCGAGCGCTTCGACCGGCACGGCCTGCTCGGCCGCTCGGGTGTGACGTCTTGGTCCTCGCTGAACGCCGCGCTATTCGGCCTGGCCGGTTTGCCCTGGCCCGAGGCAGCCCGACAGGTGGTCGCTCGCGGCTGGCTATCTGGCACCGATACACAGCAAATCGCGCTCCTGTGGCACTTTGGCCAGCTCATAGGCAACACGGACATGCACGAGGGAAACCTGTCGTTTCAACCGAACACCCAGGACAGTCAGGCAGGACTGCGATTGTCGCCAGCCTATGACATGCTGCCCATGCTTTACGCGCCGGCGCGTGGTGTCGAACTTCCCGAGCGCAGCTTTGCGCCAAAACTGCCGCTACCGGCTGAGCGCGAGACTTGGGATCGCGCGGCATGGGCGGCCATCGCGTTCTGGCAGATGGCTGCGGACGACGAACGCATCAGCAATAGTTTCCGTGCCACCTGCGCCGACAATGCAGTGGTCCTGCAGAAGCTGATGTCACGTTGACCTGATCCGCCAGCGCAACCGCATCAACGACCGGGCCTGGCCGTTAGCAAACTCAGGCTGCATTCTTGTTCTTTCGCACCCTGAATGGTCGTTGCGCATCTGACTTGTCACCGTGGGCCCGACCCGCCATGACAACCAGGTGACGGCACGTCAGTAAATGCCGCTTCTAATGCCCTGAAGGTTGATATATCTCAAACCCGCCACCATGCTGCCCAAGGAGAATCGGCCTCGTAAAGTGAGTGTAAAGTGGTTTTTCAACTGACAACGCCTTAGGAGGCCTAAAGTGAAGTTTCTAGATTTTTCAAGCAAAAGTCGAACATCTCCAAGTTGGATGAAGTTCGCAGCAGCAAGCGCGCTTGCTGTCGCCATCGCCGGTTGCGGCGGTGGTAGCAACGGTGCGCCTGGTGCTGCCGGTGCCGCCGGTGCCACCGGTGCAACTGGTCCGGCTGGTGCCAACTCAGTCGCCACGGTCAATTTGGGTAGCAATACCGCAGCCCCGACGGCTGCCGCTGCTGCCGCCTGGGCAGCGGTTGCACCGCAAGTCACGGTGAGCAGTGTGTCCATTGCCAGCCCGCCCGTCGTCACCTTCACAGTCAAAGACGCCGCCGGCAATCCGGTCGTGGGCCTGGGCGCTTACTCCCAAAGCTCCAGCGCCACGGTCAAGAGCCTGGCCAACATCGCCTTCACCCTGGCAAAGCTGGTCCCCGGTGCCAACGGCGCGCCGAGCAAATGGGTCAGCTATCTCGTCACCAAACCCGTAACCGTCGCTCAGCAAGCGGGCCCTTTGGGTGCTAACGACGTGTGCGACTCAGCCACAGCGCCAACCGTCTGCGGCACCTTCCCGACTACCGACAAGGAAGGCACACTGGTCGACAAGGGCGATGGCTCTTACATATACACGTTCTACCGCGATGTCACGAAGGTCGACACCATTGTCGCCAGTCTGATCGACAAGGGCGCCGCCAAGAAAGCTGATCTCGGCACTGCAGCCGACCTGAAATATGACGCAAACGCGACGACACGCCTGGGCATCATGATCAGCGGCAGCGCGCCCGGCACCGGCACCAATACGCCGACGGCTGTGCAAACCGTCGCGCCAGTTCCGATGGTCAATACCGTCAACGTCGCCTATGACTTCATCCCGGCCACCGGCAAAGCTGCAGTCCCCGGTACTGACAAGACGCGCACCGTCGTCGCCAAGGATTCCTGCGCGACCTGCCACGCCGGGAAAGGTATTGGCCACGTCAGTATCACTTCGGCCTCCAATGGCATCCCCGCTGGAAGTTTTGTCGGTCGCAATGATCCAAACTTCTGCGTGACTTGCCACACCGACCAGACCAAATTTGGTTTCGCACCGGTGACCACAACCGCGACCGGCTACTCAGGCAGCTACTACCGGGTGCCCACTGGCGCTGCGGATAGCGGCCAGGAATCAGCCTTCCTCTACCCGCGCATGATTCACCAATTCCACATGGGCGACGAGCTGACCAAGACCGGCTACAACCTGAATGGGCATTGCACTGACAACACCGCAACTTACAACGCACAAAGTTCTGGTCTGGGCGAGTGCTTCAACAAGGTTGGCTTCCCGCAGGAACGACGCAATTGCGCCGTCTGCCACGCGGGTGCTACAACCGCTGCCGGCGGTACCGCGGTGAAGACCACCGATGGCGACAACTGGAAGAACGTGCCCAACCGTATGGCTTGCGGCGCCTGCCACGATGGTATTAACTTCACGGATGGTACAGGCACTACGTTGAACGGTGTCTATGCCGGCCACGTTGGCGGTGCCAAAGCTGACGACAGCCAGTGCACGCTGTGCCACGGCGCGGCCGACATCGTGACCTACCACGCTGTTCCGGTCGCCACCGCGAATAACCCGACAGTCATTGCCGGCGTGTCCTCGATTTCGTATGCCATCAAGAGCGTGACTTTGAATGCCAGCAGGCAACCAGTGGTCAGCTTCACGATCACCAAGGATGGTGCTGCGGTGACTTCGCTTGCCGTGCCGACGCTGGTGACGAACGCGGCATCCGGTGCCCAGGTGGTTTCCCCCGCCTATGAGCCAATCGCTGGGTTCACAAGCGGCCCGAGCGTCTATGTGCTTTACTCTGTACCTCAGGATGGCAACGCAGCACCGGCGGACTTCAACGTCTCTCATAGCGCCAGCCTGACCAACCTGTTGGTCGCCAGCGGTTCGCCGACGGCGGGTTCCCTGACTTACGACAGCACTAACAAAGTCGGGGTAGCCACTTTGACTGGCGACTTGGTCGGTCAACCTGCTTCCGCTGGTTGCGCGGCAGTTACCGCACCCACAGTGGCCACCTGTATTTCTACTGTGACAACTGGCACGAACAAGTCTCCTGTTCTCGCCAGCCCGATCGTG
>CAIWNX010000310.1 GCA_903914175.1 uncultured beta proteobacterium | reverse complement strand
GTCCACCATCGCATCTGTGATGGTTTTACCGTTGTACCTCCCGCACACTATGTGAGTAGGCGTGGTGCGCACATTTTTCGACACCACCAGATCCAAGAAAGGAAGCCCATGCAGAGTAATTCCACCTCGACGTCAGATGCTTTTCGCGACAGCGCGAAGTCTTTCTTGGCCGACATGGGCGGGCCGGCGAGAGTGCGCCGGCTGCGCGATGCCACCCCCGGTTTCGAGCACAGAGTCTGGCGCGCAATCGCCGAGGCCGGGTGGACTTCCATCCTGGTGCCTGAGGATGAGGGAGGCCTTGGCCTAGGCATGCGTGAGCTGCTGTCCGTCGTCGAGGAGGTCGGCCGGAGGCTGCTACCCGAGCCCTTTGTGGCCGCCGGCGTGCACAGTGTATCGTTGCTGGCGGCGTTACCGCGCTCCGCGCTTCGCGACAAGCTGCTAGCCGACGCCATGGCCGGCCACCGTGTTATCGGCGTTGCTTGGCAGGAAGAATCCGGCGCGCTGCATGCCAGCCGGATCCAGACCCGCGCAGAAGCGACGGGGGACGGGCTCCTGTTGACCGGAAGCAAGAACTGGGTCGCGCCCGGCGCCGGCGCGGACGGCTGGCTGGTACTCGCCGAAGGACCACAGATTTGCTGGGTGGAGGCAGGACCGGCGATCCTGCTTGACGCCTTGCCACGTGTGGACGGCAGCTCGATGGCTACCCTGCGCTTCGACCGTGCGAAGGCGCAGTGCCTCGATGCAGGTTCCACCGCTATGGCCGCCTTGGAACAAGCGAACGACATAGCGCGGCTGGCGCAGGCCGCGGAACTGCTGGGCGTGGCGCGGCAGGCTTACGACATGACGCTGGAGTATCTCAAGACTCGCGTACAGTTCGGCAAGCCAATCGGTGCGAATCAGGCGCTCCAGCACCGCATGGTCGATGCCTACATTGCGGTGGAGCTCGCTGCAGCGTGCCTGCGCGACGTGCTGGAGCAGCACGAACGCGGCAATCCGCCCCTTGCCGCCCTGGCCAGTCGCGCCAAGGCACGTTGCACCGACGTGGCACTGCAACTGACGCGGCTTGCGATCCAGTTCCACGGGGCCATCGGTTTCACCGATGAATTCGATATCGGCCTCTACTGGAAGCGCGCCGTGCACTTGACGAGCTGGCTGGGTGGAACCACCGCCCATCGGACGCGCTACTTCCAACTGCAGCAGGACGCGGGGCGGCGGACAAATCCCATAGCACAGGAGCTCGGCCCCGTGCCACCACACGACACCAATTGGGCGGAGCTACCGGAACCCACGTTCCGGACCGCAGTGCGGTCCTTCCTGCACGCGCACTATCCTGCCCACCTGAGACATGCGCCGCGCCGGGTGCGCTGGCACGAAATCAAGGACTGGTACTTGGCGTTGTCGCGCCAGGGCTGGATCGCGCCAGCGTGGCCCAAAGAGCACGGCGGGATGGCACTACCGCCGGATAAGATGCTAGCCTTCATCGAGGAGTTCGAAGACTTCGGCGCTGCGCGCATGCCGGACCAGGGGCTCATTAACCTCGGGCCGGTCCTGATCCAGCACGGTACGCCGGAACAACAGCGCGAGTGGCTACCGAAAATCATCAGCGGCGAACACGTCTGGTGCCAGGGCTATTCGGAACCG
>CAIWNX010000309.1 GCA_903914175.1 uncultured beta proteobacterium | reverse complement strand
GGCAGAAGCATTGAGTGTGAAGATGGCCGTGTACTCGCCCGCGCCATTGAAGTAATCGAGCACGGCGGCACGCGCGTCCTCCACCCGGCGCGTCATTTTTGTGGAGCTGGGATTGACCGAATGCGGATTGCCAAGCACTTCTTCATTGAGCATCGTCACGTGCGCTTGCACCTGCGAGGCTGCGTGCAGGCCACCACCCGTGAAGTCCAGATAGACCTGGTTCTGCGCGGCTAGTCTGCCATATTCGGACGCGCGCAGCGCATCCAGGGCCAGGGTCGTTGTATAGCTTGGGTGGTTCTTCAGAAAATGATCGTAGGCGGTCATGGCGTCAATCAAATGCTTGCATGCACGGGGCGCAACTTCTGCGACAAGGGCAGCGCCACCATCATCCTTGGGTCAGATCGATCTGTTCGAGGGCGCTGCGGATTTCGGCGGCGGCGACAGGTCGAACCAGACGCGCCACTTCCAGACCATTGCTCAGAAACACCAAGCTTGGCCAAAGCTTCACTTTGAATGAACGTCCCAGCGGCCGGCCACTGCCATCCGCTACCTTGATGTGGCGCAGCTGCGGGTGGTCGGCAAGCGCTGTGGCCAGCAGTGCTTGCGCCGCGCGACAGTGTCCGCAGGTCGGACTGCCAAACTCGAGCAAGGCAGGTCCTTCAAGCTTATCGATTTCGGCGCGCGTTGGTTCGATCGCTGCATAAACTTCGTTCATCGTCATGAGGTTGCAGGCTCCCTGTGAATCGCTAAAAGATTGAATTGTCGATCACTCTTTGTCACATCCGCGCATCCTTCGGCTGGTCGCCTTTGGGCCAGTCTTTGGCCTTGTGCGGATAGACGGGCCGTGGCTGGTGGGTAAAGAATTCAGAGACATCCACCGCCTCCTGGTCGGTCAGCGTGCCGCCTTGTCCCAGCGGCATGTTGTGTTTCACAAATGCTGCCGCCGTATAGGTTCGGGCCATGCCGGCGCCGTCATTGAATGAATCTTTGCCCCATAGCGGAGGTAAGGCATAGCTGCCATCCGGGTTTTTCATTCCCAACCCTTCTGCCCCGTGACACGCAGTGCACTTGGCCTCGTACACCAGTTTGCCGCGTGTGGGATCAGGCTTGAGTGATGGGTCGAGTGGACCAAAACCACGTCCTTTCACACTGCTGCCCGTTGGAACGCCCGTCGACAACCACTGCATGTACGCCAGTATGTTGTTCATTTCGTTGGAGTTGTAGGGCAGTGCCTGCCCATTCATCGAGCGCTCGAAGCAGTCATTCACGCGCTCCTGCAGCGAAATAATTTTTCCGCTTCTTGAGCGGTATTCCGGAAACACGCCCCAGATGCCAACCCAAGGGGATGCGCCAGCGACGGTCCCGGCTGCCAAATGGCAGTTGCTGCAGCTAAGTCCATTACCAACGTTTTTCGGCAGGCTTTGCTGCGTCTCGGTCAAAAGTTTCTTGCCGGCCTGGATGGCGATGCCTTTGGTGCCAGTTGGCATGCTGGATTCTGGTGGTGGCGCGAAGGCGGCGGCTGGAGCCTGAGCGCATACGTCAGCCATCACGAAGACGGCAGCGATACCGACCGAGAAAAGGGAGGGAAATTTCATAAGGTTTCCTGGAGAAGAGGTTTTTCCGAGTACTGCAAAACGATTAATAAGTATAGACTTATTTGTATAACAAAGCCTTACATGCTGTTGCGCACTGTCGATGGCAAGTGGCCAGCAGGGGCCGGGCCGGTTGAGGGCAGCACGACTGGCGGAACACACCATCCTCGGTATGGTTTTGCTTTAGTCATTACAATACATAAGTACTAGCGCATATGTTGCCGGAAAGAAAAATCCCATGATCAAGCAAGCCTTTGTTGCCGCACTGCTGAGCCTGTGCGCCTGGGCCGCGCAGGCCGAAATCATCAACATCGATAACGCCGAACTGGCGCGCCTGGCCGCCAGCGGCGTTGCCGTGATCGACATCCGTACCGCGCCTGAATGGAGGGAGACGGGTGTACTTGCGGGCAGCAAACTGATGATGTTTTTTGATGAAAAAGGGCAGGTCGATGCGCCGGCCTGGCTGGCGCAGTTAAAGACCGTGGCCAAGCCGGGTCAGCCGGTCATCCTGATTTGTCGCAGCGGCAACCGTTCTCGTGCTGCGGCGCAATTCCTGACCCAGCAGACTTCGTACAAAACGGTTTACAACGTCACCGCCGGCATCAATGGCTGGGTCGGAGAAGGCCGCGCCGTGGTGCCGGTAAAAGCCGTTACGGTCGCGTGCGCAGCCGGGGCCAAGTGTTGATCCCATTGCCGCCGCGCGCGGCAGTTAGGCTGTCATTGCGAGGAGCCTAGCGACGCGGCAATCCATGCAGCCCGAAGCCATGGATCGCCACGCTTCGCTCGCGATGACAAAGAGAAATGCACGGACCCTGAATGACGGGCTGCCGGGTTCGGTCTAGTTCAGCGCGCGTCCCTCGCCGGCCTCTTCAACCGTCCGCCCGTCGCGGATGTGGTAAATCCGTTTGAAGGTTGGGATGATTTTTTCATCGTGCGTGACCACAATGATGGCGGCCTGTGATTGCTGTGCCATCTGGTTGAGGATTTGCATCACGCCCAGCGCGCGCTCGCTGTCGAGCGGTGCGGTGGGTTCATCGGCCAGGATCACCGGCGGCCGATTGGCCAGGGCCCGCGCAATCGACACGCGTTGCTGTTCGCCGCCCGAGAGCTGAGACGGTTGTGCTTTGGCTCGGTGCGCGACGTCGAGTGCCGTCAGCAGTTCCAGTGCCCGCGAGCGCGCCTGCGCGTTGGACAGACCGGCCAGCATCGGCAGCAGCGCCACGTTGTCGGTGACGTCGAGAAACGGAATCAGATAGGGCGCCTGAAAAACAAAGCCGATGTTGTCGCGCCGCAGCGTGCGCAGGTCCGGAATTTTCCAGACTCCGTCGTAAATCACTTTGCCGCCCAGCACCATGCGCCCGGCGGTTGGCTCGATGATGGCACCCAGGCATTTGAGCAGCGTGCTCTTGCCCGAACCCGAGGGCCCGACCAGCCCGACGACCTCGCCCGGGCCGACCCGCATGTTGACGTCTTTGAGCGCTTCGACCGCTGTGTCGCCCTGGCCGTAGACCTTGCGCAGGCCTTCGATCACGATGCCGCCTGGGCCGGAGTCGGCCGATAACTTTCTTGGTGCGGGGTTCATGGCTTCAACCACCGATCGCTTCCGCCGGATCGACCTTGAGCGCGACCCGGATCGCCAGCGTGCTGGCCAGCGCGCAGATCAGCATCGTGACGAGAAAGCCGGTGAGCGCATCACCGGTTTGCAGCAGCACAAACTTCGGGAAGATCGGCGCCCAGGCGGTGGCCGCGAGCTTGCCGATCACAAAACCGATGACGCCCAGACCCAGTGCTTGCTGCAGGATCATCCAGGCAATGGTCAGGTTGCGGGTGCCGATCAGCTTGAGCACCGCGATCTCGCGGATCTTGCCCAGCGTCATGGTGTAGATGATGAAGGCCACGATGGCCGCGCTGACCAGCGCCAGGATCACCAGGAACATGCCGATCTGGCGTGCCGAGGTAGCGATCAGCTTGGCCACCAGAATGTCTTCCATGCCGTCGCGGGTAAACACTTCGAGGTGCTTCCAGCGCCGGATCGGCTGCGCCACCTGTTCCGGCGCAAAGCCGTCCGCGATCTGCACCAGAATCGCATTGACGTTGTGGCTGCTGGTCTGCGAGGCCTGCACCGCTTCGAGCAGGCCCGGTGTGCCGGCCCGGTTGAAGGCCGGGTTGGCAGCGGTGCGGGCGCGGTCGTTGAGGATGGCGTCGTTGTCTTTGAGGAACTGCGCGTCCTGCGCGTCTTTGAGCGAAATGAAAACCATCGGGTCGCCACCGGAGGACACCATGCGCTGCGTCAGTCCGACCACGGCGTAGTCGTGGCGGCGGATGCGGATGCGCTCGCCCAGCGCAAAACCGGTCTTGACGTCGGCCACGGTCTCGTAGTGGCCGCGTGTGATGTGGCGACCGGCCACCAGATAGCCCGGACTGCCGGGCTGCCCCGGCTCCATGCCGACCACCATGGCGCGCACTTCCGTGCTGCCCTGCTGCACCTGCATCGTGAAGTAAGTCACATTGGCGGCGCGTGCCACACCGGGCATACCGAGCACGCCGCGCACCAGATCGTCCTTGATGCTCGATGCTTCGGCATACGGTCCTTGCGTGTCCTTTTGCACCACCCAGAGATCGGCGCCGCTGTTGCCCAGCAGGGCGCGCGCATCGTCAACCATGCCGCGGTAAACGCCAGCCATGCTCAGCGTGACGCCGATCAGCAGCCCAAGCCCGAGTCCGGTCAAAACGAACTTCTGCCACGAATGCAGAATGTCGCGCCCGGCCAAGCTGATCATGGCGCCGCGCCGCTTGTTTTAACCAGCGTGTCGACGACCTGGATCCGGCTGTTGCTGCTCAGGGCCTTCTGGCTGTAGACCACCACCGTGTCGCCTGCCTTCAAACCTTCGAGTACCTGCACCTGGCCGTCGAGACTGCGCTCGCCCAGTCTCACGGGAACAAAGACCGGCTTGCCGGCTTCGATGCGCCAGACGCCGCTGCTATTGCCCTGGCTTTGAATGCTGGCAGCGCTGAGCAAGGGTGCGTTGCGTGTGGCCGGCAGTTGCAGTGTGACCTCGGCCATTTCACCGACCGAGAGTCCCGCTGGCGCGGCATCGAACGCAACCTGTGCCATGCGCTCCTCGGTCACGCTGTCGCTCAGCAGTTCAACGCGCGCCACGCTGCCGGCGAATGTTTTTTGCGGTTGTGAACGCAGCGTAATCTGCGCCTTCAAACCGTTTTGCAAACCGGCCGAGCGCCCCTGGTCCAGCCGCAGCTTGATCCACAGGCTGTTTGGATCGATCAGGCGCAGCACCGGTTGACCGGCCACCACGGTGGAACCCGCCTCGGCGTCGCGGCTGCTGACGATGCCATCGGACGGCGCCAGCAGGCGCAGCGTGGCGCGTTGTTGCAGCAGCGCGGCGCGATCGGCCTGCAGCCGTGTCAGGTCTTGCGCGGCGCCGGTCAGATTGGCTTGCGCCGCATCCAGCGCGGCGTCAGCAGAAACCTTTTCCTGCAAGCGTGCTTCGAGCGCGCCGGCACTGATGAAGTTCTGGTGGGCCAGGTCCTGATTGCGCTTGAAATTGATGGCGGCCAGATCGCGCCGCGCTGCTGCATCGCGCTGCTGCGCTGCCGCCGCCGCCTGCGCGCTGGCAGCGCGCGTCAGCGATGCGTCGAGTGAGGCCATGCGCTGCGCCAGGTCCACCGGGTCCATCTCGGCCAGCAACTTGCCCGCCTTGACGCTGTCGCCGACGTCCACCTTGACACTGAGTACGCGTCCGGCCACGGTCGGCCCGATCATCCAGTTGCGGCGTGCCTCTACCGTGCCAATGCCAAACAATGCCGGTGTCAAGCTGCCTTCACGGACCTGGCTGAGCGTGACCTGCGTCGGCGCCAGCGGGCCGGCGCGCAGCAGCACAAAAGCCAGCGCCGCCAGCAGTGCAAGGACCAGCAGTGCAAGGGCCAGACGGCGGCGCAGGGAGGAGGAAATAGTCATATGCTTTTACCTGCAGTTGTTGTGCAACTTCCACTTTTCTTCGTGGCCCATTGCTTTGGCGAATTCGGGCACCGTGCAGCGCGCCACTTCCGCCGGGTCGGGGTTGCCCGCCGGTGTTGCGGTGCTGGCGCGTGGCACGGCAGGCGTCAAACCAGGCACTGCGCTGTGGTAGACCCATTGCCAGGCGGCGCCGACTCCGACGAAAAACAGTACCAGCACGACAAGTTGGGCCAGGCTGGTGCGCATGCGTTGCGCCGGCGCGAGTTCGCAGCTGCCGCCGGGGCACAGCTGCGCGGCTTCCTTGTTGAAGGCGTTGTAGAGCTTGCAGCCGACGCAAATGCCAAACGCCGCTTCGAAGAACAACAGCAGCAAACAGGTGGAGCAGACGAGCATGTTGATCGGGCCGATCACCTGGTGGATCACCATCAGGTACAGCATGGCCAGCGCCAGCATGAAACCGATCGCCCAGGCAAAGCGTTTTTGCGGTGCGCCAACCCATTCGGCCTGCTGCTTGCGCACGACCCACTGGCCGACGATCAGGCTCGGCGCGTAGCGCGGATTCACGAAAAGCCGCAGCGTGAAGTCAAGCAGGAAGACCAGCACGAAAACACGGGTCGGCTGGTAATTGCCCACCAGCCACGCGTTCATGAAGGCGACGAAGGCAAAGAAGAACAGGATGCCGGCAGCGGCCCGCACGGCGCGTTCGTTGAGAACGGGAACCTGGTATTCAGGCAGGCGCTGGCCGAATTGAAAAATGGAAGAGGTCATGCGAGCTGATTGGTCTGTAATGGCGCGAGTATCGATGCGAAAGCCTAAAAAGATCAATCCGCAGCGCGCAAAACTGCGGGCTGCGGATGGCGGTGAGGGCTGCGCCGCCTGGGGTCAGCTATTCCTTGATGACCGCTTTGTTGGCTGCGTCGAATTCGACATTGGCGCGCAGGTAGCGTGCCTTGATGCCTTTTTCCCTCAGGATGTCGTAGGCCAACTCCGAGCGCGTGCCGGTCGAGCAGTGCAGTGCCAGTAGCTTGCCTGCGGGCAACTCGGTGTAGCGTTTTGCCATCTCTTCGGCCGGGATGTTCAGAGCACCCGGGAAATGCGCCTTGGCGAACTCTTCAACCGTGCGGGTGTCAACCACCAGTTGCGAAGCCGTTTTGACGATGTCCTCGAAGTCCTTGATCGAGACTTCGCCCTCGGCGAGCTTGCGCACGTAGTTGATGCGCGTGGCTGCAGCGCCGGCCTGCAAGGGGTTTGCGGCCGCAAGCCAGGCCGCTGTGCCGCCCGGGAAGATGGTGGCGTTTGTGTATTCCCATTCCCGCGTCCATTCCAGTGCGTCAACCGCTTCGGCGTCCTTGTCGGAGTAGAAAACAATGGGCGCAGCTTTGAATTCCGGAAACTGCTTTTCGGCGCTCTTCAGAGCCGTCGCCGGGATGTTGACGGCGCGCGGAATATGGCCGCTGGCCGCCTTGTCGGCAGAGCGCAGGTCAATCAGGACCAGGTTGCCGCTCTTGACGAACGACAGGCTGGACTCGGTGGCGAAGTCCAGCTTTTTCCAGCCGGGCTCGCCTTCGGGGAACATGCGCACATCCTTGAAACCGAGCTTGACGGCAATCGTCGCCGACTTCGGACTCAGCATGCACGACAGGCCACCGCAATAGAACACCAGCGTCTTGCCCAGGTCGGTCGGCAAGAGTTTTGCACCCTCTTTTTCCAGCTCCGGCAGCGGTATTGAAATGGCGCGCGGCAAATGGCCTTGCACATAGCGCCCGGCAGGACGTGAGTCGATCAGCACCAGACTGTCGCCGCCTTTTTGCAGCAGTTCTTTGAGCGCGCTCCCCGTGATGCGGGCGACGCCGGGCGGCAGCGGTGCAATCACCTTGGTTACAAGTTTGGCGCGGTTCTCGGCGCCGACCTGGGCGAAATCAATGGTCACGACTTCGTCCGGGATGATGTCCACGGCCGAAGCGGTATTTTTGAACTGGGTTTGCGCGTCAAACTTGAAAACCTGCACGCCCTTGCCGGCGATCTCGACCGCGATGGTTCGGGCCGTGTTGGAAACATTCTTGACGCTGCCGGTCATCTCGTCGGCCGCTGCGGCAGCAACCAGACCGAGACCCAGCGCCAGTGCGATGGTGGATAAACGAAACGCTTTCATGTTGACTCCATCGTCAAAATTGATGGCTCCCCCCCCGCTTGTCATGCCGGACCAGATCCGGCATCCATGTCTTCTGCAACATGGATTGCGGGTCGGGGCCCGCAATGACAACCTTGGCTGTTGTCATGCCGGACCCCGCTGTCGTCATGCCTGATCCAGGGCACGCAATAACAGGTCTTCTCAGCAACCAGCCGTCTTCTTGAAGGACTTGGCCGTGTTCTTGCCGTCCTTCTCAAAGCGGGCGCGGATCTCGTCGCCTTCGACGATGCGCTTGTCCTTGAACTTGTCCAGCGTCAGGTCATCGCTGACCGTCAGGTTGACCTGCTCGCCGGTCTTGGCGTCCTTCAGGGTGGCCAAGGCCGACTTGCCGTCGGCTGCCAGTTTGATCTTGGTGACGGGTCCGACCATCTTGCCTTCGTCAGCAAAAGCGTTGCCGGTGAAGGCCGCGCCGGACATCGCCAGGGCCGCTGTGAGAATGAGTGTGGATAGTTTCGATTTCATTTTGATCTCCTTGAAAAACATTTAGAACTTCACTTCCAAAGTGGCGTAGATATTGGTTGCATTTTCCAGCGGCGTCATGGTCATGAACTGGCCGTTGACGGTGCCGATCTCAACGGGTGCGCCAACCCAGTTGTTGCTGCCGGTGTAGTTGAACTTGTAGCGCTGCACACCGAGGCGGAAGAAGGTCTTGCTGAAGAAGGACGAGATCGGCGCCTTGTCGAGTTCCTGGATCAGGTAGGCTTCAACCACGTCGCCGCGTGTGCCAACCTTGGAGGTCCACATGTCGTCAGCCGCCGGTGCGAAGGTGATCCAGTCCTTGGAACCATGGTTGTACTCAAAGCCCAGTTTGGTCTTCGATGGCAGGTCATAGCGCATACCCAGGGCGTACGCAGTGCCGGTCTTGCTGGTCGGGGCCTCGGGGCCGAAGAAGGCACCGGTCATCAGGCCCTGGAATCCGAACTGGGCCGAGACATTGCCGTTCGGGTGCGTGACGCTCATGCCCCAGTCGCCGAACAGTTGCAGGTCGCCCGGGCCGACTTTCTTGAACGTGCTCATGAAGCCCAGGCCGTACCAGTCGATGTCGCCCAGATTGGTCTTGGCGCCAGTGTTACCGAAGTAGGTGTTGCGCATGGTCGGCGCATCAAAGATGTTGATGCCGCGGTTCCATTGCATCCAGACGCGCAGCGGATCGGTGTCGATTGGGATCACCGCGATGCCGACCATGTCGGTATCGGCCAGTGAGTTGCCGGCGGAATTGGTATAGCCGCTCTCGAAGCCGCGGCCGTAGCAGACCTTGGCGTAGGCGCCGGGCAGGGCGTCGATGTCAGGCGCATAGCCCAGCGTCATGCCGTCAAAGGCGTAGTCGACCAGCAGCGACGGCGTGCCGCCATTGCCGGGGCGCGGGTTGTTCAGGCGCAGATTGCTGGGTGCGCCAGCGGTAGAGGGCCGGCGACCGACCGAGAACCAGATTTCCTTGTCGGCGATATTGCTCCAGGTGGCGTAAACGCGGTCCACATTGAGCAGACTGCTTGATGGCACGCGGCTGAGCGTGCCGTCAAAGACGCCAACGCGGTCGGCGAAGAAGGGCGCGCTGCCGGCATTGGTGATCGCGGTTTCATCTTCGGCGCCAAACACCTTGTACATCGCCAGGTGCGCGTTGACGCTGACGTCCTGCGTGGCCTTGGCGCTCAGGTCCAGACCAAAGCGGTTGCTGTAGATGCTGTTGTTCTTGGGTTTGTAGGCCGGTATCGTCGCGGCGAAAGCGCCGATGCCTTGCACCATGCCGCCATTCATCGGATTGGACAGGAACGCGTTGGCCTGATCAAAGGTCGCGACCTTGTTCATGTTCTGTGAGAAACCCATCAGAGCGCTCAGGGCGCCGGCGGTCGACATGCCACCGGCCTGTGGTGCGCCGAAATACATCGACGAACCCGCCACGGCGGATGGATTGCCAAAGAAGTCGGCTTGCAGCGCTTGCTGGACGTTGCCGAAGGTGGCGTTGACATCGGTGAAGGTCTTGGACTGGCCTTCGAGGTAGTCATAGCGGAAGCGGTAGTCGCCGCCCACGGTCAACCATTTGCCCAGTGACTTGCCCTCTAACTTCGTGACCTGGCTTTTCAGATCATCGAGCGCCACGGCGTCGGACTTGGCGGCAACCGCCTTGACCTGTTCTGCGGTTTGCGCGGCCTTGGCTTCATTGGTTTTGACCAGACCCTTGAGCGCTTCGAGTTCGCGCGACATGGTCTCGATCCGGTTCAGCAGATCGGCGTCTGCCGCCTGCGCTGCGATTGGCAGCATCATGCTGGCGATCAGGGCGACCAGCAGCTTCTTCTTGAATGTCTTGTTCATAAATTTCTCCTAGAGAGTTGACATAAAAATTGATTGGCCGACCTAGCTGTGCTTGCCATGCGCGGCTTCGTCACCGAGGTCTTCCCAGCCAGTCAGCATGGCCTTGATCTGCGACGTGAGCTTGTGCCCGGTGGTCGACAGATACAGGTGCGAAATGAAGAAGGCGAGCATCAGGAAGGCGCCCAACGTGTGGGCGGTGGCGATCCATTCCAGGCGCAAACCGCTCAAACCCCAGGCCGCCCAACTGGCGTAGAAGAGGTAGAGCCAGCCGGTAAACCAGATCAGGGGACTGAGCAGGGTCAGCACCGCAAGATAGGTCAGCCGCTGCAGCGGGTTGTGCTTGTTGTGCAGGCTGGGGCGGAACGGATGCGGCTCATCCTTGAAGATGCCCGATGAGTAGTACTTGGCGATCGCGGCAACGTTGTGCAGCGTCGGGATGTAATGACGCCATTCGCCGGTGGTGAGGTGCCAGAAGATGGCGAAGATCCACAAGCCCACCAGCGTCCAGGCCGCCAGCGTGTGGTAGTCCACTGCTTTGGCGAAGCCGAATAATCGGTAAGTGCCGTGAACCTCGAAACCGGTTAGCAGCATGGAGATGATGAGCAGGGCCTGCGACCAGTGCCAGAAGCGCTCGAAAGGCTTGAAGAGATAAACGCGTGACATGATGGTTCTCCGGTTAGCTGTTGCGTTTGTTGGCGACGACGCGGCCAAGGCCATGTCCGAGGACGCCGAGCAGGGTCAGCAGGGCAACAGCCCAGCCACCGATTTCAAGCCACTGCGCGTGATCGCGACCACGGCCCGGCATGTAGACGCCGTCAATCTTTTCCAGCCGCGCGCCGCTGGCGTGGCACTCAACGCAGCCCAGTGCTTTTTCTTTCGGCGCCACCATGTGGTTGATCGCCCACATGCTCTCGGTCTCAATAAAGTCAACCTTGCCGGAGAACTTGACGCCACCTGCGGCCATGCCGGCAGTGACGGCCTTTTCCCAGTCCAGGTTTTTCCAGAATGCAGTGCCGTCGCTGCCAGCCAGGTGCGTGATGACCAGCGACTTGTTGATCGGGTCGTACTGCTGTTTGCCGCGGAACAGCTTGATCGGCCAGATCATGGATTTGCCGTCGGTCGCGCTGCCCATGAAGTGGTTGATCTGTGTCGGTTTGTCACCTTTTTCGATCTTGTCGCCCACCAGTGTGTACTTGTTGACGCCGTTGAACCAGACGTACTCGGGCTTGACGTTTTCCTTCCAGACAAAGTCGCCCTTGATGGTCATGTACTTGTCGTAGCCGTCATCGTCTTTCAGGATCATGGGCTTGCCGTCCTTGTCGAGCTTGCCGGCGGTCGACCAGTCCCAGGACATCTTGGTCGGTTGGCCTCCGCGAGCGAAAGCCGGGATGTGGCAGGTCTGGCAGGCGATCTTGGCGGTGTGCTCGTTCAGGCGCACCGCTTTATGCGGAGCCTGTCCGTGGCAGGCCTGGCAGGTGTCGGGATTTGTCTTGTCGGCTTCGCCGCGCATGTGCGCTGGCGCCTTGTCCATGGCCGTGGGAGCGTAGCGGCTACCCGATACCTTGTGGTCATCGGTCTTGTGGCAGGTGGCACAGGCGAAGTTCAGGCCCTTGACGTCCATGTGCACGTCGAGTTCGCGCCCCGGGTTGTCGAGCGAGGTGTCGAGGTCGCCGTGCTTGACGCCGTCGCCGCCGCCGCCGTTGAAGTGGCAGACGCCGCAGGTGCTGCGCATGGTCGGCCCGACCTTCTTGGCGATTTCTTTCAGGTTGATGCCGCGCACGATCTTGCCCGAGCCAACCGGGAATTCGGTGTCCTTGGCGACGGGGTTGCCGGCAAAGCCGGAGGGCTTGGTGTACTTGCCGGAATGGTCGTGGCAGACCAGGCAGTCAACGTTTTCCTGGCTCGTGAAGTCAAAGCTGTCGTCGCGCCAGCCATAGCCGATGTGGCAGCTGTTGCAGGCGGCCTCGTTTGTTTTCACCGAGGTGCAGAAGTTGTTGACGATGTGTTTCTTGCCCAGCACCTGTTTGGTATCGGGGTTGATGAATTCCCATTTCCAGTGCTGGGTCTGGTGGATCTGTTTGGCCGCT
>CAIWNX010000308.1 GCA_903914175.1 uncultured beta proteobacterium | reverse complement strand
TCCGAGTCGGGCGTGCTGCCGGTGCCGGAAAACAAGATCGTGCGCAAATGGCGTTTGCAGCCGGGCAAGATGTTCCTGATCGATCTGGAGCAGGGCTGCATGGTCGATGACGATGAACTCAAGGCCCGACTGGCCAACAGCAAACCCTACAAGCAGTGGATTGAGAACCTGCGCATCCGGCTTGACGACGTTCAGGGCGGCGGCGAGCCGGCCTCGGCGTCCGAGAGTGTGGTGACGCTGCTCGATCGCCAGCAGGCCTTTGGCTTCACGCAGGAAGACATCAAGTTCCTGATCGCGCCCATGGCCATCGCGGGTGAAGAGGCGCTGGGCTCAATGGGCAATGACAGCCCGCTGGCGGTTTTGTCGGATCGCAACAAGCCGCTCTACAACTACTTCAAGCAGTTGTTCGCCCAAGTGACGAATCCGCCGATCGACCCGATCCGCGAAGCCATCGTGATGTCGCTGGTGTCCTTCATCGGTCCCAAGCCCAACCTGCTCGACATCAACCAGGTCAATCCGCCGATGCGGCTCGAGGTCAGTCAGCCGATCCTGGATTTTGCCGACATGGCCAAACTGCGCGACATTGAAAAACATACGCAAGGCAAGTTTCGCAGTTACACCCTGGACATCACCTACCCATTGGACTGGGGCCATGAGGGCGTGGAAGCCAAGCTGGCTTCACTGTGCGCCGAGGCGGTAGACGCGATCAAGGGTGGCCACAACATCCTGATCGTCAGCGACCGCGGTGTCAGTGCCACGCAGGTTGCCATTCCGGCACTGCTGGCGCTGTCGGCCATCCACCAGCATCTGGTTGGCGCGGGCCTGCGCACGACGGCGGGGCTGGTGGTCGAGACCGGCACCGCGCGCGAAGTGCACCATTTCGCCGTGCTCGCCGGTTACGGCGCCGAAGCCGTTCACCCCTATCTGGCGATGGAAACGCTGGCCAGCATGCACCGGGATCTGCCCGGTGACATCTCGGCCGATAAGGCGATCTACAACTACGTCAAGGCAATCGGCAAGGGCCTGTCCAAGATCATGTCCAAGATGGGTGTTTCGACTTACATGAGCTATTGCGGCGCTCAGCTGTTCGAAGCCATCGGCCTGAGCACGGATACCATTAACAAATATTTCACCGGCACCCCGAGCCGGGTCCAGGGCATCGGCGTTTTTGCGATTGCGGAAGAAGCCATCCGCATGCACAAGGCAGCGTTCAGTGCCGATCCGGTTCTGCAAACCATGCTCGATGCCGGTGGCGAATACGCCTGGCGCGCACGTGGCGAGGCGCACATGTGGAGCCCGGATGCGATCGCCAAACTGCAGCATTCGACGCGCGCCAACAACTGGAACACCTACAAGGAATACGCGCAGCTTATCAATGACCAAAGCAAGCGTCACATGACGCTGCGCGGCTTGTTCGAGTTCAAACTCGATCCGGCCAAGGCAATTGCACTGGAAGAAGTTGAATCGGCCAAGGAAATTGTCAAGCGTTTCGCTACCGGCGCCATGTCGCTGGGATCGATTTCAACCGAAGCCCATGCCACGCTGGCCGTCGCGATGAACCGCATCGGTGGCAAGAGCAACACCGGCGAGGGCGGCGAAGACCCGGCGCGTTACCGCAACGAACTGAAGGGCATCCCGATCAAGCTCGGCGACACGCTCAAGAGCGTGATCGGCGCCGACGTGGTCGAGGTCGATATGCCGCTGCAGGCTGGTGACTCACTGCGCTCGCGCATCAAGCAGGTCGCTTCGGGCCGATTTGGCGTGACCGCCGAGTACCTCAGCAGTGCCGATCAGATTCAGATCAAGATGGCGCAGGGTGCCAAGCCCGGTGAAGGCG
>CAIWNX010000307.1 GCA_903914175.1 uncultured beta proteobacterium | reverse complement strand
TCAGTGTGAGCTGTGGGCCTGCCCCACATAAATCAGCGTCAACATCATGAAGATGAAGGCTTGCAGCGTGATCACCAGAATGTGAAACAGTGTCCAGACCGTTCCAGCAAACACTTGCCCGAATCCCAGCCAGAACCCGCCGGCCAGCGGATTGAGTTGCCAGGCCCATGCGCCACCCATCAGGGCGATCAGCATGAAAATCAGTTCGCCGGCAAACATGTTGCCGAACAGCCGCATGCCGTGCGAGACGGTCTTGGCTGCAAATTCGATCATCTGCATCAGGAAGTTGATCGGATACAGAAAAACATTGTCGCCAAACGGTGCGGCCACCAGTTCGTGCGTCCAGCCGCCCAGACCCTTGATCTTGATGCTGTAGAAAATACAAACCAGCAGCACGCTAACCGACATGCCCAGTGTGGTCGAGAGATCGGCCGTCGGCACGACGCGCATGTAATTCATGTAACCCATCGCCGGGCCGACACCGTGCCACAGAGCCGGAAGGGCATCGACCGGCAGCATGTCCATGGCGTTCATCAGGAAAATCCAGACAAACACGGTTAGAGCCAATGGCGACACGACTTTGCGGCTTGCCGCGTTGTGAATCACGCCCTTGGCCTGGGTTTCGACCATTTCGGCCAGGATTTCGATAGCCGCCTGGAAGCGCCCCGGCACGCCGGAAGTCACATTGCGCGCGGCACGCCACAGGATGAAGCAGCCGATCACACCCAAAAGGACTGAATAGACCAGCGAGTCCAGATTGAAAACGCTGAAATCGACGATGCTGTGCTGCTCGGCGTTGCCAAAGGAGAAGTTCTTCTGCAGATGATGCAGGTGATGCTGGACGTATTCTCCAGCTGTCGGGCCTTGTGTTGCAGCGTGTTCAGCAGACATAGTTCACCACTTTTTCAATTTTTTTTGACAGAGTTCTGGCGCTTCGGGCGCAACCAAATGGCCACCCAATGCACCTTCATCGTCACCACAAAACCAGCCAGCAGCGCCAGCCAATTCAATTGCACAACAAGCCTTGGCGCAGCGAGAAGCATCGCCACCGTCAAGGCAATCTTGACTATTTCCCACATCACAAACCCGGCCAGAGCCGAGCCTGCACTGGCAGCTTCACGCTGCCGTATTAATCCACGGGCAAACAAGGCTGCGGGGATAACCACCGCCAGCGCACCGTAAGCCGCCGACCAGGCCAGCGCCGGTTTGCGCGTCAAAGCCCAGAAAACCAGGGCCACCAGCACACCCACCAACACCTGCCAGCGCACCACCCGCCAGGGCGACACCATGGGCTGCTGCTCGCGCAGCGCCTGCGCCTCAACCGCAGTCAGCGGCTTGAACGCAGGTTCTTCGAGTTCGTCTGTATCAAATTCTGAAACTGGCGCGATTATCGGCATTTGAAATTACACGCAGGTTACACGCCCGTCTCATGCAGCAAGCGCCGCAAAGCCTCGGATTATACGGAGGTGGCCCTCGCCTTTTTAAGCTATTGTGTTGACACAGATCAATAGGCACCGGCCAACCGGGCTGTGCGTGACTTCAGTATTGAAGGATTTTGGACAAAAAAGTGCGTGCGCGCTCGTTACGTCCATCCGGGTTGCCGAAGAACTCCTGCTTGTCGCAATCCTCGACGATGCGCCCTTGGTCCATGAAAATGACCCGGTTGCAAACCTTGCGCGCAAAACCCATTTCATGCGACACACACATCATGGTCATGCCTTCCTGCGCCAGTTGCACCATGACATCGAGCACCTCACCCACCATTTCCGGATCAAGCGCCGAAGTCGGCTCATCAAACAGCATGCACACCGGGTCCATCGCCAAGGCACGCGCAATCGCTACGCGCTGCTGCTGGCCGCCTGAGAGCTGACCCGGAAACTTGTCCTTCTGCGCCATCAGGCCGACGCGGTCCAGCATTTTCAGGCCACGCTGCTGAGCCTCATCCTGATCCCGCCCCAAAACCTTGATCTGGGCCAGCGTCAGGTTTTCAGTCACCGAAAGATGGGGGAAAAGCTCGAAGTGCTGAAACACCATGCCGACACGTGCACGCAGTTTGGGCAGATTCGTTTTGGGGTCCGACAGGCTGATGCCATCGACCACGATCTCACCTTTCTGGAACGGTTCGAGCGCGTTGATGGTCTTGATCAGCGTTGACTTGCCCGAGCCCGAAGGCCCGCAAACCACCACCACCTCACCCTTGTTGATGCGGGTGCTGCAGTCAGTGAGCACCTGAAACTGGCCGTACCACTTGGAGACGTTCTGGACAGTGATCATGATTTTCCGGTCGGTGGAGATGGTTTAGCGAATGATGGCAATTTTTTTCTGCAGTCGGCGCACCAGCATCGACAGACTGAAGCAGATCATGAAATAGAGCACGGTGGCAGCCAGGTAGGTCTCCACCGGGCGGTTGAAGTTCTTCCCCGCCACCTCAAAACCCTTGAGCAGGTCGTAGGCGCCGATGGCATAGACCAGTGAAGTGTCCTGGAACAGGACCACGGTCTGCGTCAGCAGCACCGGCAACATATTGCGAAAAGCCTGCGGCAGGACGATGTAGCGCATGCACTGCGCGTAGGTCATGCCCACGGCGTAGCCCGCGTAGACCTGCCCCTTGGACACCGACTGAATGCCCGCGCGCATGATCTCGGCGTAATAGGCGGCTTCAAACACGGTAAACGTGATGATGGCCGAGGTCTCGGCGCCCATCGGCCGCCCGGTAATCATCGGAATCAGCAGAAAGAACCACAGGATCACCATCACCAGCGGAATCGAGCGCAACGTGTTGACGTAGAACGACGCCACTCGCACCAGCCAGGTCTTGCCGGAAAGCCGCATCAGCGCCAGCGCCGTGCCCAGCACAATGCCGCCGAGCATCGCGATCAGCGTCAACTGGACCGAAAACACCAAGCCCTTGAGCACCAGATTGGTAATCACGCTCCAGGTCAGAAAAGAAAAATCGAGCGTGATCATTTGCCGCCCCCGATCATCCCCGGAACCTGAACCCGGCTCTCGACCAGCAACGCGACCCGGTTCACGGCAAAGGCGGAGACAAAGTACAGAGCGGTCACCGCCAGGTAGATTTCAATGCCGCGTGAGGTTTCTTCCTGCGCCTGCATCGCAAACATGGTGAGTTCGGCAATGCTGACGGCAAAGGCCACCGACGAGTTCTTGATGATGTTCATGGACTCGCTGGTCAGCGGCGGAATCACAATCCGAAACGCCATCGGCAACAGCACGTAGCGGTAGGTCTGTGGCAAGGTTAAACCCAGGGCCAGACCGGCGTGGCGCTGACCCTGCGACAGCGACTGTATGCCAGCCTTGATTTGTTCCGAAATACGCGAGGAGGTGAAAAACCCCAGCGCAAACACCACCAGCACAAAGCTCGGCACGGCGCGCAAGCTGAGAAAGATCGAAGGAATCACGTGGTACCAGAGAAAGACCTGCACCAGCAAGGGAATGTTGCGAAACAGTTCGGTCCAGGCGTTACCGAGCAACACCAGCGCCTTGTTGGGCGTGGTGCGCAAAATACCCATGAGAGAGCCCACCAGCAGCGCGACCAGCAACGAACACGATGCCACCGCCAGGGTCCAGCCCCAGGCCGACATCAGCCAACTCAGGTAAGTCTGACCGCCGCCGTTTTGCTGCAGAAAAATCTGCCAGTTCCAGGTAAATGTCACATCGATTCTCCTAAGGGCGACAGGGCAGGCGCAGCGTCAGGCGCGGCTGACAGCGCCTGCGCCGAGCCCAGCACCAAACCCGACCCGGGCCTGGTTCAACCCGAGCCGCTTCAAGTCGCCGGCTTGTCGGACAACTTCTTGATGTTGTCCAGCAGTTCCTTGCTCATCGGCGCACTCAGGTTGATGCCCTTGGGCGGAATCGGCGACATGAACCATTTCTTGTAGAGCTTTTCGAAGTCGCCGCTCTTCATGAGGCCGGCCACCGTGTCATCCACCAGTTTCTTGAAGGCTGGATCATCCTTGCGCAGCATGATGCCGTAGGGCTCGACCTGGATCGCCTCGCCAACCACGGCAAATTCAGCCGGATTGGCAGCGCTGGCCTTCAAACCGTAGAGCAGGATGTCGTCCATGCCGAAGGCCACCGCGCGGCCGGTTTGCACCAGCAAGGCTGAGTCCGCATGGTCCTTGGCGCCGATCAGGTCGATGCCGAGTTTCTTCTCCTCATTGAGGTTGCGGATGATCTTGTAGTTGGTCGTGCCGGTGGTGGAAACCACGGTCTTGCCCTTGAGGTCATCGATCGAACCGACCGCCGAGCCGGCCTTGACCAGGAAGCGCGTGCCAGTGTAGAAATAATTGATGGCGAAGGTCACCTGCTTCTGGCGTTCGCTGTTGTTGGTGGTGGAGCCGCACTCGATGTCGATGGTGCCGTTCATCAAAAGCGGAATACGGTTGGCCGAAGTGACCGCCTGCGTCTGGACCTTGAGATTGGGTTGGCCGGTGGCCTTCTTCACTTCATCGACGATCCGACCGCAGATTTCCCAGCCAAAGCCAACCGGTTGGGCCTTGTCGTCCAGGTACGAAAACGGAATCGAGGAGTCGCGGTAGGCCACAGTGATGGCGCCACTGCTCTTGACCTTGTCCAGCGTCATCGGGCTTTGCGCCATGGCCACAGGCATGACAAACGCAAGGAGACAGGTAATACCGAGGGTAGGGGTACGCATTTCGCAATCCTTTGTAAAGAGTTGTTGACCTTGGCTGGCCATCGGGGACAAACCAGCTCCATTATGTGATCAGTTTGCTTATGCCTTGGGGTCAACACTGCGTGACCATCGACAACATCGGTGCGAACCGGCATTTGCCAGCGCGCGTGCACGCCAGCGATAATTCATTCATGAACACACTTCCCCCCCTCCCCTGCTACCTCAACGGCGAGTTCACTGAACTGCCCAACGCCAAGATCAGCGTCATGGACCGCGGCTTCATCTTTGGCGACGGCGTCTACGAAGTGGCGCCGGTTTATGCCGGTCAATTGTTCCGCTTCGACCAGCACATGGCGCGGCTCGACCGCAGTCTGGCCGAACTGCGCATCACCAACCCTTTGAGCAAGGCGCAATGGACCGAAGTGACACAGCAATTGATCGCAACTTATGCAAAGTCCATCGGCGCCAAGACGCAGGATACCGATCAACTCATCTACATCCAGGTCACGCGCGGCGTGGCCATGCGCGACCACGTTATGACGCAGGGTATCGCACCCACCGTCTTCATCATGACCAACGTCATGAAGCCGGTGCCAGCGGCACAGCGCAGCAGCGGCGTGGCTTGCGTCACAGCCGACGATTTCCGCTGGGAAAAAGCGCACATCAAGGCCACCAGTCTGCTCGGCGCCGTGTTTGCGCGCCAGATCAGCTTTGACGTCGGCGCCATGGAAACGGTGATGTTCCGCCACGGTTTTTTGAGTGAAGCCGCCGCCAGCAACGTCTGGGTCGTGAAGGACGGCAAAGTCATCGGTGTGCCCAAGGACAACCTGGTACTCGAAGGCATCCGTTTCGGGCTGATCGAGGAAATGTGCCGTGCGCAAGGCATCGGCTTCGAGTTGCGCCGCATCAGCCGTGACGAAGTTCTGAATGCGGATGAATTGATGCTGTCCTCGGCCACCAAAGAGGTACTTGCCATCACGACGCTCGACGGCAAGCCAGTCGGCAACGGCAAGCCGGGTCCGGTCTATGCCGCCCTGTACGCGCTCTACCAGGCGGCCAAGGCACGCGCCGGTCAAGGTCCGGTGCAGTGAGCAGTCCGGCCGAGTCGCTGATCAAATACCCGTCGCTGTTTCCAATCAAGGTGATGGGCACAAAGGCCGACGGGCTGGTGCACGCCATCAGCCTGATCGCACGCCAGTTCGACCCCACGTTTGACGCCGCCACCATCGAACTGCGCGAAAGCAAAGGCGGCAAATACCTGGGCGTGACCATCACCGTCACCGCCACCAGCCGTGAGCAGCTTGACGAGCTCTACCGCACGCTCTCAACACACCCGATGGTCAAGGTCGTGCTTTAGGCTGCCATGGGCATCACGCCGCAGTTTCTGGGCCGCGTCGACTACCTGCCGACCTACGCCGCGATGCAAGCCTTTACCGCAGCGCGCAACGCCGACACGTCCGACGAGCTTTGGATTTGCGAACATCCTCCGGTCTACACGCAAGGGCTGGCTGGCAAGGCGCTGCACATTCTGAACCCGGCCGACATCCCCGTGGTACAGACCAACCGTGGCGGCCAGGTGACCTACCACGGCCCGGGTCAGATCGTGGGCTACCCGCTGATCGACCTCAAGCGTGCCGGCTATTTCGTCAAGGAATACGTCTACCGGATCGAGGAGTCGCTGATTCGCACACTGATGCACTTTGGTGTCACCGGCCACCGCGTCGCCGGCGCACCGGGCATCTACGTGCGCCTGGATGACCCGTTCTCGCACGCCATGCTGGAGCCGAGATCCGACCCCATTTCTTCCCCCGATTTTTCCGGCCTGGGCAAGATCGCCGCGCTGGGCATCAAGGTCAGCCGCAACTGCACCTACCACGGCCTGGCGCTGAACGTGGCGATGGACCTGGAACCCTTCTCGCGCATCAACCCCTGCGGCTACCAAGGCCTGCAAACGGTTGACCTCTCTACAATCGGCGTCTGCGTTGCCTGGCAGGAAGCTGCCGACGTACTGGGGCGCAAACTGGCAACTTACCTGGCCCCTTGATTTCCGTTTTGCACCTTCCATGACCACCCCCGACAAAACAAACCCCGGCGCAAGCTACGACCCCACGGTCAAGCAAAAAGCTGCAGCCAAACTCTCGCGCATTCCGATCAAGGTGCAGCCCGGCGAGGTTTTGAGGAAACCCGAGTGGATCCGCGTCAAGGCCGGCTCGCCCAGCACGCGCTTTTATGAAATCAAGGACGTGCTGCGCAGCAACAAGCTGGTGACGGTGTGCGAAGAGGCGAGTTGCCCCAACATCGGCGAATGCTTCGGCAAAGGCACAGCCACCTTCATGATCATGGGCGACAAGTGCACGCGGCGCTGCCCGTTCTGCGACGTCGGCCATGGCCGGCCGGACCCGCTGGACGTCAATGAGCCTGCCAATCTGGCGCGCACCATCGCCCAGCTCAAGCTCAAGTACGTGGTGATCACCAGCGTTGACCGCGACGACCTGCGCGACGGCGGCAGCCAGCACTTTGTGGACTGCATCCGCGAGACGCGCGCACTCTCACCCGAGACACAGATCGAGATTCTGGTGCCCGATTTCCGCGGGCGCGACGAGCGCGCGCTGGAAATCCTCAAGGCGGCACCGCCCGATGTCATGAACCACAACCTGGAAACCGTGCCACGCCTGTACAAGGAAGCCCGGCCCGGCAGCGACTACCAGTTCAGCCTGAACCTGCTGAAAAAGTTCAAGGCCCTGTTCCCGAATGTGCCGACGAAAAGCGGCCTGATGGTCGGACTCGGCGAAACCGACGACGAGATCCTGGACGTGATGCGCGAGATGCGCGCCCACGGCATCGAAATGCTGACGCTGGGCCAGTACCTCGCGCCCTCGAGCAGCCACCTCACCGTCAAGCGCTATGTGCACCCGGACACATTCAAGATGTTTGAAGCCAAGGCTTATGAGATGGGCTTCAAACACGCCGCTGTCGGCGCCATGGTGCGCTCCAGCTACCACGCCGACCAGCAGGCCGACCACGCCATGGGTCGATGAGGGCCAATCTGTATGCCCTGGCGGCGATCGCCCTGTGGGCCTCGCTGGCCACCCTGGGCGTTTCACTCAAGCACGTGCCGCCTTTCCTGCTCACCGGTATTGCACTGGCGCTGGGCAGTCTGCTGACCTGGCCGTCGGTACTGCGGGACCGCAAGCAGTGGGCGGTTGCACCCAGCACACTCGGCCTGGGCGTCTGCACACTGTTCGGCTACCACTTTCTGCTCTTTATTGGCCTGCGCCTGGCACCCGCCGTTGAAGTCAATCTGATCAACTACCTGTGGCCGCTCCTGATCGTGGTGCTGGCCTCGCTCTACCTGCCGGGGTTGAAACTGCGCGGCGTGCATATTGCCGCAGCGGCGATCGGCTTTATCGGCGCCGCTGTTGCCATTCTGGGCGGGCGTGAAGTTGCCGGCGCAGCGCCGGACCAGCCCGGCTGGGGCGCGCTACCGGGCTACCTGCTGGCGCTGGGCTCGGCCTTCATCTGGGCCAACTACTCGCTGCAGACCAAGCGCGCCGAACTGACGGGAAAGAGTTTTCCGACGGCATCGATCGGCCTGTTCGGACTGGTCTCGGGTGCGCTGTCGCTGGCCTGCCACTGGGCGCTGGAGCCCGCCGTTGCGCTCAACGGCCACGACTGGCTGCTGTTGCTGCTGCTCGGGCTGGGACCGCTGGGGGCAGCGTTTCTGCTCTGGGACAAGGCATTGAAACTCGGTGACGTACGCCATGTGGGCCTGCTAAGCTACCTCACGCCACTGGCCTCCACCGTGATGCTGATGCAGGTCACCGGGCGCGCCCTGAGTTGGCATATCGCCCTGGCCGCGGTCCTCATCATCGGCGCAGCGCTGCTGGGCATGCGCCGCCACTGAACCCCGTGCCCCTTGCCCCTGCTTGCACATGATTTCACTGGGATGGGTAGAATCCGCCTCTTTCCAATCCAGCAATCGCAAGGAGCCGCCATGTCCAGCCCCACACCCGCCCCGCAGACATCCGACATCGACGCGGTGGAATCAGTCGTCTCCTCCATGCCGCTGGTATTGCCATTGGCCGGCGCTGTGCTGATGTTCCTTTTGGCTTTCATCGCCGTTTCAATGGCCTGAGCGAACCCGATCGTCCTTTCCCAGACGAAAAAAAGCCACCGTTTCGGTGGCTTTTTTGTTGCGCGAGGGCGACCCGATCAGCGATCGCTGCGCGCCAAGGCGGCATTCAGATCGGCCATCACCCGCGGGTCTGCCTGTGCAATTTTCCACAGGCGTGCGTCAGCCCGGGCCATCGCGGTGCGCGCGGACCAGGCGTTCAGCGCGGCCACGGCGCCCGCGGCCAAGCGTCGTGCCGGCGCAGCAAACATTGCCAGCGCGACAAAACCAATCAACCACAGGGCAACCCAGGCTGCCAGCAGGTGACCATCGGCCCAGGTCTCAATCAGTTGGTCCGCCACCACCACGAGGGCCGACACCATGGCGGCCAGCAACATAACGCTCAGGCTGCGGGTACTGTCGAATTCCTTGCGCATCGTGCGTATCGTGCCGATGGCCGCTTCAACACGAACCACACCCGGATGCTGTGAGGGAAAACTGGGTTGAACAAAACTGGTCATGATGAATTCCTTACATTAATACCCAGCCTCAAGGGCCGGGGCATGGCATCATACTAGGGTTTACACTAATATGTTTCAACTTTATATATGTTATCCAATCTATTCACCATGGTGATTAATTACCCGTGAACCCCCTTAATTTCCGCACCCTTGACCTCAACCTGCTGCGCGTTTTCGATGAAGTGATGACAGAACGCAGTCTGACGCGGGCGGCACGCAAGCTCGCGCTGACACAACCGGCCGTCAGCAACGCGCTGCGGCGGTTTCGTGAGGCTGTAGGCGACGAACTGATCAAGCGCAGCGGCCAGTCTATGACCCCGACACCACGCGCACTGGCGCTTTGGCCCGCCGTGCGCGAGGCGCTGCGCGCCTTGCAGGAAGTGCTCACGCCGAGCAATTTTGTGCCGGCGCAAGCCAACACTACCTTTGTGCTGGCGATGGCCGACGCCACGGCGGCCCAGTTGATTCCGGGCCTGATTGAAATCATGGACCGCGACGCGCCTGGCGTCTCCATCCGTGTCGTGCCCCTGACCACGCGCGATCCGCGCCGCCTGCTTGACGAGGAAGTGGCGGATCTGGCGATTGGCTACTTCCCGGCCGCCTTCGCCGACCTCACCGCGCGCGAACAGGCGGGTGAGGTTGTCGCCTTCAGCCACCAACGTCTTTACAGTGGCGAATACGTGTGCGTGATGCGGCGCGAGCACCCACTGGCGAGTGAGCCGCTGACGCTGGAGCGCTATTGCGCCGCGCGCCATCTGCTGGTGAGTTTTTCGGGCCGCCCGTTCGGCTTTGTTGACGAGGCGCTGGCCGTATTGGGGCGCGAGCGCCGCATTGTGGTCACCGTCAACCAGTTCTTCACCGCCGGCAAGGTGGTAACGCACTCCAATCTGCTGACGGTGCTGCCGCGCCATTTCATCAACGGCACCGGCATGTCGGACCAGTTGGTATTGCGGGAGTTGCCATTTTCAGTACCTCCGGTTCAGGTCGACGCGCTCTGGCATCACCGCGTGCACCGCGCCAGCGCGCACCAGTGGTTGCGCACGAGCATCCTGTCGCTGGCGCAATCAGTCTTCGCTGCCTGAGCATGAAAATTCAACTGCTGTCGGACCTGCACCTCGAAGTACACCCGCAGTGGGTGGCCACGCCGGCACCTGGCGCGGACCTGCTGGTACTGGCCGGCGACATCGGCTCCTACCAGGCCGGCTCGCTGCTGAGCGCAGAGCCTGAAAGAGACTTTGGTCTGAGCCGTTTCTCCCCCCGGCACGGCTGGCCGACACCGGTGCTGTTCGTTCCGGGCAACCACGAGTACGACACGCTCGACTTCGACCAGGCACACGACTGTCTGCGTGAAACCTGCCAGCGCCTGGGCATCACCTGGCTTGAGCGCGAAACCGTCACACTGACCGACCGCAGCGGCCAGGCCGTGCGTTTTATCGGCACCACTCTGTGGACCGACTTTGACGCGCTCGCCCCCGCGCCAGGCAGCAACGCAACAGCCAATCTACTGGCACAGCAACTCAAGGCCCGCGACAAAGCGTTTCGCGCCGCCAATTACTACCTCAAGAAAACCGCCAGTACGCGTGGCGGCGTGCCGATGCTGGCGCCCGCCGTGCGCGAGCAGGCCCTTGCCTGCCAGGACTGGCTAGGCAAAGCCCTGCTGAGGCCGTTCGAGGGAAAGACCGTGGTCGTCACGCACTTCGCGCCCAGTCTGCAAAGCACCGATCCGCGCTATGGACTCACGCCCGGCAGCGCCGGATTCTGCAACGCGCTCGATGACTGGTTGACACATGCGCAACTGTGGCTGCACGGTCACCTGCACGCGCCCAGCGATTATGTGAAGAACGGTTGCCGCGTCGTTGCCAACCCACTGGGGTATGCCAGGAAAAACGAGCAAGCCGCGTTCCAATCCACTTTGACGATCGAGCTTTGAACCCATGAGCCGCTACACTGTCGTTTTTGCAAGAGAGGCCCTGACATGAAGATACTTCTCGCCGTCGATGGCAGCCGCTATACCAAGAAAATGCTGGCTTACCTGGCCACTCACACCGAATTGTTCACACCCAGCAACGAGTACACCGTCTTCACAGTGCAACCGCTGTTGCCGCCGCGGGCGCGCGCCGCCGTTGGCAAGGAAGTCGTCGACACGTACTACGCCGAGGAAGCTGAAAAAGTGCTGGCGCCGGTAGCGAAATTCCTGCTACGCCACGGCATTGACGCCAAGGGCAGCTGGAAGACCGGACCAGCCGGGCAAAGCATTGCCAAATTGGCCGACAGCGGAAAATTCGACCTGCTCGTCATGGGCTCACACGGTCACAGTAACCTGGTCAATCTGGTGATGGGATCGGTCGCGACCCAGGTGCTGGCGCATTGCCAGGTGCCGGTGCTGCTGGTGCGCTAAGGCGCGGCCCGCTCAACTCAGGGCCGCCGTGGCAGCTGCGGTCAAGGCGCTGCTAAGTGCATCCAGCACGGCCGAGTCCAGATTCCAGCAATGCCAGTACAACTCGACCGGCAAAGTGTGCCCGGTCGCGATGTCGACCAGGCGCCCATCCCGCAGATGCTCACGCACCAACAATTCTGGCACCACACTCACGCCCCAGCCAGCCAGGACAGCGCGCACCTGCCCTTCTGAACTGGGCACATAGAGCTGACGCAGAGCAACTTGCTGCAGCTTGAGCACACGCCCAACGAATTCACACTGCAAGTCATCCTTGCGGTTGAAGGCAATAAAGGGCAACGCACGGAAGTTCTGCGGCGACAGGCCCTGTGGGCAATATGTGGCGGCGTAATCGGCTTGTGCCACGGCCACATAGCGCATGGCACCCAGCGGCACCAATCTGCAACTTCGCAATGCCTGCTTGACGGTGGTCACACAGCCCAGCACGCGACCTTCGCGCAGCCATTCGATGGTGAAATCCTGGTCGTCGGTGATGATCTCCAGGCCCAGACCCTGACGCGCCAGGCCGCTGAGCGCCGGAACAGCCCAGGTGGCGATGCTGTCGGCGTTGACAGCAATCGAAATCCGCTCCTCGTCGCCAGCACTGCCCGATGCCCCTGGCGTCAGGTCTTTCAAGTCGCGCTCCAGATCAGCACGCAACAGGCGCATCTGTAGCGCATGCTTGAGCAGCAAGCGTCCAGCCGAAGTGGGTTTGAGCGGGCGACTGCGCACAATCAGCACCGTTCCGACCTGCACCTCAAGCGAGCGCAGGCGCTGCGACACTGCGGACTGGGTGATTGACAATCGCAGTGCGGCACGCTCAAAACCGCCTTCTTCGACGATGGCGGCCAGGCACTCCAGGGCATTGGCGTCAAAAGTACTCATGGGACGAAGTCTGATTGATTTTGGAGGACTTGATCAAATTATTATTGACCGCGCATGGGTGCCGTCAAATCCAGGCGATCGAGCACCAACCAACGAAAAATCACGATTAATTGATAGCAAACGACAATATTTGCAGGAAGTGCTAAAGTATCGACTCATAAGGGGAGTGATCAAAAGAATGGAATCAATGGAAATCAAAAAGACATTCTGCACGACACGGGAAGCCGCCGTGCTGCTCGGCGTATCGGTTGGCACGGTGCAACTCTGGGTTGAAACCGGTGTCCTGTCGGCGTGGAAAACCGTCGGCGGCCACCGTCGCGTGATGCGCGATTCGGTTGATCGCCTGCTGCACAAAAAACCTGAAAGCACACCAGTGCCACACAAGGTTGCTGCAGCGACGCCAGAAGACCAGCCCCTGTCCATTCTGGTTGTCGAAGATGACGCCAATTTGTTGCGCCTGTATCAGGAAAACATGTCGCGCTGGCCCATGGCGCCCTCCGTCGCCTTTGCCAGCAGCGCCATTACCGGCCTGCTGATGATCGGCGCCAAATGCCCGGATCTTTTGGTGACCGACCTGCGCATGCCCGACATGGACGGCTTCTACATGTTGCGTGTGCTGCGCAGCACGCCCGAACTGGCAAACACCACGGTCGCTGTCGTCACCGGACTCGACGCCGACGAAATCGCACTGCGCGGCGGTCTCCCAGCCGGCATTGAGGTTCTGCCAAAGCCAATCCAGTTCGCCCGCCTGCACGCCATTGCCACGGATATTGTCAATAAGAGACAGTTCAAAACCCAGCCCAAGACCGCCGCCACCACGCAGGGCGATTCCGCACCATAATTCCTACTTATTGAACGCCCCATCATGACCCCTGTACTCATTGTTGACGACCACTCCGACATCCGCCGCCTGCTCAGCATC
>CAIWNX010000306.1 GCA_903914175.1 uncultured beta proteobacterium | reverse complement strand
TTTTGAAAATCCTAAAGGGCTCGGTGAGGACCCGCCATCAAATCGGGCGGACCACTGTCTTGTCTCCCCCGGCATGGCCAGAGGAACCGGCGATTATCGCAAATTTTCGGCACCCCGGCAATGCCTGGGCTAATGTAAATCGCGCAGCCCTGAAACTGGCATGAAGCAAATCCGTATTGTGGATAAAATCTTGATAAGCTAGAATTTTGAGCACAACAATTGAAAACTATCCACAGAAGTCGGCAAGAACAATGACAGAGGGACAATTCGCCAGTCAATCTGGCGCAGCGGGGCATGAAGCCGGGCAAAGCCTGTGGCAAAGCTGCATCGATCAACTGGCGCAGGAGTTGCCAGAACAACAGTTCAACACCTGGATAAAGCCGCTGCAGGCACAGGTTTCAGATGACCTGTCAAAAGTCACGATCTTTGTCGCCAACCGATTCAAACTGGACTGGGTAAGGGCGCAGTACGGCACCCGGATCACTGGTCTGCTGGGACGGCTTTCTGGCCAGGCCGTTCAAATTGAGTTAGCGCTTGCTCCGCGAGAAGTGGCCGCCAAACTGCCGTCTGTACACAATGCGGCAGAGCCAAGTTCGATTGAAGAAAGCAACGAGATCGGGGAACAAAGAAGCCCGAGTGAACTCAAGAACCGCCTCAACAGCTCCCTGACATTCGACACACTGGTTGAAGGAACAGCGAACCGAATGGCGCGTGCAGCCGCCATGCACGTTGCCGGCATGCCGGGCCATCTGTACAACCCGCTCTTTATTTACGGTGGCGTCGGCCTGGGCAAAACCCATTTGATGCACGCCATTGGCAATCGGTTGCTGGCCGACAAGCCCGGCGCCAAAGTTCTCTACATCCATGCCGAACAATTTGTCTCGGATGTGGTCAAGGCCTATCAACGCAAAACATTTGACGAGTTCAAGGAACGCTACCACTCACTCGATCTGTTGCTGATTGATGATGTCCAGTTTTTTGCCAACAAAGAGCGCACCCAGGAAGAGTTTTTCAACGCCTTCGAGGCGCTGCTGGCCAAAAAGTCGCACATTGTGATGACCAGCGACACCTACCCGAAGGGCTTGACCGACATCCACGAGCGACTGGTCTCGCGCTTTGACTCGGGCCTGACGGTGGCGATTGAACCGCCCGAACTGGAAATGCGCGTCGCCATCCTGATCAACAAGGCACGGGTCGAAGGCATCGATATGCCGGAAGAAGTTGCATTTTTCGTGGCCAAGAATGTGCGCTCCAACGTCCGCGAGCTCGAAGGCGCGCTGCGCAAGATCCTGGCGTACTCCCGTTTCAACCAGAAGGAAATCTCGATTCTTCTGGCACGCGAGGCCTTGCGCGATCTGCTCTCGATTCAAAACCGCCAGATTTCGGTAGAAAACATCCAGAAGACGGTTGCCGACTACTACAAGATCAAGATTGCCGACATGTATTCCAAGAAGCGGCCCGCCAGCATCGCCCGGCCGCGACAGATTGCCATGTACCTGGCCAAGGAGCTCACGCAAAAAAGTCTGCCTGAAATTGGCGAGTTGTTTGGCGGGCGCGACCACACCACGGTGTTGCACGCAGTGCGCAAGATTGGCGGTGAGCGCCAGCAGGTGACCGAACTGAACCAGCAGCTCCATGTGCTGGAACAGACGCTCAAGGGCTGAAGGCAGGTAGAAAAAAGGCGAGAATAGCCGCTTTGGCAGGAAATGCCTGTCCCATCGGTCATCGAATTGAATCGCAGATATTAATAAAGGGGTTGACATGATTGTCCTGAGAACAACACAAGACAAAGTTTTGGCAGTTTTGCAATCAGTAGCCGGCATCGTTGAGCGGCGGCACACATTGCCGATACTGGCCAACGTGCTGATTCGAAAGACCGGTGGCTCTCTGCAATTCACCACCAGTGATCTTGAGATCCAGATCCGCACCAACGCCGAGTTTGATGGCGACGCGGGTGATTTCACAACGACGGTGGGCGCACGCAAGCTGATCGATATCCTGCGCACCATGCCGGCAGATCAGACCGTGTCGCTGGAATCAAGCGCCAGCAAAGTGATCCTGAAGGGCGGCAAGAGCAAATTCACGCTGCAAACCCTGGCCGCAGAAGATTTCCCGCTGGTACAGGAAGCAGCCAGTTTTGGACCCGTGTTCAGCGTTCCGCAAAAGACGCTGAAAGACCTGCTCGGCCAGGTGTCATTCGCGATGGCGG
>CAIWNX010000305.1 GCA_903914175.1 uncultured beta proteobacterium | reverse complement strand
TCAAAGTGAAACCCGCAGCACACTACGAAAATTATGTGGCGTCAACTACCCCTGCTCAACTCGGTGTTCCCACCGGTTTCTCGGTCAGCAGCACATAAATTTGGCCGCAACGTAAGTGTAGCTCTCGTCGTCCGTAGCGATCAGGCATGGGGCATCTATGAATCCCAGTTCCTGAAGGGCGAACATGCGGATGTGGCCATCCAATAGCAAGTGCAACCCGTTGACCTTGTCCGCTTTGGCGATCGTCAACGGTTCGATCAAACCAATGGCATCAATGGAAGAAAGGATTTGCTTGAACTTGCGTGAGGAAATCAACCCATCGGGTGCCTTGCGCGACGGCAACAGCTGGTCGAATACCACCGTTATCGGCTCGGGGATGAACCCCAAATGATTGGGTGTCATGCTGGGTTACCTGTTGGCCAAATGCGTTCAGCGATGTATTTCGGCAAGCTGTCGAGCCCTTCGGCACGTAGCAAGTTGGTGAAGTTTTCATCGACCATAAGCTGGCGCATCGCTTCCGCCACGAATAACAATCGCTGCTGGGAGAATTCCGCTTTTTTGACCATCAGCTTTTGCCGTTCGACCTCGTGTTGGTATGTTCGGATCAAACTTGAAGATGTCACGTCCGGGATCTTGCGTGGGGCTCCTCTTGCGATGGACCGTCCCAGCGAGCGGCGTTTTTCGATAACTTTGCGAGCCTGAATAAGATGGTTGCCACGCAATTGGCCATTTTCATAGGCCTCTTGCAGCGCCGCCTGCACATCCTTGTCGTTGCTACCGGCCCCTGCGATGGTCAAAGCAGCGTTGAGCGGGATACGACCACTTTGAACCGCAATGAGCAATCGCTCCTCCCCGTTTTTGAGCAACTGCAAGATGCCGTAGACGTAGTCCTGACAAAGACCTGTTTTCTGAGCAATGGCTTTCTTGTCATAGCCCTGATCGCGCAACTGCTCGATGCCTGCCAACAGTTCCAAAGTGCGTCCCTGGCGGCGAGCGATGTTCTCGGCCAGACTCATGATGAATGCATCTTCATCGCTGACCTGAACAACCATAGCCGGGATTGCGGTTTCACCCAGCGACTTGAAGGCCTTGAGTCTGCCTTCGCCGCAGATCAGCAAAAATTTCTCCTGACCATCGGAATCTTTACGGGGCGTCACTGTAATTGGCTTTTTCAAGCCGATGTTTTTGATGTTGCCGACGATGTCATCGAAAATTCGACCATTGCGGTCGCGCGGATTGAGGACTTCGATCTTGTCGATCGGAATCATCTGAAGATTGCTGGACGGATGCTCTTTACTCATGCTGCCCTCCTGACACGGGTGCGTTCTGCCATGCCATGGAGATAGTCCATGCTGTCAAAGCGGTAGCTCTCGAATTCGATACCGTTGTGCTCAGCCAGGCTGATACGTGGCAAGCCGAAGTCCAGGCGCGGTAACAGGTAGTAGTCCAGTGGTGCTTGGTTGGGCTGATCCAGACGCACCGCCACCGTGATGTCGGGAGCTAGGCTCGTGTCAAAGCGCACCTTCCAACGATGTCGCCCGCTATCTTGGGTCTGGCAGCGTGCCAGAACAACAGAGATGCTGAACTCCCGGTTCACTGTTAGCAAGTCGGTTGCAGGGTCCCGCACGACGGTGCCGCCGAGTTGAGCGATCGCACGTTCTGTCTGGCTCATAATTTCAGGATGCAACTTGCGCAGGAACTTGTTGACCTCCAGAAATTGGTAGTCGCGGTCTGGCGTGAACCCTACGGCTTCATAGGCTCGGATCAGGCTACCAAACCGATGAATATAGGCTGCGGCCGACGGCATGCCCTCGGCTTCATCGATGACCAGGCCGGATAGAAATCCGCGATGCTGGTAGAGGTTGCGAAGCTTTTCGATCAATTCTGCGCTGCTGAACCGATGGGCACGAGCACGGATGATGCCTTGGGCCATATAGAACACTTCGGGCGGAACGATGGCCTCGAACGCTCCTTCCTTCTTGATCCACATATCTGGCTGATTGGTGATTCTGTGCTTTTTGAGCTTGAAAGAGATCCGGTTGTAAATGTTGTTGCCAATGTACTTCTCATTAGTCAGAACCTCGCGCACAGTTGCCCGGGTCCACTCGCGGTCTAAATCGGTACGGATACCCAGTCCATTGAGTTGAGCCGCGATTTCAGACTCTGCAATGCCCTCATCGTTGAACAAGCGATAGATCCGATTGACGGTCTGCACTTCTGTCTCAGGTCCGGGCATCAGAATCACTCGATCCGTTTGCAGACTCTTGTGTTCACCTCGAGTCAGTTCACTTTTGATGGCGCCGCTTTGATCGATCAGCACCCGGCGAAGTCCAAACCCTGCTGGACCTCCCTGGCGGTAACCCAGTTCAATCAGACGACACTGGCCAGCAAAGACCTTTGCCGACAACTCACGACTGTATTCGCCAGCCATGGCCCTTTTGACGCCTTTGACGATCGTAGAGACTGGTGAGCCATCATTCTCGAACTGCTCAGCCACATAAGCGACCTGGATGCCTTTTCTTTTTAGCTTGTATTCGTAATAGGCCTTATGTTTTCGAAAACATAAGGCTTTTTACGTGGTGGCAAAATTTATGTTCTCTTAAAGCCTTTGATGCCTGTGTCATGAAGGCAACGCCAGTGATTGACACAACATAATTTTGAGATTGTGCTGACAAGTCTTTTCACTCTGGAGACCTGTCATGTTTGAGACTCTGTATTCATCGCCCCTGGCTATTGATCGGCATCGCTCTGGCGCACTGTCACAAGAGCGCGTGCGCTACCTGAAGCATTGTGCCGATCACGGAGCTGTGATTCACACTCAATTCCAGCGAGCAGAACTTCTGCTCTGGCTCGCTGAGCGCATCCAGCCAGTGGATCACGCTGGTGTTGATTTAGCCCGGCTACAGGCGCTAATTCAGGCCGATCCAGTTCCATCCCAAAGGTATGCCGTTCAAGCAACCAAGCACGGTAGATGCTGGCTCAAGTTTTTGGGGTGGTGGCATCAATCATCTGAACCCGTTGCATTTGCTGCCGACCTCGCACAATTCGTTGCATGGATGCGCGACGAGCGCGGCTTGGCAACCTCTACCGTCATTCAGTGGAAAGCCGCAGCAACGACTTTTCTTCGGTGGTTTGGCAGCAAAGAGCGTGACCTCACAACATTGCACCCCAATGACATCGATGCCTACTTCTTGACCTATGGCAAAGGACGTTGGTCACGGGTTTCCATCAGTTACACGACCGCAATGCTGCGCACCTTTTTACGTCATCTGGCCAGCCGGGGCAGATGCAGTCCCACACTTGCCGATGCCATCTTTGGCCCCCGGATGTATGCCTTGGAGAAGGTTCCGCCAGCCCTCAGTTGGGAGGATGTTCGCCGAGTGATCGCTGCGATTAACTCCGATTCTGACGGCGACATTCGCGACCGTGCCATATTGCTATTGATGGCCGTCTATGGGCTGCGGCGCGGTGAAGTAGCTACCCTACGTCTGGACCAGATTCACTGGAATGCGCGAGAACTAAACATTACCCGACTCAAGCGCAGCAAGCCGCAAACCTTTCCTCTTGTCGAATCAGTCGCCCAAGCACTTGCGTGCTACATCGATACCGTGCGTCCAGTGGCACCTTACCCAGAAATATTCCTGCGCCTGCATGCTCCGCATGTACCGATGATTGCACCCAGTTTTTACTGGTTGGTCAGTGACCGCCTGCGAGCCGTTGGCCTCCAAGGGGCAAAGCTGGGACCGCACGCGCTGCGCCATGCCTGTGCTAGCCGTATGTTGTCACAGGGCCTTACGCTCAAGGAGATTGGCGATCATCTGGGTCACAGCAGTTCACGCTCCACCATGACCTACACCAAGGTCAATTTGACGGCGTTGCGTGAAGTCGGCGACTTCGACCTGGGAGAACTTTAATGAAGACTTCGCAAGTCATTGATGCCTATTTGGCTGCGCGTCGTGCACAGGGCGTGCGTTTTAGCAGTGCCACGCGTGTGTTGAACAGCTTTGTCCGACAAACAGGGGATACCGAATTGGAACAGGTGAAGCCCGGTGCTGTGGCCGATTTCCTGAAAGGAACAGGGGAGTTGAGCACGACTTGGCGCAATAAATACTGTTTGCTGTCTGGCCTGTATCGTTTTGCGATCGCTCGTGGCTATGCCTCAGCATCACCCCTTCCAGAGCGATCCCCCAAGCTGCCACCACCGCACCCGCCCTACGTTTATTCGACTGACGAGTTGCAGCATTTGCTCGATGCGACGGCAACGCTCAAGGTCAACAATAGCCCAATTCGGGTCCAGACCTACCGAACGTTGCTGCTGATCATGTACGGTACTGGATTGCGGGTGAGTGAAGCCATTGGCTTGCAACTGCGCGATGTGGATTTGAATGAGCGACTGTTATCCATTCGCGACACCAAGTTCTACAAAACTCGCATCGTGCCAATAGGTCCTCGGCTAGCAGACACCATTAAAGATTACATGGAACACAGGTGCACATTGCCTATGCTTGAAGGCCAGGACGCCGCATTGCTTTGCTCACGCACTGGTCACCACCTCTGGTATCAGGATGTGATCACGCAGTTTCAGCGAGTGCGCACCTCGGCCGGCATTGGTTGTCCACCGGGTGCAAGCCGACCGCCTCGGATGCACGATTTGCGCCACACTGCGGCCGTTCATCGGGTTGTCGCGTGGTATCGAGATGGCAGGGATATCCAAAAACTGTTGCCACAGTTGGCGACCTATCTTGGTCATTCTGAGATCAAATCGACCCAGCGCTATCTGAGCATGACTCCCGAACTGCTGCAAGAAGCCAGCAAGCGCTTTGCCACTTATGCGGTTCAAGGGGGTGATCATGCGTGAACGTGACCTACTTGGCCCTTGGGTTCGGCGTTTCTTGCTGGAGCATCTGGTGGCCGACAGAAATCTCTCGCGCAACACCCAAGTGAGCTACAGGGATACCCTGACGATTCTCTTGCCATTTGTCAGCAAAAGATCCTCACTGGCGGTTGACCAAATGAAAGTGGGCGACATCTCTCCAAGTGTTGTACGCGCGTTTCTAGAATACGTGGAACATGAACGCCACTGTGGCTTGATCACCCGCAATCAACGCCTTGCCGCCATTCGCTGCCTGGCTTACTTCGTTGGGGCGCATGCACCAGAGCATCTGGCATGGTGCACTGAGGTTCGATCTATACCGTTCAAAAAAACGGTGAAACGAGTGATTGACTACCTCGACAAGCCGGAGATGAATGCTTTGCTGGATGCCCCGGTTCAGAGCACAAAGCTGGGTAACCGCGATCATGCCATGCTGCTGTTCATGTACAACAGTGGTGCACGGGCTGATGAAGTCGCTGGCCTGTGCATTCGTAATTTGCAGATTGGAACGTCACCGTCTGTTCGGATTCTGGGTAAGGGCAACAAGTGGCGGGTTTGCCCTCTTTGGCCCATGACCGTCGAAGTCCTGCGTGCTCAGATCGATGGCCGAGCAGACAGCGAGCGCGTGTTTCTTGGTCGAACCGGCGAACCAATTACACGGTTCGGCGTTCACCGACTGGTGACGATCTATGCAGCTATGGCCCGCCAAAAAGTCGAGGCCATGCGTACCAAACGAGTGAGTCCGCACACGATTCGACACACCACGGCCGTTCATTTGCTGCGATCTGGCGTGGATATCAACACAATTCGGGCATGGCTGGGTCACGTGTCGTTGGATACGACCAATATCTATGCTGAAGTGGATTTGGAGATGAAAGCGAAGGCGCTTGCCAGTATTGATCTCTCGGACTTGACAACTAGGGTCACAAAGCGTTCAGCGCTACCGTCACTGATGGAGTTCATGCGCGGCTTGTAAGCATGACAACAGTCTGAAATTTATGTGCGGTGCTGATGCCAAAAGAGCAGACCCTACAGCCGTCGAATCTGCCGCCGCAACATAAATTTCGCCACCACGTAATAGGCGGCCTCGTCCGCGTCTTGAAAACGGCCCCAGCGACTGACGTCGTAGACCAAGATCGTCCGAAAATCGACGGCGCCTGCTTCAACGTCCTTGATCAGTTGCTGCAGAGCCAAACGACCGCCAATGTTCAGCCCACTTTTTCCCTCATCGGCGTAGGTCTTGATGATTTCAATGCCACGGTGCGCGGCATATTCGCGGATCTTGTCAGCCTGGTTTTCTGTGGAGTACTGCTGGTGTTCGGTCGACATCCGGACATATTCGGCAGCACGTAAATATGCTGATCGATCCAACGCATCATCTTTTGTTTCTTCGGTAGACATAGACCTGATCGCCTGGTGTTCATTTGAGCGATACGTTAATGGCCAGTTGGCTATTTGGCTATCACGTCCTATCTTTGCAAGCGTCTGTTTTACAGGGGCAGCCATCGCACACAGGGGAGAGTTCCACAATCCACACGTCCATGTTTGCAATTTCGCTGTTCGGAACAGATCGAATTCGGTAAATTCCAGCTGGGAAGCTGTTGGGCCAGATTGGCGCATTCGTCGATGCGACATTGAACCCTTGCGCAAGGGTGGAGTTGCCGCGCCGCTGCGCACGGTTCTTTTCTACATATTGAGGATTGGCTGCCCGGTAATTACGTGCATAGTCTGGGTTTCGATCTCGCCATGCACGTTGAGCATCCTGTTGGTTTTGTCGATAGAAGTGGTCGTCTTGAAGTTTTTTACGTTGCCACGCTTGGCGTCGCTCTCGTTGGCAAGGCTTGGACGGGCAGTATCCTTGGTGCGGAACTTGAGGACGCGGGTGGAACGGTTGGCCGCAACACGCGCAGATCCTAGTTTCCATGAGAGTTCTCCACACAAAGTCGATATGGGAACCTATCCGAATCGAAACCTGGGGCGCACACGAAGCGCTGAATTTGCGGTCACACGGTGGATCAAATTGCGAATACGTAATTCTTAAGGACACTCTGAAAAACCCTGACATCCAATGAGATGCCGGGACGTTAAACGGATATGAAACAAATCAGCCTTGCCGCCACCGGATTT
>CAIWNX010000304.1 GCA_903914175.1 uncultured beta proteobacterium | reverse complement strand
TTGGTGACAAGCTCAAATCCGGTGGCGGCAAGGCTGATTTGTTTCATATCCGTTTAACGTCCCGGCATCTCATTGGATGTCAGGGTTTTTCAGAGTGTCCCTAGATCATTTTGAAGTCTTGTGCAAAATAGTCTTGCCGCCGCGCTTGAACGGCTGGTTTCGATGACGCTTTTCGGCAGGCTGACTGACTGCCGTGTGTTCTCTGCCGTTGTCCCGACGTCATCTCATCGCCAGGCCACCCGCAAAAAAGCCGCCCGAAGGCGGCTTTTTTCACAACGTGCAGCGGACTACTTGGCGCCCGGCACCTTGCCTTCAACGCCCTTGACGAAGAAGTTCAGGCCACCGAGGAACTTGTCGTCAGCGACAGCGTCCTTGGCGATCTGCACCTTGCCGGTGTTGTCGGTGATCGGGCCCTTCCAGATCACGAAGCTGCCGTCAGCCAGACCCTTCTTGACTTCGGCCACTTTGGCCTTGGTGTCAGCCGGCACGTCTTCGGCGATCGAAACGATGTCGATCGCGCCTTCCTTCACGCCCCACCATGCGCCTGTGCCACCCTTCCAGGTGCCGTCCAGCGCTTCCTTGGTGGCCTTGATGTAATACGGGCCCCAGTTGATCACGCTCGATGCCAGATGGGCTTTCGGGCCGTAGGCGGTCATGTCCGAATCCCAACCGAAGGCGCGCTTGCCCTTGGCTTCTGCGGTCTTCAAGACAGCGGGGGAATCGGTGTTCTGGAACAGCACGTCCGCACCGCCGTTGATCAGCGAGGTTGCCGCTTCGGTTTCCTTGGGCGGGTTAAACCATTCGTTCACCCAGACCACCTTGGTCTTGACCTTCGGGTTGCTCGACTGCGCGCCCAGCGTGAAGCTGTTGATGTTGCGGATCACCTCGGGGATTGGCACCGAAGCCACCACGCCCAGCGTGTTGGACTTGGTCATCTTGCCGGCGATCACGCCTGCCATGTACGCGCCTTCGTAGGTGCGGCTGTCGTAGGTGCGCATGTTCTCGGCCTGCTTGTAGCCGGTGGCGTGCTCCAACTTGACGTCCTTGCTGTCGGCAGCGACCTTGAGCATGGTCTCCATGTAGCCGAAGGTGGTGCCGAAAATCAGCTTGTTGCCCTGACCCACCATGTCGCGGATCACGCGTTCAGCGTCAGCCGATTCGGGCACGCTTTCGACAAAGCTGGTCTTGATCTTGTCGCCGAATTCTTTTTCCAGCGCCTTGCGACCGTTGTCGTGGGCAAAAGTCCAACCGCCGTCGCCGACCGGGCCAACGTAGGCGAAGGCAATCTTCAGGGGTTCGGCCTTGGGCGCGGAAGCGGCTGCCGCCGGGGCTGGCGCTGCAGGCGCTGCCTCTTCCTTCTTGCCGCACCCCAGCAACGCGGCAGAAGCCACGGCGGTGAGTGCTGCGATTTTCAGCAGCGAACGTTTTTGCAGATCGGTCATGTCAAATCCTTCTTTGGAGTGGGGGTTGCAACGGGGGGTGAGAGGGTTCAATTATGTACCGGAAATATTCATGCACCTGGATAGAACGGCTTGCCGATGGAGGCCGGCATATTGATCCGTATCCATAGCGGATTGCGCGAAATCAGTGCCAAAACGATGATGGTGGCAAGGTAGGGCAGCATGGTCAGGAACTGACTAGCAACTTCCACACCAATACCCTGCAAATGAAACTGCAGCATGGTAACGCCGCCAAACAGATAGGCACCCAGCAGCACGCGCCCCGGGCGCCAGGTGGCAAACGTGGTCAAGGCCAGCGCAATCCAGCCCTTGCCGGCCACCATGCCCTCGACCCACAGCGGCGTATAGACGATGGAAACATAGGCGCCCGCCAGCCCGCACAAGGCACCGCCAACGACCACCGCCAGCAGCCGGATGCGACGCACCGGGTAACCCAGCGCGTGCGCCGATTCGGGGTTCTCGCCAATGCTGCGCAGCACCAAACCGGAGCGCGTGCGGTACAGGAACCAGATCAGTCCCAGGGCAAAACAGACCGTCAGATAAACCAGCGGGTGGTGCCGGAACAGGGCCGGGCCGATCAACGGAATATCAGCCAGAAAAGGAATGGCAAAACTTGGGCGCTGCACAATACGCTCCTGCACATAAGCAATACCGGCAAAGGCCGAAAAGCCGGCGCCAAACAGACTTACCGCCAGGCCGGTTGCATACTGATTGGTATTGAGCCAGATCACCAGCAGTCCGAACACCAGCGCCAGCAAAGCGCCCGCACCCATGCCGGCGAGAAAGCCGATGGTGTCGCTGCCGCTGTGCACCACCGCCGCAAAGCCGGCAATTGCTGCGCACAGCATCATGCCTTCGGCGCCCAGGTTGACGATTCCGGCGCGCTCATTGATCAGCATCCCGAGCGAGGCCAGCGCCAGCACCGTACCGGCGTTCAATGTGGCTGCAATCAGCAGTGCGTAGGCGTCCATCACTTGGCCCATTTCAAACGGTAATTGACCAGCGTGTCGCAGGCCAGCAGGGTAAACAGCAGCAGCCCCTGGAAGACGCCGGTGAGCGACTTGGGCAAGCCCAGGCGCGACTGCGCCAGTTCGCCGCCGATGTAGAACATGCTCATCAGGATGGCGGAAAACACCATGCCCACCGGGTGCAGGCGCCCGACAAAAGCGACGATGATGGCGGCAAAGCCGTAGCCGGCCGGCACATAGGGCGTGAGTTGCCCGATCGGACCCGCCACTTCGAGCGCACCCGCCAGCCCGGCCGTGGCACCCGACACCAGCAAGGCGGTCCACAGGGCGCGCCTGGAAGAAAACCCGGCGTAGCGCGCCGCCGCTGGTGCCAGGCCGCCGACCTGCTGGGCAAAGCCGGCGCGCGTGCGAAACAGAAAAACCCAGGCCGCCAGCACACCCAGCAGTGCCAGAAAGACGCCGATACTGATGCGCGAGCCGTCGAACAGACGCGGAATGCGCGTCACCAAATCAAAGTTCTTGCTCTGCGGAAAGTTATAGCCCTGCGGGTCTTTCCACGGGCCAGAGACCATGTAGCTCAGCAGTTGCACGGCCACATAGACCAGCATCAGACTGACCAGAATCTCATTGGCGTTGAAGCGATCGCGCAGCCAGGCCGTGATGCCAGCCCAGAACATGCCGCCCAATACGCCAGCGAGGATGATGGGCACGACGATCCAGCGGCTGGTGCCCGGCTCCGCCAGCAAAGCCACGCCGCTGGCAGCAATCGCACCCAACACATACTGACCTTCCGCGCCGATGTTCCAGACGTTGGAGCGAAAACACACGGCCAGACCGAGCGCGATCAGAAGCAAAGGCGTGGCCTTGACGGTCAACTCGCCCAAGGCGTAAGCGCTGCGAATCGGCTCCCAGAAGAACACACGCAGGCCACTGACCGGGTCCTTGCCCAGAGCCACGAACAGCGCCACGCCAATCAAGACCGTAAGCACCAAGGCCAACAGCGGCGAGGCATAGCTCCACACATTGGAGGGCTGCTGGCGGGCTTCAAGCTTCAGCATGTTGCGCTCCTGCCGTATCCCACAAACCACTCATCCATTCACCAATTTTTTCGACCGTTGCCTGCGCGATCGGCATCGAGGGCGACAGCCGCCCCTGCGCGATGACGTGCAGGCGGTCGCTGACCTCGAACAACTCTTCGAGTTCTTCACTCACCACCAGAACGGCACAACCGGCATCGCGCAAGGCCAGAATCTCGCCACGGATCTGCGCTGCAGCACCTACGTCCACACCCCAGGTCGGCTGCGAGACGATGAACAGCGTCGGCTTGGCGTCAATCTCGCGCCCGACCAGAAACTTTTGCAGGTTGCCGCCCGAGAGTGATTTGGCGGCAGCACGCGGACCGCCGGCCTTGACATTGAAGCGCCGGATGATGTCGGCCGCATGCGCTTCAAGCCGCCGGATCCGGATCCAGCCGCCGGCAAAACCGGGGTGTGAGATCGATTCATTGCGCGTGAGCAGCAGGTTGTGCGCCAGCCCCAGCGTCGGTACCGCGCCGCGGCCCAAGCGCTCTTCCGGCACAAAATGCAGCCCCAGCTTGCGCCGCGCGCCCGGGTGCAGACCGGCGACGTCAACCTCAGCCATGCGGATCGAGCCCGTGCTCGCGCGCGTGTCCTCGCCCGACAGCGCGTACAGCAGTTCCTTCTGGCCATTGCCGGAAACGCCGGCAATGCCGACCACTTCACCGGCACACACGTCAAGCGTAATGCCCTGCAGATCGACACCAAACTGGTCTTCACGCGCAAGCGACAGAGCGCGCACCCGCAGCACCGGGGCACCCGGCTGGGTCGCCTGATGCGTCAACTGCGGCGGCTCGGCGCCAATCATCATGCGCGAGAGCGAGGCGTTGGATTCCTGCGACGGGTCACAAACACCAGTGACCTTGCCGCCACGCAGCACGGTGCAGGCGTTGCAGAGCTCGCGGATCTCGTGCAGTTTGTGGCTGATGTACAGAATGCTGCAGCCCTCACTGGCGAGCTTCTTCAGCACCACAAAGAGTTTTTCAACCGCCTGCGGCGTCAGCACCGAGGTTGGCTCGTCCAGGATCAGCACCTCCGGTCGCGTCAGCAGGGCACGGATGATCTCCACACGCTGCATCTCGCCCACACTGAGCGTGTGCACCGGGCGCGTCGGATCGATGTCCAAACCATACTCGCTGGCCTTGCCGATGATGCTGGCGGTGACCTGTTCCAACGAATTGCGGTTGAGCCCGAGCCAGACGTTTTCTGCCACGGTCATGGTGTCGAACAGGTTGAAATGCTGGAACACCATGCTGATGCCGTTGGCCCGCGCTTCCTTTGGATTGCGGATGTGGATCGGCTGCCCGTTGATCATCATCTGCCCCGCGTCGGGCTTGACCGAGCCGTAGATGATCTTCATCAGGGTTGATTTGCCCGCGCCGTTCTCCCCCAGCACGGCATGCGTCTGGCCCGGCATGAGCCGCAGCGACACATCACTGTTGGCGACGACACCGGGGTAGCGCTTGGTAATGCCCGTGAGCTGAAGTCGGGGACTGATCATGCTGCGTGTGAATTGATTACTTGGTTTAGGTTTCGACCCATGGTCATCACACGCAAAGTTGATGCCAGAAGAATCGCCTGAAGCCCTATGCTAGCCCAAAAAAATGCGGCTGCGCCCTGCCCCTGAATTTATTGCCCGGCACTCGCGCCGATGACGCGCCACATGCCACGGCCCTGGGGCCCGCCTGTCCTATATCGATGCCAGTTTGAGTGCCGGCTAATTCCTATCCCCGATTTGGGGGATATTGATACGCCAATTGCGTTTCGATGGAGGAAGTCTGCTCCCTCGACAAGAAAAATTTGAAGTGGAATGCGATAGCAAGCACACCAGAATCCTGCAATTTGAAGATTTGTTCTTCAAATTGCAGGTTTTGCGCTACCATCGCGCCATGATTGAACGCAACATCACGCCGGTACTGCGGCAACTGGCCAGTCAATATCCTGTGATCACCCTGACCGGCCCGCGTCAGAGCGGCAAGACCACTCTGGCCAGGAGCCTGTTTGCCGACAAGCCCTATCTCTCGCTTGAAGACCCCGACACACGGCGCTACGCAGCAGATGATCCGCGCGGCTTCATGGCGCAATACACGCAAGGCGCCGTCCTTGACGAGATCCAGCGTGCGCCCGAGCTTGCCTCGTATTTGCAAGGCATGGTCGATGCCAACCCACAGCCTGGCCGCTTCATCCTGACCGGCAGCCACCAGTTTGAATTGATGACCCAGGTTTCGCAATCTTTGGCGGGACGAACTGCTTTGCTGCGGCTACTGCCATTTACGCTGGCGGAAACACAACGCCTCTCGGGCGCAGTGGCAAATCCGGATCTGGCGCAAACCCTGTTGACCGGGTTTTATCCACGCATCCATGACCAGCGTCTCAACCCCTCGCAGGCATTGGCCGACTACTTTGCCACCTATGTGCAGCGCGATTTGCGACAACTCGCCGCAGTGCAGGACTTGCAGCGCTTCGAGCGCTTTGTGCGCCTGTGCGCCGGGCGCACCGGGCAATTGCTCAACCTGAGCAGTCTGGGCAATGACGCCGGCGTGTCGCACGCCACCGCCCGCGCCTGGATTGACTTGCTGCAAAGCAGCTACATCGTTCACCTGTTGCCGCCCTGGTTTACCAACACCGGCAAGCGTCTGGTGAAAGCACCCAAACTGTATTTCTACGACGTCGGGCTGGCCTGCTGGCTGCTGGGCCTGCGCAGCGCGGAACAGGTCGCGCGCGATCCCTTGTGGGGCAGCCTGTTTGAGAATTTCGTCATCATGGAGGCCATGAAAGACCGGCTCAACGCCGGGGAAACGGCGGAGATGTATTTTTACCGGGACTCTGAAGGCAATGAGGTGGATTTGCTGCTGCCCACGGGGGGCAAGATGCACGCCATCGAAATCAAGGCCGGTGCCACCATTAACCCGGACTATTTCAAAGGCCTCAAGACCTTTGCCGCCCATCATCGGACGATGCTGGGCGGCGGCTGCGTGGTCTTTGGCGGAACGCAAGCCCAGAACCGCAGCGACTGGCCGGTGCACTCCTGGCTTCAATTGCAAAGCAAAGCGCTCATCTGACAAGGGCTTGGCTTGCCGCAAGCGCAGCGCGGCAGGCCCGCGCCAAAAATCCGTTATGCTCGGCAGCGCGCGCAAGGAATGCGGTGATCCCGTTGCCCCTGCTGCATTGTCCGGTCAATGCGGGGCTACCCGCCATGCCTTGTTCCGAACCCGAAAAATCTGATGCAGGACACGACCTTGCAAGGAGAAAATGCGATGCCACAGCACGAACCACTTCGTCTGCATGTTCCTGAGCCCACCGGGCGACCAGGCCATGACACAGACTTTTCCTACCTCCCCATTTCAGCCGCTGGCACGGTGCGCCGCCCTCCGGTGGACGCGCTGCCGACACAAACCAGCGACCTCGCCTTCACGCTGATCCGCGTGCTCGACGAGACCGGTCAGGCGGTCGGCCCCTGGGCACCCAAAGTTGATCTGGATTTATGGCGCCGCGGCCTGCGCGCCATGATGAAGACGCGCGCCTTTGACACCCGCATGGTGATTGCACAGCGACAGAAGAAAATGTCCTTCTACATGCAGTGCCTGGGCGAAGAGGCGATCGCCACAGCACACGCCTTCGCCCTGAGCGAAGGCGACATGTGCTTCCCGACCTACCGCCAGCAGGGCCTGCTGCTCTCGCGCGAAGACGTCTCGATGGTGGACATGATCTGCCAGTTGTTCTCCAACGAGCACGACCCGCTCAAGGGGCGCCAATTGCCGGTGATGTACTCGAGCAAGAAGCACGGCTTCTTCTCGATCTCGGGCAACCTCGCAACGCAGGTGATTCAGGCTGTTGGCTGGGCCATGGCTTCGGCGATCAAGGGCGATACCAAGGTGGCGTCAAGCTGGATCGGCGACGGCGCCACGGCCGAAGCCGACTTCCACACCGGACTGACCTTTGCCCACGTTTACCGCGCACCGGTCATTCTGAACGTGGTCAACAACCAGTGGGCGATCTCAACCTTCCAGGCGATCGCTGGCGGTGAAGGCACCACCTTCGCCGCACGCGGTGTCGGCTGCGGCATTGCCTCGCTGCGCGTCGATGGCAACGATTTCCTGGCGGTTTACGCCGCCTCGCAATGGGCCTTGGAGCGCGCGCGCTCGAATCTGGGGCCAACGCTGATCGAATGGGTGACCTACCGCGCCGGACCGCACTCCACTTCCGATGATCCGACCAAATACCGCCCCGCAAGCGATGTGGCACGCTTCCCTCTGGGCGACCCGATTGCGCGGCTGAAGCAGCATCTGATTCAACTCGGTGCCTGGTCTGAGGCCGAACACGAGGCCATGCAAAAAGAGGTCGATGCCCTGGTGCTGGCCGCGCACAAGGAAGCCGAAAGCTACGGCACACTGGCCGACGGCCACATGCAAAGCCCGGCCGAAATGTTCGAAGACGTTTACAAGGAACTGCCTGAGCACCTGCGCCGCCAGCGCCAGGAATTGGGAGTATGACCATGAAAACCACCCCCATGACGATGATCCAGGCGCTGAGGTCAGCGATGGACGTGATGCTGGAACGCGACGACAACGTGGTCGTTTACGGCCAGGACGTTGGCTATTTCGGCGGCGTCTTCCGCTGCACCGAAGGCCTGCAAAAGAAGTACGGCACCTCGCGCGTGTTCGATGCGCCAATCTCGGAAGGCGGCATTGTCGGCACCGCAGTCGGCATGGGCGCCTACGGATTGCGGCCGGTGGTGGAAATCCAGTTTGCCGATTACGTCTACCCGGCAACCGACCAGATCGTCTCGGAAGCAGCGCGCCTGCGCTACCGCTCGGTCGGTGATTTCACGGCGCCGATCACCATCCGCATGCCCTGCGGCGGCGGCATCTACGGCGGCCAGACGCACAGCCAGAGCCCGGAATCGGTGTTCACCCAGGTCTGCGGTCTGCGCACCGTCATGCCGTCCAACCCCTACGACGCCAAAGGCCTGCTAATCGCCTCGATCGAGAACGACGACCCGGTGATATTTCTGGAACCGAAACGCCTCTACAACGGGCCCTTCGATGGCCACCACGACAAACCGGTCGTGCCCTGGTCCAAACACCCGATGGGCGCCGTGCCCGAGGGCTACTACACCGTACCGCTGGACAAGGCAGCGGTCTTTCGCCCCGGCAAGGCACTGACGGTGATCACCTACGGCACCATGGTTTTCGTCGCCGAGGCTGCCGCCAATGAGAGCGGGATTGATGCCGAAATCATCGACCTGCGCTCGATCTGGCCGCTCGATCTGGAGACCATCGTCGCATCCGTCAAGAAGACCGGGCGCTGCGTGGTGCTGCACGAAGCCACACGCACCAGCGGCTTCGGCGCCGAGCTGATCTCGCTGATTCAGGAGCACTGCTTCTACCACCTGGAGGCGCCGATTGAGCGCGTCACCGGCTGGGACACGCCCTACCCGCACGCACAGGAGTGGGCTTATTTCCCCGGTCCGGCACGCGTGGCAGCGGCACTTAAACGCACGATGGAGGCATGATGGGAATTCACACAATCAAGATGCCCGACATCGGCGAAGGCATTGCAGAAGTTGAACTGGTGGCCTGGCACGTGAAGGTTGGCGACATGGTCAGCGAAGACCAGATCCTGGCCGACGTCATGACCGACAAGGCCACAGTCGAAATCCCGTCACCGGTGGCCGGCAAGGTACTCTCACTCGGCGGCGCCGTCGGTCAGGTGATGGCGGTGGGCTCTGCCGTCATTCACATTGAAGTTGAGGGCGCTGGAATGGCTGGCCCCCACGCTGCGCGCTCCGCGTCGTCGCTGCCCCCCGAGGGGGCTGATCCGGCTTGGGGCGGCCCGGCGCCGGATCGCGCCAACAAACCCGCCCTTGCACCAGAATCCACACCGGCCAAAGCGGCACCGGCTACGACCGCCTCAGCGCCAGCCAAGCGAGAAACCGCAGTCGCAGCGGCCACGGTTCATGCACGCGCCAGCGCCGACAAACCCATCGCCTCCCCTGCTGTGCGCCGGCGCGCCTGGGACCTCGGCATCGAGTTGCAGTTCGTAGCCGGCACCGGCATGGCCGGGCGCATCACGCAGCAGGACCTCGACGCCTATGTGGCACGCGCTGGCCAGGCAGCCAGCACGGCGCAAGCCGACCAGCGTTACGCGCAGCGCAGCGCAGAAGAATCGATTCCGGTGATCGGTCTGCGGCGCAAGATTGCGCAAAAGATGCAGGAAGCCAAACGGCGCATCCCCCACTTCACCTACGTCGAAGAGATCGACGTGACCGAACTCGAAGCCCTGCGCACGCGCCTGAACGCGAAGTACGGCAAGGAGCGTGGCCGCCTGACGCTGCTGCCCTTCCTGGTGCGCGCCGTGGTGCTGGCGGTGCGTGAGTTTCCGCAGGTGAACGCGCGCTACGACGACGATGCCGCCGTGGTGACGCACTATGAGGCGGTCCATCTGGGTGTGGCAACGCAGACCGAAGGCGGCCTGATGGTGCCTGTCATGCGCCACGCGGAGACGCGTGACCTGTGGGCCTGTGCCGCCGAACTGCTGCGCGTGAGCGAAGCGGCGCGCAGCGGCAAGGCGACGCGCGAGGAACTTACCGGCTCAACCATCACCATCACGAGCTTGGGCGCACTGGGCGGCATCGTCAGCACGCCGGTGATCAACCACCCGGAGGTGGCGATTGTGGGCGTGAACCGCATGGTCGAGCGTCCCATGATCCGCAATGGCGCGATCGTGGCGCGGATGATGATGAACCTGTCGTCTTCCTTTGATCACCGCGTGGTCGATGGCATGCACGGGGCTGAATTTGTCCAGTTGTTGCGTGGCTACCTTGAATGCCCGGCCACCCTGTTTGTGGAGTAGCGCATGGAAACGCAACAAACCAAACTGCTGATCGTCGGTGGTGGCCCTGGCGGTTATGTGGCTGCCATCCGCGCTGCGCAACTGGGCATCGCCACCACACTGGTCGAAGGCGAGCGCCTGGGCGGCACCTGCCTGAACATCGGCTGCATTCCGTCCAAGGCGCTGATCCACGCCAGCGAAGCTTTTCACAAGGTCTCCCACTACAGCGGCCAATCGCCGCTGGGCATTCAGGTTGACGCGCCGCGCATCGACCTCTCGCAGACCGTGCGCTGGAAGGACGGCATCGTCAAACGCCTGACGCAAGGCGTGGCGGCACTGCTCAAGAAGAACGGTGTCACCGTCATCAAGGGCTGGGCGCGCATCCTCGACGGCAAGACGGTCGAGGTGCAGCCAGCCGACGCCGCCGCGCCGCTGCGCATCGCCTGCGAACACCTGCTGCTGGCCATGGGTTCGAGCGAAATCGCCCTGCCCGGTCTGCCCTTTGGCGGACGTGTCATCTCCTCAACGCAGGCCCTGTCACCAACGGTGCTGCCCAAACGCCTGGTGGTGGTCGGCGCTGGCTACATCGGCTTGGAGCTTGGCATCGTCTACCGCAAACTCGGCGTCGAAGTGACGGTGGTCGAAGCGCTGGACCGCATCCTGCCGATCTACGACGAAGAATTGGTGAAACCGGTGGCAGCCTCGCTGCGCAAGCTTGGCGTGCAAGTGCAACTCGGTTGCCGGGTGCAGGGGCTCAATGCAGTTGGCGATGCAGTGCAGATCGCCAACGCCAAGGGCGAGGTCTCGGAACTGCCGGCCGATCAGGTGCTGGTCGCGATTGGCCGCACGCCGCGCAGCCAGGGTTTTGGACTGGAGAGCCTGATGCTGGCCATGAACGGCCGCGCCGTGACGATCGACGACCAGTGCCGCACCTCGATGCGCAATGTCTGGGCCATTGGCGATATCACAGGCGAGCCGATGCTGGCACACCGTGCCATGGCACAGGGCGAGATGGTGGCCGAGATCATCGCCGGCAAACGGCGTCACTTCACACCCGCTGCGATTGCCGCTGTCTGCTTTACCGACCCGGAAATCGTGGTGGCCGGGTTGTCGCCGCAACAAGCCGAACGGGCCGGACTCGATTGCATTCAAGCGAGTTTCCCATTTGCCGCCAACGGACGCGCCGTGACACTGGAGGCTGGCGACGGTTTTGCACGCGTCGTGGCACGGCGCGACAACCACTTGATCGTCGGCTGGCAGGCCGTGGGCGTGGGTGTCTCGGAACTGAGCACGGCGTTCTCGCACTCGCTGGAAATGGGCGCCTGCCTGGAAGATGTGGCGGGAACGATTCACGCGCACCCAACACTGGGTGAAGCGGTGCAGGAAGCAGCATTACGTGCACTTGGGCACGCCCTGCATATCTAAGGGAAATTAAACGCCGGCCAGCAGACGCAGCCCGCCCGGATCGTCAACCTTGAGCATGCGGCCGGAGCCGCTGATCAGGCTGCGCTCACGCAGGTGCCGCAGCACGCGTGACAGGGTCTCGGGCGCAATGCCAAGCTGCGCGGCAATCGAGCGCTTGCGCTGCTGCAACTGAACCGCCATCGCACCCTTGTCGCCGGTCTTGGCATGACGCAGCAGCCACTCGGCGCAGCGCGCTTCGGCATCCTTGGCCAGGCGACTGACGGCAAATTCGGTTTGCTGGCGATGCGCCAGCGCCACATCGTGCAGCACAGTGTGCGCTGCTTCCGGCATGGCGGTCAGTGAACGGCGAAATTCGGCCAAGGGCACACGGCGCAGGCTAAGCTCGGTTTCTGCGACGCAATCCACCGCGTGCGGCAAATCGAGCACCGCAGCACTGGCTTCCAGCCAGCACGGGCCTTCGACGACACCGAGCTGGTGCTCCATGACGTCGCCCTCCATCACCCCCAGGGCGACGCAGCCCGATTCCACATAGATCACCCAGGGTGAAATGATCGTCCGGTGGAACAACAACTCACCGCGCGGGACCGTGCAGACTTCGGCTGGAATGTCACTGATTTGAGCAGAAAGCATAAGGGCCGACTGTGCCCGGCTTACACCCCGCTGACCTTGAGCAATATCAAAGAACAATGAGTAAATTGCCTACAAAACCAGCAACACTCGGAAATCATTGACATTTGTGTAGGTCGGCCCGGTACGCAACAAATCACCCAAAGCATCGAAATAGGCGTAGGCGTCATTGCGCTCAAGGTAGTCGGCCACCTTCATGCCGCGCTGTGATGCCCGGCTCAACGTAGCCGGCTCCACCCAGGCGCCAGCATTGTCTTCCACGCCATCGATGCCATCGGTGTCAGCGGCCAGCGCCCAGACCCCGGCCTGGCCCTGCAGCGCCTGCGCCAGCCCAAGGCAGAATTCCCCGGCGCGTCCACCGCGCCCAGGCACCGCACCGGCTCGCTGCGGCCGCAGTGTGACCGTGGTTTCGCCACCGCTGAGGATGACGCAGGGCGCGGCAAAAGGCTCTCCGCGCTTCGCCACTGCGCGCGCCAGCGCCGCATGGACCTTGCCAACCTCGCGCGATTCACCTTCCATTTCATCGCTCAGGATGTAGGCTGCCAGACCGGCTGCGCGCGCCGCCTCGGCTGCCGCCTGCAAAGACTGTTGCGGCGTGGCAATCAGATGCACCTGATGCGCGACAAACGCCGGCATACCCGGTTTGGGCGTTTCCAGCGCGCCACTTTGCAGCGCCTCTCGTACGGCAGGTGGTACGGCAATCGCGTAACGCGTCAGGATGGCGAGCGCATCGGCACAACTGCTGGCGTCAGCCACGGTCGGGCCACTGGCGATGACAGAGGGGTCGTCGCCCGGCACATCGCTGATGGTGAGCGTCACCACCCGCGCTGGGGCACAGGCAAGGGCCAGGCGCCCGCCCTTGATGCGTGAGAGGTGCTTGCGCACGCAGTTCATCTCTCCAATGCCCGCACCGCAAGCCAGCAACTCATGGTTGATGCGCTGCTTGTCGGCCAGCGTCAGCCCCTGGGCAGGCAGACTCAGCAGCGCCGAGCCTCCGCCCGAGATCAGGCACAGCACCAGGTCATCGGCGGTGAGGCCCTGCGTCAAGGCCAATATGCGTTCGGCAGCCGCCAAGCCGGCCGCATCGGGCACAGGGTGTGCCGCCTGTAGCACTTCAATGCGCTGCGGCAAACCGTCAGGGCGTGGTGGCAGGTGGCCGTAGCGCGTAACCACCAGACCCGAGAGCGGCGCATCGGCTGGCCAGAACGCCTCGACCGCGTGCGCCATGGCGCCCGCCGCCTTGCCAGCGCCCAGCACCAGCGTGCGCCCCTTTGGCGGCGGCGGCAAATAGGCAGCGGTGTTGTGCAGCGGCAGCGCACGCACCACCGCGACCCGATACAGGTGCTCGAGAAAACGGCGCGGGTCTTTGAAGGGGTCGGGTGCTGTCATGCTGACCCCGCTTCAATCATTCACCCAGGTAAGCAGCGCGCACCTTGGGGTCGTTGAGCATTTCCTTGGCATCGCCCGACATGGTGATGAGGCCCGAGTCCATGACGTAGCCGCGATCCGCAATCGCCAGCGCGCGGCTCGCGTTTTGTTCCACCAGCAATACGGTGACGCCCTGCGCCGAGACCTCGCGCACCACCTCAAAGATCTTGTCCACCATCATCGGCGACAGGCCCATGGAGGGTTCATCGAGCAGCAGCACCTTGGGTCGGCTCATCAGTCCACGGCCCATGGCCAGCATCTGCTGTTCACCGCCCGACAGCGTTCCGGCCAGTTGGTCGGCGCGCTCCTTCAAGCGCGGGAAAATGCCGAACACCTTCTCGATATCAGCCTGAATGTCGGCCTTGTCCTTGCGGATGTAGGCGCCCATCTGCAGGTTCTCAACGATGGTCATGCGCGCGAAAACGCCGCGTCCTTCGGGCACCATGGCCAGGCCTTGCGTCACCAGATCCCAAGGGCCCTGTCCGCGGATGCTCTTGCCCATGTACTCGATGTCACCATCGTTGATCGGCAGGATGCCGGTGATGGCTTTCATGGTGGTGGTCTTGCCGGCGCCATTGGAGCCGATCAGCGAGACCAACTCGCCTTCACGCACTTCAAAGTCAACCCCTTTGACTGCCTGGATACCGCCGTAAGCGACCTTGAGCCCCGTCACTTTGAGAAGAGTTTTCATCGTTTTTTTCCTTGTCAGACCGCGCTGCGGCTCAATGCCCGCTGGTGCCCAGATAGGCTTCGATCACCTTGTCATTTTTCTGCACGTCGGCTGGCGTGCCTTCGGCAATCTGTTTGCCGTAATCGAGCACCGTGACACGGTCGCACA
>CAIWNX010000303.1 GCA_903914175.1 uncultured beta proteobacterium | reverse complement strand
TTGACGCCGGCGTTTACGAAGGCTTGAAGGGCCTGGTCATCGCCAAGCAACCGAACAAAGATGCTGCCCAGAACGCTGCCCAGTACCAGAAGAAGAAATAACGCGCATTGAATCGTCAGAATGTTGATTTGTATCAATAGGGGTTTGCCCGTCAATGGCGTCGAGCGACTCAACTACGGTGCGACAACAGCCTTCGCCATAAGGAATCTCAGATAAAATCCCGTCGCGAGAAGCGGTAGGCTGCAACACATGCTTACCGTTTTCCTGCGCTGATCAAATCGCCAACCGCGGTGCCTGTCAGCCGCAGTTATTGTCATCACGTTATGTACATTGCATTAGCACCACTTTAAGGAAAATTTCATGAAACGTTTAGTCCTCGCTCTCGCCGCAATCATCGCTGTCGCTGCACCCGCCATGGCCGATGAGGCACTGGCCAAAGCCAAGAAATGCACGACCTGCCACTCTGCTGACAAGACCAAGGTCGGCCCGAGCTACAAGGCCATCGCCGCCAAGTACGCTGGCAAGGCGGACGCTGAAGCCAAGCTGGTTGGCGTCATCCTCAAGGGTGGCACAGGCTCCTTCGGTGCCGTGCCGATGCCCCCGAGCGCTGGCGTCAGCGAAGCTGAAGCCAAGACACTGGCTGCCTGGGTTCTGTCCGTCAAGTAAGGCCGTCATCCCGGTTTGACCACTTGGCTGTACCGTTATGGCGCAGCTGCAAAAGAGCCCGCTTCGTGCGGGCTTTTTTGTGTGCTTCGAGTCACCGGGCTTGAACCCCGCAACAGGGCAATGGTCCCAGCGAAAATCAACTGATTCGAGTCTGATCTGGGCATATAATATTTGCGAGTTCTCCGCTGCGTTTGGTGACAAAAAATACGGTCAGGTGCAGCCGGCTGATGCGTTCATTGATCTATGAGATTCCCCATGAAAAAAACGATTTTCGGCGTTGTGGTTTTATCCTTGGCCCTGTTTGGCTGTGGCGAGAAAAAGGAAGCTGTCGTTGCCCCCCCAAAGGGTGACGTGGCCGCCGGCAAGGTGCTGGCTGAAAAATCCTGCAAAGCCTGCCACGGCGAAAACGGCGGCAGCGTGGCGCCTGCCATTCCCCACTTGGCAGCGCAGCGCGAAGCCTACCTGTTCGCCTCACTTAACGAGTACAAAAACGGCAAGCGCACACACGCTGCGCTGCGCGACATCGCAACGCAGATGACCGAAGCCGATCTGCGCAATGTGGCAGCTTATTTCTCCAGCCTGCCGCCGGTTCCGGCCACCAAGGCGCAGGATGTGAAGCACACCTCGCCCTACGAAACCGGCAAGGCACTGGCCGCCAGTTGTGCCAAGTGCCACGGTGAAGACGGCAACGCCAAAACGCCCGGCACGCCAACTCTGGCCGGCCAACAGTCGCATTACCTGACTGCCGCCATCCTGGAATACCACCGTGACGACCGCAAGGCCACCACCATGAAAGCGGTCACACTGGACGATCGCATGGACGTTGAAAAACTCGCGCTGTATTTCTCTGCGCAAACACCGACACAGCGCACATCACCTGCCAAGGGTGATCCGGTTGCCGGTGAAGCTCTGAGCGCCATGTGCGGCGGCTGCCACGGCGCACGCGGTGTCAGCGTGGACTCCGCCACGCCAAGCCTGGCGGGCCAGGACGCACAATACCTGGGCAAGGCAACGCGCGCTTACCGCACCACGCGTCAGAACTGGGGCATGCAGCGCTACATCGCCAACCTGGGCGACAAGGACATCGACAACATCGTTGCGTTCTACGCCTCACAAGCCCCCAAGGCCGGCGACCAGGTTCCAAGCTCGATCCAGGATCTGGCAACCAAGTGCAACCACTGCCATGAACTGGACAACCCGGCCCAGGCTGCGCCCAAGATGAACGGGCAGGACAAGGACTACCTCGTGATGGCACTGCGCGCCTACCGTGATGGCAAGCGCGAAAGCACCACCATGCACACCATGAGCTTCCCGTACAGCAACGCCATCGTTGAAGGCCTCGCCAGCTGGTACGCCAGCCAGCCAGCCAAGTAATCCAAACAGCCCCGCACACCGGGGCCATTTTCCAAGCCCGACGCGCGCCTATTGGTGCGCGTTTTGCGTTGGGGAAGAGAGTGCAGTATTTTTGGCATTACGTACCAATTTTTTCTGCCATTGCGTCCCCGGATCAGGTCCGGGGTTTCAGCACCCGCAATCCATGCTACGTGTTGCACTGGATCCCGGATCAAGTCCGGGATGACAACTCGGGGACCCGAGGTAACGACTGGGGGCCGAGAGGTACCAACTGGGGGCTGGGATGACAAGCTGTCTTGTCATTGCGGGCTCGACCCGCAATCCATGCCTCGTGTGGCACGGCTCACTTCGAGCTCGCCAATGAAAACAGGCACCACGTAGGTGCCTGTTTGCAAGAGAATGCGCCAGAAAATAGGCGCTGCAGCCGCCGCAGCGGCTGGTGGTTTACGCTTTAGCCCACCGAGATTTCGTCCACACCTTGGCGCTTCATGACAGCTTCCGGGGTTCCAGAGAACCAAAGCTGGTACATGGACACCACCCACATCAGGGCAAAGCACAGACCCTGGAGCGCGCCAGCGGCCATCGTCACGAAAGCAAACGGGTGGTAGAGCTTGACCAGGTACCAGGAGATGACGTCAAGCGAGAGACACAGAAATGGCAGGGCAACGATCGTGGCCTTGAGCCAGACCGGGCGCCAATAGGCATGACTGAAGATGGTACCAACCAGGAAGAAAATGAAGGTTAGTCCAAAGAGGTGGATGTGCGAGACCCGCACCAACGTGAAGATGTCGGTGCCGGTGTCCTGTTCGGTCACCTTCTTCAAATTCTCCAGACCGTTCAGGCTGGCCAGATGCGGGTTGCTGCCATCGTGGCAGCTGAGGCAACGCTTTTCAATGATGGGTTTGACGACCGATTCGTGCTTGTCCTTGTCGGCACCTTGCTGCACCCAGGAAACGATCACATTGAGTTCGTCCGGCGGCAGCATGCTCGACATCGGGCCACGCAGGGCCGATTCCAGGCGTGAGCCCTTGCCGCTGCCGGTATAGGCGATAACCAGATCGTCGTAAGACAGGTTGTTCGGGTTACCGTCACGCCCCGAGTAGACGTGGAACAGGTACAGCGCGGCGAACATGTAGGCCAGACCCAGCACGATCAGCACGGCGGTCTGCATGACACGCATACTGGTGGGCAACTCCGAAAAATGCAGGTAATGTCGATGCAGTGGCGTGTTACTCGTGCTCATAATCTATCCGTTAATTGGGTGGGCTGAAAGTTCTGTTAAATGCAATCCGGGCACAGCAAAGCGCACCGGCAGGAGTTCATTTGGCGGGCGGTGGCGGTGGAAGAATCAGGTAGGTCACTCCACGTGCTTTCTGGCGAGCGTAGTGGGCGGACAAGCCATCCACCAGCGCGTCATCAAGCCCTTCGGACATCACGGCCATTTCCTTGCTCTTGCGCTCACCCTTTTTGTAGGCCAGCAAGACCCGATCAAGGTAGTCAACCCGCTGCGCCGCCAGTGCCGGTGCACGTGGATCCACACTGTTGCCGTTGACGCCATGGCAACGATCACAACGCTCGGCCCACTCGGCGATAGTCAGCGGCTTGGCAACCTTGGCGGCTTGTGGCGCCAGGCTTGCGTAATAGGCCGACAGGTTCTTCACGGTCGCATCATCAAGCGAAGCGGCCGGGCCTTTCATGGTGGCATCGCTGCGTGAGCCATCCTTGTAGGCACGCATGGCGGCGATGAAGTACTGCGACTCCTGTCCAGCCAGGCTGGGCGTTGCCGGATTGCCGCTAACGCCGTTTTCACCGTGGCAGCCGACACAGCCTGCAGCGGCGGTCTTGCCAGCGGCAACAGTGCCGGGCGCCGGCGTTTGCGCCTTGTCAGGTTTTTGCAGCGCGTAGTACAGCGCCATGTTGGCGATCTCGACGTCGGTCAACTCCGACACCAGGGCCTTCATCATGTCGTTCTTGCGTTGACCGCCCTTGTAGGCGCTGATGGCGGCGGTGAAGTACTTCGGGTCCATGCCGATCAGGCTCGGCATGCCAGCGAGTTTGCTGACACCGGCCTCACCATGGCAACCGCCGCAGGCCACTGCCGCTGCTTTGCCGGCGGCGACTGCGTCGGGTTTGGCGGGCGCTGCTTTCACGTTGCTGCCGCTGGGCTCAGCGGGATCCCGGCTTGAATAGTATGCGGCAACCTTCATGATGGCGTCATCGCTCAGGTATTTGACCGCATTGGCCATGCCTGTGGCGCCACGTCCACCCGCTTGGTAAACCTTCATTTCAAGGTGCATATAGACAGGGCGCTGTCCAGCGATATTGGGCACACCCTTCTGACCACCCACCCCGTTGATGCCGTGGCAACTGGCGCACGCGGTCTGCGCCACCTTTTTGCCCTCGGCCACATCCTGCGCCGTGGCATACACGACCTTGAACTCCGCACTGTTGGCGTTGCCCAGATTAAGCGTCTGCGCCAGCCCTGCCGTCATGGCCAGGGTACCCAGAAGGCCGGCGACAAGCCCCTTCAGCAAAACAATCCGCGCGTTTCGTTTCATCAACTTTTCCTTGACCAATGATCCGTAGCAGGACGGATCTTGTTTGTGTATTCGTGTCGTCGTTGCGTCAAGTTGCAAGGGCGGGCCGAACAGCCCGTCCCGACATTGCCCATTTCGACGAATGGAAAAATTTTAACACCCCCCGACCGTCATTTTTTGGCGGGAGCGGTGCTTTCATTGAACATATAGATGACCGCAGCGCGCATTTCTGCGTCGCTCAGGTCGGCCAGGCCACCTCGCGCGGGCATCGAGCCGCGACCATGAATGCCGGACGCGATCACCGCATCAAGGCCCTTGCGCACACGCCCAACCCAGGCATCGCGGTCACCAATCTTGGGCGCGCCGTCTTTGCCGCTGACATGGCATTCAACACACTTGGCCTTGACGATCTGCTCGCCGCTGCGCGCTGCTGGCGGCGCCTCCTTGTTGACCGGTTCAACCCAATTACCTCCGGACTTGTTGACCATGAAGGTGATGGCACGCTCCAGATCAGCACTGCTTAGGCCGGCACTGCCACCGTGTGATGGCATGTTGCGAATGCCATCGAGCGCATGCTGCGACAGGCTCGACAAGCCCTGGGCTCTACGCTTTTCCCAGGCCGCCTTGTTACCGATGACCGGCGCGCCTTTTTCACCCCGCGTATGGCAGGACGCACAAACTTCCTTGACGATGCTCTCGCCGCTGCGCTGCGCGCTGTGCGCGAGCGGCAATCCAAGCACCATGGGCAACAACAATGCAATCACAGACTTGGCGCCGATACGGATCAGGGACGAACTGCGCTTCAACAATATTTTGGGCATTTTCAAACTCTCGCTTTTATCAACAATCACGACTCACCGCGCGCCAAAGGAACGCCAGGATTCACATCGAATCAAGGGTGGCAGACCACCCCATCTGCTTCACTATAGCCCAAATCAAAGGTCAAATTTATAAGCACGAAAACCCGGGAATACCCTCAGCAAACTTCCCTCAAAAACTTGATCTATGACAAAGGTAATAAAAATATGTTACGCAAAATGGACGCCACACGAAAGATAGAAAAACGTGCGAAGGAGGTCCAAAGCGCTCGGTCTTGGCCAGACGCAAGTAGCCTCCTTTTCATCTGCCCATTTGACGAGACAAAACGAAAGGCGAGCATGCCCAAGCATATATTTCGATTGGTATCCCTGATCCTTGGACTGGTAGTGGTGGCGGTTCTTGCAAGACCGTTTCTCATCGCAGATTCTTTTTACCGCTTCGGCCATTACCGCGCCAACGCAGTGCCCGAAATCGCCGCCAAGGCTCCCGTGCTGCAAACTGCTCGTTACTGCCAGGCCTGTCACACCGAGCGCCATGCGCAATGGTCGGCCGGCAGCCATAAATCAGTCACCTGCGAAATCTGCCACGGCCCTGCCCAGGGGCACACCGATAAGAACAAGCTACCAGTCCCGAAGGACAGCGTGAAGCTGTGCACCCTGTGCCACGAAACAATGTCGGGACGGCCCAGCACGCAACCGCAAATCGATTTGGCCAAACACAACACCGGAAAGCAATGCATCGTCTGCCACAACCCGCACACACCCAAGATTGTTGTTGCCACCATCAAGATCACAGGTAATGCGGCAGCGGGCAAGAAACTCGCCGAAGACTGCGCTGGCTGCCATGGCGCCGATGGCAACAGTCCGAACGATACCTGGCCCAATCTGGCCGGTCAGAACGGAGCCTACCTGGCACACATACTGGGAGCCTACAAGTCGGGTGACCAGAAGAACGAGATCATGAGCCCGCTGACGCAGGATCTGAGCCCGGCCGATGTGCAGAACCTCGCCGCATACTTCGCGGGCATGAAGTGCAAGGCAACACCGCCTGCGGCCAAACCCATTGGCAACAGCGCCGCGGGCAAGGTGCTGGCCGAGAACTGCAGCGCCTGTCACGGTGAAGGCGGCGTTGGCGGCAACGCGGCTTGGCCGAAACTGGCAGGGCAAAAACCGGGCTACGTGGTCAACGTCCTCAAAGCGTTCAAGGCCGGCCTGCGCAAAGACCCAATGATGGCCGGCGTGGCCCGGGGTCTGAGCGATGCCAACATGGCTGATCTGGCCGCCTTCTACGCTGCGCAAAGCTGCCAGCCTACCAAATAAGAGAGTGAAGACATGACCATGAACAAAGAAGATTCAAATCCAAGCGTGGCGGCACGACGCGCATTTCTGAGCAAGCTCGGCACCGCCGCAGGCTGTGCCGGTGCCGCTGTCGGCGCGGCGGCACTGGGTGTGCTGCCAGCCATGGCCGCCAAGCCCGAAACGGCGCCGCCCGGCGCCGCCGCATCGGGCGCGTCATTTCCGACCAAGGATTACGACTGGACCAAACACCAGTGGGGGTTTGGCGTTGACGCCACCAAGTGCATCGGCTGCCTGCGCTGCGTTGAGGCCTGCAAGAACGAGAACAGTGTTCCCAAGAACGCGCACCAGTTCCGCACCTGGGTCGAACGCTACGTTCACATTGAAGGCGACCCGGAAGTCCACATCGACAGCCAGTCAGACCCGGTGAACATCGCCGCCTCTGGCTCGGAAAAGGAATTCCGCTTTGCCAACCGCTACAAGGACCAGAAGGTGGAAAAAGCCTTCTTCGTCCCCAAACTGTGCAACCAGTGCACGCACCCGGCCTGCGTTCAGGTCTGCCCGACCGGTGCCACCTTCCGCACCGAGGACGGCGTCGTGCTGATCGACCCCACTTATTGCATCGGCTGCCGCTACTGCGTACAGGCCTGCCCCTACGGCGCGCGCTACTTCGACGAGGACCGTGGCGTAGCCGACAAATGCAACTGGTGTTACCACCGCATTACCAAGGGACTCAAGCCGGCCTGCGTTGAGGTCTGTCCGGTTGGCGCCCGTGTCTTTGGTGATCAGAAGGACAAGCAAAGCCCCATCAGCCTGTTCATTCGCAACAACCGCGTACAGGTTCTGCGGCCCGAGACCGGCAATGCGCCGAATGTGTTTTACGTTGGCATCGACAAAGAGGTGAACTAGTGGAATCGATTATTCAATTCGCCCCTTTTACGGGCTGGGTCTATCCGAACGAAACCGTCTTCGAGTGGTCGGTTCTGATCGCCGTCTACCCCTACCTCACCGGTCTGGTGGCAGGGGCCTTCACGGTGTCAAGCCTGTACCAGGTGTTCGGCTTCGAGCGCCTCAAACCGGTAGCGCACATGGCGTTGCTGACTTCGCTGAGCTTCATGTTCTTTGTGCCGGTGCCGCTGCTGATGCACCTGGGTCACCCGGAGCGCGCCTTCAACTCGACAATCACGCCGCACCTCTCGTCAGCGATGGCGATGTTTGGCTTCTTCGCCAGTTTCTATGTCGCGCTGCTGCTGCTCGAAGGCTGGTTTGCCTACCGTCCGTTCATCGTGCAACAGGCACAAGCGAAAACCGGTTTGCTCGGGCGTTTTTACAAGCTGCTGACGCTGGGCTCGTATGACGTGTCAGAACACGCGATGCGTTACGACAGGAAGTGGATCTTCGCTTTGGCGGTGATCGGCATTCCGGCCGCGCACGGACTGCACGGCTACGTCGGCTTCATGTATGGCTCGCTCAAGTCACGCGAATGGTGGTCGTCCGACCTGATGCCGGTCATCTTCCTGTTCTCGGCCATCATCTCCGGTGTCTCGCTGCTCGCCGTGCTCTACGTCCTATCGTGCAAGCTGCGCAAGATACCGGTCGATCTGGATTGTCTGAAAGGTCTGGCCTATACGATCTGGTCCTTCATCATGGTGGCGTTGGTGCTTGAGGCACTGGAATTCGCCAACATCGTGTACAAGGGCCGCGAGGGCGTGGACATGATCATGCAGTACGTGACGGGTCCGCTGCTGCTACCGTATTTCATCCTGCAATTTGCCGTTGGCGCCATTACGCCGCTGATCGTTCTTTCCTACATGATCTGGCGCGGCACCACGGGGCGTGCCCTGGTCATCGGCGTCACGGTCTGCGCCTGCCTGGTGCTGTTCTCGGTCTTCATGATGCGCTGGAACGTGGTCATCGGCGGTCAGGAAATCTCCAAGACTGGCAAAGGACTCTTGAGTTATCAACTACCTTTCCTCGGCAAGGAGGGCGGGTTGGTCGCAGCGCTGTTGACGATAGCGCCGCTGGGCGTGTTGTTTGTGTTGACACGGCTGTTTCCGCCCTGGACCGAGCACGTGACCGACGCGCCGACATGACCGAACTCGCAACTACGCCGGTCTCCCGGCGTTTTGTTGCGAGGAAGGCGAGTCCATCAGGCCACAGTTGCGTGTTCTTTCTGGAGTCGGGTGCAAGTAGTAGTCACGTCGCCGCTCTTCCCAGACGAACTCTTGCAAATCGGGATCCATTGCGTTTCGGGAAGATACGATCCCGATCGGTTTGCCGTTCTCGACCACGGGCATATGCCGAAAGCCCTTATCGTGCATCAGCAGAAGCGCATGACCGTAAGTTTTGCCAGGACCCAGCGTCATCGGCTCAAGGGTCATGACCTGTCGCAACGATGTCTTTTCGGGATCGAGTCCTCGCGCAATCACGCGAAACACCGCATCTCTTTCAGTAAATATTCCAGTGAGGCTCCCGTCCTTGGTGACCAGGACGGCCCCCGCCTTCCTGGTCTTCATCAGTCTGCAAGCGTGAGCGACGCTCTCATCCGGTGAAGCGACAAGAAATTTCCTGTGCTCCATCACGTTTCGCAAGATCTCATTGAACATAAGCGCCTCCTGCATTAAAAGTTAATTCCCCTGGATGGTAGGAAATGACACCGATAGGTCTTGCTGCAACAATCAGAAAATACAGATCACCCAATGAATGACGCCCTCGGCCATCCGGCACAAGGGCGGTCAAACTCTTGCGGTCACAAAACCTTGCTGACCCTTTCGGTCGGTGGGTCAGCAAGGCTTGCCGCTAAGGACGAGGCGACTTACTTCAACGACAAAATCCAGGCCGCCAATGTCTTCGCATCGGCCTCGCTAACGCCAGCGTTTGGCGGCATGGGATTGGTTCCGAAATTGCCGGTAGCGCCTTTGAGGATGGATGTGGCCAATTTGACTTCGGCATCTTTTTGACCCGCGTATTTTTTCGCAATCGCTTGATAGCTCGGGCCTACTTTAGTCTTTTCAACGGCGTGGCATATCGTGCATTTTTTTGCTTTGGCGAGCGCCTCATCCGCAAATGCAGGCGAAGTACAAGCGATGGCTGCGGCTGCGGCGATCAATGCAAAGTGAACAGGTTTCATGAGATATTCCTTGATTAAGGTTGGCGGGTTGATTGATTGAATTCTATGCTTGGGGAACTTCGCTCGACTGCGTTGAAGCGGACCTGGGAATCTGTGGTTGCTCCAACTGTTTTGCCAGTGCCGTCATGCCGGCCATGGAGCCAAGGCCCATGGTTTCCACTGCGCTTGAAGGAACAATGACGATGGTGGAGTTCTGCCGCATGCCTTCGAGCAGGATGTTCATCCCCCGAAGTTGAAGTGCGACCGGATTGCCGGTGTAGGCTTTAGCAGACTCTTCAAAGACCCGGGAAACCTGGCGCTCCGAATCGGCCAGAATCACGCGTGCCTGGCGCTCCCGGTCCGCTTGCGCCTGCATGGACATCGCGTTTTGAAGGCCCTCTGGAATCTTGACATCGCGGATTTCAACCGACAGAGCCTTTATGCCCCAGGCTTCAGTTCTTTGGTCGATCATCTGGCAAAGATCGTGGTCAATCTTTTCCCGTCCCCTGAGCATCTCGGCAAGGTCGGTTCGGCCGATTACGTCGCGCAGCGCCGTCTGACTCGACCAAGCGATGGCGTGGCGGTAATTCTCAACTTCGATCGCTGCTTTTTTCGGATCAACAACGCGCCAAAAGAGGACAGCATCCACGTCCACCGGAACGCTGTCTTTGGTGAGTGTCTCTTCAGCATTGAAGGGGGTTGTAACCGTTCTCAGGTCGATCCAATAGGGAATGGTGTCGACAAAGGGAACAATATAGAACAAGCCCGGACCCTTCAAACCCTGGTATTTCCCAAGCCTGAGAACCACCGCCTTTTGCCATTGCCGTGCGACGCGCAAGGCGATGAGAAGCAAGACCGCAAATGCGCAAACAACGCCGCCGATGATCACGCTCTGAAGCCCGATGCCCAACATGAGGCCAACGAGCAACACAACAACAAACACAACTATCGTTACAGGATGGATACCCATTACTTATCTCCTTAGACTACTCACTTTACTTTCACCCATTCAGTTTGTGGCTCATCCGATTTGGGTGCACTTGCAAAAACGTTCAAACTTCAGAATCCCAGTTCCTCGACCACGGCAACCAGATCCTCAAAACTGGCGGCTTCAAGCCTTTGCGCCAAAGCTTCCTTGTTCAATCCTTCGCTTTCGAATTCGGTCAGTCTCACCTCGAACGGCAGCTCGCGGATTTCCTGCGGGGCCACGAAGCCGAAGGCACAGACATGCGCGATGCAGTCACGCTCGGCCTGCGACAAGTCGAGGCCGCGATGACGCATGATCTCCAGGTAGCGCTCCGCCATGCGATTGATCTTTCCGCTGATCGCCAGCGTGTTGGTCAACTCCGCCGTCAGCAAAGCCAGCGGTGGGCCGAAATGAATTCTGGTGTTCGCAATCATGGCTTGACTCCGAGGGCTTGACCCGAATGACCAGCCCCCTGGCCCGCTTCTGTAGCTTGGGCGTGCGGCGCGGGCACAGCCGAATCGGGTCGCAACATATTGTTGATGCGCTGCATGAACTGCATCACTCGCTCAACAAATCCAACTTCACCGGGCTGGGCTGCGCTGTGCTTGTCATGGCGCTCGTGGTCGGCATTGTCCAGACCCTTGGGTAACTCGGGTGCGCGTTCCGGTTCAAGCTGAGCAAAGCCCCTGTTCCGGGTGCCCTGCTGAACGTCGTGCGGGTTGTGGCATTCGGTGCATACGAACCAGCGCTTCTTGCCATTGCTCGCCCATTCACCGATGCGCTTGCCGTGAATGCCCTCACGCCACTTGCGGTAAACATCGCCATGGCACTTGCCGCACAATTTTTGCGGCTCATTGAAGCTGACCAGCTTGCCAAAGTTGTCATACAGCTTATTGCGCGTGGTGGGGTGATGGCAATCCAGACACCATATGGCACCACGCCCGTGCTGAAAATTCAGTGCGTCGGGAACGATATCGTCGTGCATCGTCAGCGCGCGCGGGTTCTTGTCTTTGGGCGGCGGCGGCGTGGTCCCGTTATGGCAGGCGACCCCACACAACGGCATCAGTTCGAGTTTGTCCTCACGCGGCTTGACGACGGCCACGCCGCCAGGGTGATCCCCGACCGTGGGCGACTCGCCCAGACTGACCGTTTCATCAAACGGGTCGCCCCACCACAGCACGGCGCCAGTCTTGGGCGAGCACTTCACGCTCGGCAGACCGTCCTTGAGCTTGTGCGGCGTTACTTCCGAAGCGTCTTTTCGGCTTTCAAAACAGGGCTTGTCTGCCGCCAGCACAGGTACTGCCGCCAGGCAGGCAATTACCAGAATCATGTTGCCGAACGAATAGTTGTTCATGGACGCTAGTTCGCTTTTACTCTACGCCGACGTGGCCTTAGACGCTCGGGCGGTTGCCGCGCCTTGTGCCGATACCCCCGTCCACTTTCGCGTCCGGGTCACTGGACCGCGCCCACGGTTCCATCCGGGCCGGCTCGAAGGTGGTTTGGTAAGGCGGGGCATCGTCGCTCATCACGCGCCATGGTTGGCTTGCACGCTTCACGTCCCCAAGCAGGACGCCGATGGAACCCTTCAACAGCACGGTGGCGATGAGCATACCCATGGCCCAATCACCCATCGTGATGAGAACTTCAATCAATGTCGGAACGTATTCGGTCACTTCACCGATGGGGGTTGGAATAAAACCCGGAACCACAGTTCCCATGCCCTTTTCGATCCAGATCCCGATGATGGCCAGCACACAGGCGAATGGCAGCAGTCCGTAATCTTTGCGCACACTGGGCGTCAGCAGCATGAAAAAAGCGACGAGGTTGAATACCAGAGAGGTCCAAAACCACGGCACCAGTTTGTTCAAGCCGTCGAGTCCGAACATCAAGTATTGCAAGCCCAGCGAGTGTTCGGTTACAGAATAAAGTTCCGTCACTATTTCAGACAGGGTCAAATACAGCGCGATGCCCAGGCAAAAGGTGACGATGGTTGAAAGCGTGTTGATGGCGGAATCTTCAATCCACAGCCGGGTATTTTTCCGGATGTACAAAAACAGCAGAATGATCAGCGACGGACCGGCTGCGAATGCCGTGGCGATGAAGCGGATCGGCATCATGCTGGTGTTCCACATCGGGCGCGCCGGCATGGTGCTCAGGAAAAACGCAGTGACGGTGTGAATGCTCAAGGCCCAAACAATCGAGATATAGATCAAGGGCATGTAGAACTTGCGGTTGACCTCAGTACCCATGTAGCGGGTGTACATGAAATAGAAGCCGCCGACCAGGTTGAGAATGAGATAGGTTGACAGCGTGAGGACGTCAAGCGCCAAGGCGGAACTTGGGATGTTGATGATGCCAAGCGGCGGCATCATGTGCCAGAGCCGCTCCGGGCGCCCCATGTGCGACAGGATAAAAAGATTGCACGCCATGACGGCCGAGACGGCAAGCATTTCACCCAGGACGGTGACATCATGCAAACCCTTGTGGTGATAGACATACGCCGGGAACACAATCGTGACCGCCCCGGCCGCCACACCCACCATAAAGACGAAGTTGGCAATGTACAAGCCATCCGTGACTTGATTGCTCAATCCGGTGACGATCAAACCTTCAGTGGCCTGCAGGTAGGTGCCGTACAACAAGGCCAGCACAAAGACCCCCAGAAACGCAAGCCAGGCGTAGAACTTGGGGCCACCTTTGATGACATAGGCAGCGAAGTCAACAACAAATCGAAGGATCGAACGTATCACTTCATTCCTTAGTCAAAGTAGTAGAAGAACTTTGGATAAGTGTTGAGTTCCGCCTTCAGCCGAAGAACATTCTTTTTGGCCAAAATTTGACTCACTTCGCTCTCGGGATCAAGAAGATTGCCAAACTTGCGCGCCCCTACCGGGCAAACTTCAACGCAAGCCGGATAGCGCCCCTGGCGGGTGCGCTGAACGCACCAGGTGCATTTCTCGACCACGCCGCGCATACGCGGACGGTTGCCCAGGTAATGCGTGACCGGGTTCATTTCTGCCTCGGGCAAATTCGGCGTGGTGAAGTTGAATCTGCGTGCCCAGTAGGGGCATGCGTCGACGCACTGCTTGCAGCCAATGCACCAGTTGTAGTCAATCACCACAATGCCGTCCGGCTCGCGATAGGTCGTACGCACCGGGCAGACCTTGACGCAGGGCGGTTTTTCACATTGCATGCAGGCAATCGGCATGTAGAAGGCATCCTTCTCGGGGACCTTCTCGGGCTGATAGTGGTACTCACCTTCGAGCACCACGCCGGCCGGGCTGTAGGCATTGCCGCCCACCTGGATCCCCGCATCGCTGGGGTAACCTTTGTTCATCTTTTCCCGGGTGAATTCGCCTTTTTCCATTTTCAGGACTTGAATCCACTCAATTTCCTTTCCTTTGCGGGACTCATCACGGCGCGACTGGTTGTTTTCCTGCACACATGCCTTGACGCAACGGCGGCAACCGATGCATTTCTGGACATTGAGCGCATAGCCGAACAGCACTCCCTCGGCAGCAGGCGTTCCATCGACCGTCACCTTTTTGTGGAATTCGGCTGAGTAGCGCTTTTCCAGGCGCGTACGGGCCTGCTGCTTCTCCGCCTCAGTCATCAAACGGTAGTTACCCTGAAACCACTCTGCCCAGGTGCTGTTGGCGGCGGCGTCGTCGGAATTGGTCAACAAGGCTGCCGTGCCCATCAGTGAGGTCACGCTCAGTGTGGTGGCGGTGGCCGCCTTGGTCAGAAAGCCGCGCCGCGAGGCACTGGCTTTGCGTTCTGACTTTTCCACCGGCATCGACCGAGTTTCCAGTTGCGATGGCGACGCCTTGTCAGGATCGACGCGGGGCAATTCTTCTTTTTTTGGCACCATGTTTCCTGATTGGGCTCGGCGGTTAGGTTGTGGGAGCAGCGCCGCGGCGGGCGGCGCTTGTCATCAAGCCTGTTGGGAAAGTTTGACCATGTCCTGAAGGTCGCCGGTCCGGTTCTTGCCCAACCAATGCGAGAGGTCCCGGCTCGACAGCAGTGCTTGCACCTTGCCGTTTTCCACAACCGGCAGATGCCGGAACTGATTCTTGGTGACCAGGTCCATCGCAGCACCGACGGTCATTTGTGGCGAAGCGCAGCATGGATCTGTCGTCATGACCTCGACGACTCGGGTGTCACGCGGATCGCGGCCGGCCGCCAGCACGCGGCTCAGAGCATCGCGCTCGGTGAAGATGCCGACCAACTTTGCGCCGTCCATCACCATCAGGGCACCGATCTTCTGGCCGGCCATCTTGCGCACGCATTCGATGACCAGCGAATCGGCCTGCACGGTCTGCGTTGCATTGGTTTCATTATTGAGAACGCTTTGCAAAGTGTCTGCGCTCTTGTTGGGCAATTGCCGAAAGAACACAAAGGCGGCCATGACGATCATCGCCAGGACAAATGCGGACGGCACCGCTTTCCCAACGAAGCTCTGAACCTCTTCCAAATTGGCGGCAAGGGCCAAGGGGGAAATAAGTGCCAATCCGATAACGGTGGCTGATTTTTCAAGAATCTTATTCATCGCTAGTCTCCTTTGCGGAAGGGCTTATGTTGAACTTGCCTTGCAGCGGGTCCGCAGTCTCCAGTGCAATGCCTTGGACGCTATTGTTTAGAAAGCCCGGTCCCCAACCAACAGGCGATGGTCACGAATTAGCCGTGACCTTGGTCCTTTTTTTCATGGGACCAATATCCTCAGCAGTGCCAATTTCCACCCTGCGTCAGAGGTATTGGCTGATCGGCGCCCGCACAAAGTCCCAGTGTCTGAACAGGGCAAAACGACCCTCTTTCGCAGGCTTGATGCCCTATACTGAACCGACCCAATTTGCCTCTACCACGATCCGGCAACCATCATGCGATCTTCGATTCGAATGAACCTGACCCGCTCTCTGCTGGCCGGCAGTTCTGCTGCCCTGCTGGTCGGGATGCTTGTGACGGGCATCTGGCTGAGCAGGGCAGCCGAGAAGAAATTGATCGATCATGAAAGCGCGTTGTACGCCCTCTATGTAGACAGCGTCCTGTCTGACCAGGCGCTGGCACTCACCGATGACGGTTTGCTGAGCGATGCCGACATGATTGCGCTGGACAAGCTGCTGCACGGGACGCGGCTTGCAGAGCGTATCGTCGTGTTCAAATTGTGGTCACGCGACGGGCGCGTCCTGTACAGCACGGATCTCACCCAGATTGGTCAGCGATCCGAGACCGGGCCCGCGCTTGCTGCCGCGTTTCGGGGCGAGACGCCATCGCGGATATTGACGCTCAAAGATGAAGATCCGATGCGCCAGGCCGGGCACGGGTCGGAGCTCATTGAAATTTACGCACCGGTACATCAAGCGAAAACCGGATCAATCCCGACGGTTGCACAGATCCATCAGACGACCGATGTGCTGGACCAAGCCGTCGGTGCGGTCCGGCTGCAAAGCTGGATGCTGGTGATCGCGGTAGCGACAACCCTTTATCTGCTGCTGGCCGTCCTGATCAGGCGCGCAAGCAGCACCGTCGTCATTCAGAAGCAGCAACTGGAGGAGAAGGTTTCCCAGCTCACGAACAGGTTGGCGGAGAAGGGACAGGCGCTTGAGCGGATGACCCGGGCCGCAGGCGGTACGACGGCGCGCAATGAGCACCGGCTGCACCGCATTGCAATCGACCTGCACGATGGTCCGGTCCAGGGAATTGCGCTTGCGGCCATGCGCATGGAAGCATTGTCCAAGATGTGCAGTTCCTGCAATTCGGCGGCCGGCGAAAAATCCCCGGTGGCCGAGGAATTCGAGAAGCTTGAAAAAGCGCTGAATTCAGCGCAGGAAGACGTACGGTCTCTTTCCAAGGGGCTGCACCTGCCCAATACCGAGGAGCTGTCCCTGACCGACGTCGCGCGACGCGTGCTACGCGATTACAAGCGCTCCTCTGGCGTTGACGTCGAACTGACCCTCAACGACCTGCCGGATGAGGCTCCGCTGCCGGTCAAGATCACCTTGTTTCGTCTTCTGCAGGAATCGTTGGCAAATGGATACCGGCATGGCGGCGCTGTAAAGCAACACATTGTGCTGAGCGCCTCGAACAACAGGTTGCAGGTTTCAGTGCGTGACGACGGACGAGGCTTCGATCCGCAAACCGCGCAAACCGAGGGACACCTGGGCCTCGAAGGCATGCGCGAGCGCGTCGAACTGCTGGGAGGAACCTTCTACATATGGAGCGCTGTAGGTCAAGGAGCGGTGGTGCGAGCCGATATACCCTTGACCAGCGGCGAGGAGACATGACCGAACCGATCCGCATCGTTATCGCCGACGATCATCCGCTGTTTCGCGAGGGTGTTAGCCACTCGCTTGCCGCCGAGCCTGACATCGTCGTGGTCGGGCAGGCCGAGAGCGGCGAGGAAGCCCTGCGCCTGGCCATGGAGCACGCCCCGGATGTCGTGCTGCTCGACATCGGCATGCCCGGCTGGGGCGGGCTGGTAACGGTGGAGAAATTGTCGCAAGCCTGCCCTGCAACAAGGGTCGTGATGCTGACCGCTTTCGATGACGAGGACCGCTTGCTCGCCGCGTTCAAGAACGGCGCACGGGGCTACGTGGTGAAGGGCGTTGGGTCACACGATCTGGCCAACATCGTGCGCATGGTGGCCGCCGGGGACGTCTACGTTTCGCGCTCGCTTGCCGCCAGCTTGATGAGCGAACTGACAGGCAAACGCGCGCATGACCCGTTGAGCGAGTTGTCGGAGCGCGAGCGCAAGATCTTGAGTCTGGTGGCCGAAGGTCTTACCAATCGCCAGATCGGAGAGCGTGTTTTTCTAGCGGAAAAAACGGTCAAAAACCACATGACCAACATCTTGGGCAAGCTGTGCGTGCGAAGCCGTGTCGAAGCTGCCTTGCTCGCCACCCGGCAGAACGTGCGCAAATAGTCTCCTATCTCGCAGGAAGCTGTGTCGTGAATACTCAAGTGAACGTTGACCGGCGTTTGACTGTCGCCACGACAGCGCTACTTTTGATAATGGTGGCGTTTTGTTTCCTCTTTTTGCCAGCGGTAGTGCAAGCAGCGGGCGCCCAAGGGCGCGAGCGCGCTGGCAAGGAAATCGTGGCGGCGGTGTGTGCCACCTGTCACACAACCGGCGTCGACGGCGCCCCAAAGATTGGGGACAGCAAGGCGTGGGCGAAACTCACTTCGCAAAGCCTCACGAGCCTCGCTGAAGCTGCGCTCAAAGGCGTTCGCCGAATGCCTCCGCACGGCGGCAATCCTGATCTCACCGATACCGAAATCAGCCGCGCTATTGCCTACATGGTCAACCAATCAGGCGGTGACTGGATCGAGCCAGTCAGCAAGTTCGAGTCTGCCTTGGAACGCGGCGGCGCGGAGGTCGTGCAGACTTACTGCGCCAGGTGCCACCAGGACGGTACGGCGGGCGCTCCCAGAATCGGTGACCGGACTGCGTGGCTCCCACGGGTCAAACAAGGATTCGAGTTATTGGTCCGTTCCGCGATCAAGGGACACGGTGCGATGCCTTCGCGTGGCGATGCGACCAACCTCACCGACGCTGAAATTCGAGCCGCCATCGCCTATATGGTGAATGCCGACAGCGCCACGAAACGACGCTAGCACCGGGATGGCGCGTGCCGATACCGACCTTACCCGTTATCGAGCAGGCGCTCGCCGCGCACTTGTTCCACCTTCACCTCTTCGATCACTGCGGTGCGAGAGGCGTTGCGTGCCTGACCGCTCAACACCAGTTCGCGAAGCTGTGCAATCCGATCGCGATGGGACTTGGCGAGCGGCACCATGTCGCCCGCGGCGAGCAGCAGGTCGGCCGTCTCGATCTCGCGCTTGCCGTCCATGAACGCGGGGAACATCGCATCATTGACCACCGCCTCCAGTTCGGCCCCGACGAAGCCTTCGGTGGCACGCGCTATCTTTGGCAGGTCGAAGCGCAGCCGGCTCATCGTGATGCCCTTGCGCTCCAGGTGCACCTGCAAAATCTGCTCACGTTCCTGTTCAGTCGGCAGGTCGAGGAAGAAGACTTCGTTGAATCGCCCTTTGCGCAACAGTTCCGGCGGAAGCCGCTCAATCGAGTTTGCCGTGGCGAACACGAACACAGGCGCCCGCTTTTCCTGCATCCATGTGAGAAAGGTCGCCAGCACCCGGCTTGACGTACCGCTGTCGCCGCTGGACCCTGCGAAGGCCTTCTCGATTTCGTCCACCCACAGCACGCAGGGTGCGATCACCTCGGCGATTTGCATCGCCTCGCGGATATTCTTCTCGGAGGCACCAACCAGTCCGCCGAAAACCGCACCCATGTCAAGACGCAAGAGCGGCAGCTTCCACATGCCAGCGGCAACCTTGGCGCACAAACTCTTGCCGGTGCCCGGGATGCCGATCAGTGCCACGCCGCGCGGCGCGTCCAGGCCGTACTCGCGCGCCTCTTGCGCGAAAGCGAGCTGACGCTGTTCGAGCCATAGCTTGAGCGCATCCAGGCCGCCGACGCGTTCAGCGCTCTCAACGCGTGGATAGAGTTCGAGGGCACCGCTTTCGCGGATGATGGCGCGCTTTTCCGTCATGATGAGGTCGATGCAGCGCTCGTCGAGCTGACTGGCGCCGCTGGATACCACCGCCTTCTGAAACACCCAGCGTGCCTGGGTGCTGGTGAGTCCGAGGGCGGCCTCGACCAGCTTGGCGCGCAGCGCAGGCTTGACATCGCGCAGCACACCCGCATCACCAACTGTGCGCTCGATCAATGCGTCCATCTCCAGCGCATCAGGTTTGGCGAGTTCCAGCACCGGTACGTCGTGTTTCAGCTCCACCGGCAGACAGTGCTCAGGCGTGGTGATCACGATGTTCTTGCGTGGGGCACTTTCCGGCAAACGTGCGGCCAGGTTGCGAATGGCGCGCAGCACCTCTGGCCGTGCTTGCCACACCTGGTGAAAATCCTTGAGCACAAAAGTTGCACTTCCGGCAAAGTCGTCGATCATGCGCAGGATCGCGTCGGGCAGCGCCTCGCGCGCGGTATCGAAGGGATCCTTGGCGGGTCTGAGGCACTGGAACTGGTCTGCCACATCCCAGGTATACAGCCCTTCGCTCGGCGACCAGCCGGGCCCATTCGCCAGTTCGGCGAGTTCCTGCAGCACGCGTGATTCTTCGCTCGTGACGACATTGACGACCGCGATGCGCGCGTCGAAATGAAGCTTCAGCTCGTCTTTGAATGCCATGCGTTCTCCCTGTTCTGAGTGTCTACAGTTTGACGATCGGCAGGTCCCGCAGCGGCAAGCGCAACGTCTCTCCGCCCGAAAGCTGAACGTAGGATCGATTGCCCTTGTGCAGGTCCTTGAGCGAAAGCGTCAGCCGCCGATTCTCATCGACGCCGAAGCCCGCGATAAAGCGCCGCTCACCCACAGTACAGGGCGGATCGGCGTGGATAAATTCGCGGTCCACTGGATTGATTTCACGCAGAGAAACATCCTCGCGCCGGATGGTCTCGCGCCGCTGCAGTCGGCCGCCCGCGACTTCCCACACGTCCTGCGGTCGCAGCATCGCCGAGCGCTCGACCACCACCAGTCCAAGCCAGGTCGCACCATCGCAGGCCGCCTTCACGTACTTGGTCGAGATCGCCCCTTGCGTGGGATAGCGCGTCCCTCTGGGCACAACCGGGACCAGCACATAGTCCTTCTTCGCCGGATCCCAGGCACGCAGGCAGTACTCGTGCACCAAGGTGAGATTCATATCTTCGCCGGCGTAGCGGCAGGCGCCCCGCGCAATCGCCTCAAACGGATCCTCGCAGTGCACCGTGCAGCCGGGAAACAAATTCGACACCACGCCGGCCACCCCCAGCAGCAAACTGGAGCCGCCGGCCATGAACACCGCTTTGACGTCAGACTTGTGCGTGCCGTACTTGTTCTGCGCGACATCTAGCGCACGCTCGACGGTGCGTGCGAGCAGCCGGTAAAGACTCAGACCGGACAGATCTGACCGCGCACTATCGAGCATGCGGCGCAGGCCCTCGGCGCCGAAGGTGTGGCTGATCAGTTGCTGAGTAATGTCATTGAATTGAGCGACTTCAACGCGGGTCTCGCCGCCGGAGAGCCGCACCTTGGCTTCCTCCACCCGGTGCAGCAATGCCGCTCCCACGTCGGCCATATCCTGGTCCGAGAGCTTCAAGCTTTCTTGCAACTCGGCGAGCATCCACTGGTCCACGAGTGAGCCGCCAATTTCCTCGCCCGCGCGCCCGAGCACATCACAGGGACGTGTGGTGTCGACTGCCAGGTCATGCGTCTTCACCACCGACACATCGAGCGTACCGCCGCCGAAGTCGATTACGACGTAGACCTCGCCCTCGCGAACGTGGGTGTCGTAGCCGAGGATGCAGGCGGTGGCCTCGTCGAGCATGTGCACCTTGCCGCGAAAGGTCTTCAGGACCGCTCCCTGCAACCAGTCTACGTAGTGATCGAAAGCCTCAACCGGCAGCGTGACCACGAGGTCTTCATCCGCCTGCAACCCGGCCGAGAGCAGCGAGCGGCTGATCAGGTCGTCGGCCGCCTGGCGCGGCGTAACCAGGTCGCCGTTGATACGGCGGGCGCGATTGTTGTTGCGTAGGATGTCGAGCTTCACCCACCGAAACGTACCCCGGTGGCTGGCGAGTCCGGCTTTCTCCACAGGCGCGCCGATGCTCAGCGCATTGCCTTCCCCGTAATGCACGAGTGAGGGAATGACAGCGGACGTGCGCTCATCTGCGGTGCCTGGCGCACGGTAGTGATAGGTCCGGCCGATCTCCTCGATGTGCAGCGTGTCGACACGCCTTGTGGCGGTATTCCAGCGTGCCAGCACCGTGTTGCAGGTGCCAAAGTCTATGGCCATGGTCATGACGCCGCCCTCACAAGGCGAAGCCCCAAGCCGCCGCCGCGGCTGCTGGGGTCGTACCAGCCGCGGTACGCAGCCCGGAAGAAGACCGGATCAGCGTAGCGCCAACTGCCACCGCGAAATACCCGGGACGTACCGCGCTTGGGCTCCCTGGGGCCGTCGTTCGGTGAACCCGTGTAATGGCTCTCGTCGTACCAGTCCGTGCACCATTCCCATACGTTGCCACTCTGGTTGTACGTTCCCCAGCCGCTGACCCCATTCGCATACCCATACACCACATTGGTCTGGTCGCTTCCCTTGTTCTTGTCGTTGCGGCACTTGGTCTCGTCCCATGCATTTCCCCACGGATACACGAGTCCGAGCGGCCCACGACAGGCACGTTCCCACTGCGTCTCGCTTGCCAGTTTGCAGCCCGCCCAGTTGGCATAGGCCAGGCTGTCATCCCATGAAACATCGGTCACCGGATGATCCGCCATTTCCTTCTCGTGGTGGCGTTGATTGTCCGGGGCACGGTGGCCGGTGGCCGCCATAAATCGCAAGTACTGCGCATTCGTCACCGCGTAGACCCCGATCCAGTAAGCCGGCAGTTCGACCCGGTGCCGCGGATCTTCATTCACATTTCCCGCGCCTTCGCCCTCGACCGAGCCCATTTCGAACGCCCCAGCCGGCACATGCACGAGGAAGGAGCCGTCCTTCGCGTTGACCACCAGCGGGTGCTCTACCCGGAACCGGCCCGGCTCGATCTGCCGCAGCATGCCAGAGCGCGAATCAATCATGTCGGGTGCTCCAGGCGCTGCGCCGTTGAGACGCGTCGCGATGCATCCGGGCCAAGCCTGTCCGCCACACTAGCTGACACCTGCAGTTCCATTGTTCACGTTTGTATTAGTGATGATGTTGATCGATTATGCCCGTGCGTCAGAAACTCACATGCGGTGCGTCCTCGATCTCCACAGCGCCTCGATCAACAGTCTCGCTTCCTTCGTCAATCACGATCGCGCTGGCCACAAATACCCCCTGAAATGCGCCGAGGATCTCCAGAAAAGCGCGCGTGCGCGACCCGATCGGACTGCGTGCCTGAGCGAGAAGCCCGATGTGTCGCGCGTAGTCTTCCGGCATACCGTCAATCGGTGCAAGCAGAAGGGAAGCATCACCGGCGCAGGCGCTGACCCAGAACACGTGATCCTGCTGCGCTTGCGGGAAAAGTTCGGGCTCCAACAACCGTGCCACCAGCCGTTGCGGCCAGTGCTCACTGCCGGCTGCCTCATGCAGTCGCGCATCATCCACCAGTCCGCTCTCGCGTCCGAGGTAGAGACCCCGGGCTTTGCGCATTGGGTCGGGCGAGTCGAGATCGGAGAGAAGTTGCGCGTCGGAAGGGTTCTCCTGGCGCCACCACTCGAAGACATCCACCAGCCCGTCGGGCAGCGGCTCGGTACGCTCCACCTTGAAACTGCCCAGCGTGCGATAGGCAGCAAGTGCCCGCTCGACAGCGGCGCGCTGCTGCGTGCCGCCGGGTCGTCCTGCGCTGGTGGACCAGCGTTCACACAGATCGACCACATCGAGAAGGCACAGCGAACGGGTTACTTCGAACAGCCCGTCTTCGTCGCCCACCAACTTCAGGTTCTCAACATTGCTCGCACTATCGGCGGTACCGCTTGACAGGGCGCGGCGATAGTTCTCTAGAAGGCCGCGATCAGGGCTTGCACCGATCGTTCGGGCGATGCTCTCGCGAAAGGGTTCCGGCGCCATGTGGAACGCGTGAACCAGCAGCATGCCGTCCGAGTCATTGAGCTCGAAGTAACGCTCCAAGCTGCCGGTGACCAGCGCGTGCAGGGCTTCCAACGCAGGGCTGCTGGCCTGACGGGACTGTTCATCGATGAGTTTCTCCAACTCGGTCGACTGACTGCGGATCCACGCTGCGTAGATACCATCGTTCGACGCTTCGTCATTAACAGGCAGGGAACGGGCGAACACCGCCACTGACTGCAGGATTTCAGGCGCAGCAGACGCAGTCGCGGCCGCAAGAACCGCTCGCACGAACCGCGCGTCCTGCGTGCGTCCGGATGGGCAGCCAAGATCAGCCACGATCTTTGCGAGTTCGGGGTCGGGGGCCTGCGCCCATTGGGCCCACAGGGCGGCGATCTTATTGTTATCGCGCAGCGGCAAAAGCTTGCGCAGGACGCTTCGAATTCGCCCGCGCTCAGGGTGTCCCTCACGCAGCGCCTGCGCCAGCGCAACCACGCCGGACGCGTCAGGTCTCTGTGCAAGTGCCTTGATAGCGGCGCGGCGACGAAATACGCCGACAAAAAGGGTTGTGTCGTAGAGTCGACCTTTGGCCTCGTCCGTCGTCATGCGCACATCCGTGAGCTAACCAGCAAAACAGTTCCTCCTAATCGCGTCATATGAGAACAGGTGGCAATATCTGTCGCGCGCCACTGGGCAAGGGTTTGGCTTTTGCTCCACCGCCCACAGCCTCCGATAGAGAATTATCGCTGCTGCACACTCGAAATCCAGCGGTGAAGTGCGATTGCAGAGTCAAAGCTCGACGATCTGGAATCCCGCGAGTCCACCGACTGCTTGATCCGTCAAAATAGTTATTAAAGTTATCTGCACATCAGCCGTAACCGGGGTTATCGGGTCCACAACCCATAGCAAAACAACTTGGGAGCAATCGCATGAAACGTATTCTTTTGGCATTGGCCGCAACAATCGCGATCGCAGCACCGACGCTGGCCGACGAGGCACTGGCCAAAGCCAAAAAGTGCAATACCTGCCACTCGATCGAAAAGACAAAGACCGGCCCGAGTTTCAAGGATCTGGCAAAAAAATACGCCAGTCAAAAAGATGCCCCTGCCAAACTGGCAGACGAGATCATCCACGGCAAAGGCACTGAAATGCCGGCCAACCCACAAATCAGTGAAGCCGATGCCAAGACTTTGGTGGATTGGATTTTGTCGTTGAAGTAAACGGGGCTTTCAAACGCCCGCGGCACTCCACCGGGTGCCGATTGTCAAGCGATTCCCACACGCTGGTGCAGCATTGCATCAGTGCGTCTGCGCGACAAAATACCAGTTACGGCGCCCACATTTGATCCATGTCATACCGGGGCCAGTCTTTGCGAATCTTCCAAAAGTTGCAGTTAAACTCGCGCAACTCATCTTGGAAGGTTTCGTCATGCGTTTTGAGCGTTCGGCCCTGTGGACTACTGCGGTCTGTCTTGCAAGCCTGCTGCTTGCACTCTCTGCCAGTGCCGCCACCCCCCCGGCACCAACCCCAGCGCCGTCTTTGGACAACGTCACCTGCCTGAGTTGCCACGATGGAAAGAAGAACAAACCCGAGGTACCGGGCGCTGATAACAAACCACGTTTGTTGCGCAGCATCCCAACCGAGAAGTTCGGCCAGGGCGTGCACGCCAATATGCAGTGCGTGGCCTGCCATAGCGACATCGTGGACAACGCCGAAAAAGGCAACGCCCACGCCAAGAACCCAGCCGTTGAGCTGAAGAAGGTCGATTGCGCCGGCTGCCACGAAGAACTGTGGGAGCAGACCCTCAAACGCGGCAAGTCGGAAGAGCGCCCGCGTCTGGGCGTCGTGTTCAAGAACATCGAGGCTTACCGCAAATCGTTCCACGCGCGCCCCAATGCCGACAACAAGACGCAACCCAATGCCAAGTGCGACCAGTGTCACGACACGCACACCTTCAACGTTCCACCGAAAAATTCACCAGCGCACACGCAGTGGCGCCTGAGCATTCCCGAAGTTTGCGGCAAGAGCTGCCACGCTGAGCAACTCGAAGCCTATCTGACCTCGGTGCATGGCCAGGAAAACAGCAAGAAGATGCTGGCGCAAGGCGCGGTCTGTTCCGATTGCCACACCGCCCACTCGATCACCAGCACCTCGGGTGATGCGTTCAAGCTGACCGTTTCGAGCAACTGCGGCAACTGCCACGTCGACAAACTCGACTCCTACAAGGACACTTTCCACGGGCAGGTCAGTACGCTCGGTTATGCCTACACGGCCAAATGCTACAACTGCCACGGCAGTCACGAAATTCTCAAGGTCAACAACCCGAAGTCGATGGTGCACCCGGACAACCGGCTCAACACCTGCAAGACCTGCCACAACGCGAAGAAGGGCCTGCCCGATGTGCCGGCCGGCTTTGCCAGCTACCAGCCACATGGCAATGGCCATGATTTCAACAAGTACCCGCAAATCTGGATCGCCTGGCAGATCATGGTGCAACTGCTGGTGGGAACCTTCGGCTTCTTCTGGCTGCACACGGCCCTCTGGTTCTACCGCGAATACAAGGAGCGCAAGGAGCGCGCTGGCCAGCCGCACATCAAGCCTGATTCGGTCCCCGCGCAATACAAGGGCAAGCACGTGCAGCGCTTTACGCCGATCTGGCGCATTGCCCACATCACCTTCGCCCTGAGCCTGATGGTGCTCACGCTGACCGGTATGCCGCTGTTCTATTCCAGCGTCAGTTGGGCACCAGCCCTGATGCAGGCGCTCGGTGGCGTGCACACCGCGGGCCTCATCCACCGCGTTGCAGCTGTGATCTTTGCCGGTGTCTTCTTCTGGCACCTGATCTACATGATCATCGGCATCATTCGCAACCGCAAGACCTTCAAGATCATGGGCCCGACCTCGATGGTGCCCAATCTGCAGGACGGCAAGGACATGCTGGCCATGTTCCAGTGGTTCTTTGGCCAGGGTCCGCGTCCGAAGTTTGACCGCTGGACTTATTGGGAAAAATTTGACTACTGGGCCCCGTTCTGGGGGGTGACCATCATCGGTGGCAGTGGCCTCGTGATGTGGCTGCCGGGCTTCTTCGGCGCCTTCCTGCCGGGCTGGATCTTCAACGTGGCAGCCATCTTCCACGGCGAAGAAGCGTTCCTGGCGGTGGTGTTCCTGTTCACGGTTCACTTCTTCAACAACCACTTCCGTCCGGACAAGTTCCCGCTGGAAGTGGTGATGTTCACCGGAACCTTCTCACTCGAAGAGTTCAAGCATGACCACGGCGTCGAATACCAGCGCCTGGTGGACAGCGGCGAACTGGAGAAGCACCTGGTTGACGCGCCTTCGCCTGCCAAGATGGCCGCTTCCAAGGTGTTGGGCTTTACGCTGATCACGATTGGTCTGACCCTGCTAACGCGGGTCGCCATCGGGTTCTTTACGAGTCATTGAAGCCGGCACTGCCGTCTTGACTGTTGTTGAGTTGAAATCACTGCGGTGATGGAAAGGAAAAAATGGAAATAGTCACTACCGATGTCGCCATCATTGGCGCCGGGGGCGCGGGTTTACGCGCCGCCATCGCGCTGGCCGAGGCCGACCCGAAACTGCGAATCGCCTTGATCTCCAAGGTCTATCCGATGCGCAGCCACACCTGTGCGGCCGAGGGCGGCGCTGCTGGCGTCATCAAGAAGGACGACAGTTTTGACCTGCACTTTGACGATACCGTCGGTGGCGGCGACTGGCTCTCCGATCAGGACTGCGTCGAGTACTTCGTCAAGGAAGCACCGAAGGAATTAACACAGCTGGAGCACTGGGGCTGCCCCTGGAACCGCGAAGCCGATGGCTCGGTGGCGGTTCGCCCCTTTGGCGGCATGAAGAAACAGCGCACCTGGTTTGCAGCCGACAAGTCGGGTTTTCACATCCTGCACACGCTGTTCCAGACCACCCTGCAATTCCCCAGCATCACCCGCTTTGACGAGTACTATGCGCTCGACCTGCTGGTCGAAGACGGCCGTTGCCAGGGCGTTACCGCCATGGAAATGCGCAGCGGCATGATCAAGCAGTTCCACGCCAAGTCGGTCATCATCGCTGGCGGCGGCGCCGGGCGCATATTCCCGTTCAGCACCAACGGCGCGATCAAGACCGGCGACGGCATGGCCATGGCCTACCGTGCCGGCGTTCCGCTCAAGGACATGGAGTTTGTGCAATACCACCCGACCGGTTTGCCCAACACCGGCAGTCTGTTGACCGAAGCCTGCCGCGGCGAAGGCGGCGTGCTGCTCAACAAGAATGGCCGGCGTTACCTGCAGGATTACGGCATGGGCCCGGAAACCCCGCTGGGCAAACCGCAGCTCAAGACCATGGAACTCGGCCCACGCGACCGCGTCAGCCAGGCCTACTGGCACGAACTGCAAAAGGGCAACACCGTCACCACACCGTGGGGCGAGTGCGTCATGCTCGACATGCGCCACCTCGGCGAGAAATACATCGACGAGCGTCTGCCGCTGGTGCGCGAACTCGGCATCGCCTATCTGGGCGTGGACATCGTAAAGGACGCGATTCCAATCCGCCCGGTGGTGCACTACATGATGGGGGGCATCTCCACCAACACCAAGGCCGCTACCCAGTTACCGGGTCTGTTTGCCGCTGGCGAATGCGCCTGCGTCAGCCTGAACGGCGCCAACCGCCTTGGCTCCAACTCACTGGTTGAACTGCTGGTGTTCGGCAAGAGCGCGGCCATGTCGGCCATCGAGCACATGAAGGGGCTGCCGGCACCGAACAAGGCGGCACTGGAAGCCCGGGCCGAAGAATCGCAAGCGCGCGTACGTGCCTTGTTCCAACGCACCGACGGCAACGAATCGATGTCGGGTCTGCGCAAGGAAATGATGGACACGATGGAGAAGAACGCCGGCCTGTACCGCGAAGAAGTCGGTCTGAAGGAAGCGGTTGCCAAGATTGCCGAACTGCGCCAGCGTTACAACAAGATCGTGCTGCACGACAAGAGCAACGTTTTCAACACCGACCTGTTCCAGGTGCTCGAACTCGGCTCCATGCTCGACTGCGCCGAAGCACTCGTCGTCAGCGCACTGGCGCGCAAGGAATCGCGCGGCGCGCACCAGCGACTCGATTATGTCGAGCGTGATGACAAGACATTCTTGCGCCACAGCATGGCTTATTACCAGGGCCAAAGCGCACCACGCCTGGACTACCTGGACGTCGTGATTACCAAGTCGCCACCTGGCGTGCGTGACTACTCGGGAGACCACAAATGACTCAGCTAAAAAAGAGGATGGTTCAGCTCGAAGTGCTGCGCTACGACCCGGAAAAGGACAACGAGCCGCACTTTCAGAAGTACACGGTCGAGTGCAACGAAGAATGGGTGGTGCTGGACGCGCTCACCGCGGTCAAGGAAACGATTGACCCCACGCTCAACTTCCGCTGGTCCTGCCACATGGCGGTCTGCGGTAGCTGCGGCATGATGGTCAACGGTGAGCCCAAGCTCTCCTGCCACGCTTTCCTGCGCTCGTATGAGGGCGTGATCCGGGTTGAGCCACTGGCCAACTTCCCGATCGAGCGCGATCTGGTGACAGTGGCCGACGACTTCATTGACAAGCTCAAGCGCGTCAAGCCCTATCTGATCCCCAAGGAAAAGAAAAGTATTGAGCAGGGCGAGTACAAGCAAACCCCGGCGCAACTGATGAAGTACCGGCAGTTCTCGATGTGCATCAACTGCATGTTGTGCTACGCCGCCTGCCCCGAATATGCGCTGCAGCCCAAATTCATCGGCCCGGCCGCCATCGCTCTGGCACATCGCTACAACCAGGATTCGCGCGACGGTGGTCGCGATGAACGCCAGGAAGTTATTGCCACCAATGAAGGCGTATGGGAATGCTCCTTTGTCGGCGCCTGCTCCGAAGTGTGTCCGAAAGCCGTTGATCCGGCCGGCGCGCTGCAGCAGGTCAAGGTCGCCAGCACCATTGACTGGTTCAAGGAACATCTGTTACCAGGAGGCGCAAAATGAGCCGTAAACCCTACGTCCGCCCGGTCTCCAAGACCGGCTGGTTTCTGAAGCAACCACGCTACATGCGCTACATGTCGCGTGAAGTGACCTGCATTTTCATCGGCGCCTTGGCGTTGGTGATGGTCTGCGCTGTTGAGCGCCTGTCCAGCGGACAGGCCGCTTTTGACGCCTTCCTGGCGGCGCTCAAAGGCCCCATGAGTTTCCTCGGCTTTGCCCTCATCCTGGCTTTTGCCGTCCATAACGCGACCAACTGGTTCAACGTCACGCCCAAGGCGATGCCGGTGCAGATCGGTGAAGAGTTCCTCGATGGCAAGTACATTGTTGGCGCTCACTACGCGGTATGGGTGCTTGCCACTGTGGTGGTTTTGTTCTTCGCAGGAGTGCTGTAACCATGGCCAAGTCGAATAAACCGATCTTCTGGAGCCTGTTCGCCGCTGGCGGCACGCTGGCGGCCTTTCTGGCGCCGGTGCTGGCGCTGCTGTTCGTCATGCTCTCCCTGGGCCACGCGCCAGACCTGCTGAGCTACGCCAAGTTGCACGCTTTCGCCGCGCACTGGTTTGGCAAGCTGTTCCTGCTGGGCGTGATCACCCTGTTCCTGTGGCATGCCGCGCACCGTCTGCGCGTGACCGTCTTTGACTTTGGCCTGCGCCAGGACTCGGTGGTCGCGGTTGTCGTCTATCTGGTCGCCGCCGCCGGCACGGTTAGCACGGCCCTGAGCCTGTTTCGTATCTGAGTGGTATCCTCTGACCTTAAGTAAAAGCCCGCCGCAAGCTGCGACGGGCGCCCCTTCGGGGGCATTTTTTTTAAGGTCAGTTCGTGAGCCCGAAAGAATCTGCCAGCCTGTCTGTCCCCGTTCCTGAGTATCTGGAAAAAACCTATTGGTGGGCTTACGTCCACCCCAACGCCGTGCGCGTCTTTGAGCGCCAGTGGCTGGTCAACCTGATTCTGTGGGGCAATTTTGCAAAGCTGCGCGACGCCGCACTGCAGGAACTCGGTGACATCGTCAACGGCAAGGTGCTACAGGTCGCCTGTGTCTATGGCAACTTCACCGAATACCTCGTCAAACGCCTGGGGCCGCAGGGCCATCTCGATGTGATCGATGTGGCGCCGGTCCAGATTCAAAACCTGCACGCCAAGCTCAAGCAAGCAAGTCAGGTGACAGTGCAGCGTCAGGACTCAACCGACCTGCAATTCGAAGACGCAAGCCGCGACGCGGTTGTACTGTTCTTCCTGCTGCACGAACAACCGGCCGATGTGCGCAAGAAGTCCATCGCCGAAGCCCTGCGCGTCACCAAACCGGGCGGCAAGATCATTTTTGTCGATTACCACCGCCCCGTGGCCATCAATCCGTTTCGCTACATCATGGTCCCGATCCTGACCACGCTCGAACCCTTCGCCATGGACATCTGGCGCAACCAGATTACCGACTGGCTTCCCGCCGGTGTGAAGCCTGCGGGCGTTGAGAAACAGACCTACTTCGGCGGTCTGTACCAGAAGGTCGTCATCACGCGATAAGGCGGTCGATTTTCGAAATGGCGAGTGCTGCCATCACCGCGTCACTGCGAGGAGCAAAGCGACGCGGCAGTCCATGCATGGATTGCCACGCTTCGCTCGCAATGACGACCAGCGTCACGCAATTCTCTCCAGAATCAGCACGCCAAAGAAACCGAAGCCGGCGATCAGGACCCACTTGAGTGTGAGCAGACCATAGCGCTTGAAGCGCTCCTGCCCGGTGGCGGTGTAGAAGACGAACGACACGATAGCGCCCAACAGCAGCAAAAGGATGAGCCAGCGAAACAGCAGCATGGGTTATCTCCTTGACGCTTACCAGGCTGGCGCCAGTTGTGCAAAACCGCGCGGCGCCTGCTTCTCATTTGCAAAACTCACGATCTCCCAGGCATCGGTGCGCAACAGCAGTTCGCGCAGCAGCTTGTTATTCAGGGCGTGGCCGGAGCGAAAAGCGCTGTAGCTCGCCAGCAACGGCTTGCCAACCAGGTACAGGTCACCCATGGCGTCGAGGATTTTGTGCTTGACGAACTCGTCGTCATAACGCAATCCGTCCGAATTGAGCACCTTGTAATCGTCCATCACGATCGCATTGTCGAGTCCGCCGCCCAACGCCAATCCGTTGGCGCGCATCATCTCCACGTCCTTGGTAAAGCCGAAGGTGCGCGCACGCGCAATGTCTTTGGCGTAGGAGCCCGTGCTCATGTCAAAGCAGACGCTCTGACCGGTGACATCGACGGCCGGGTGGTCGAAGTCGATCTCGAAACTGAGCTTGTAGCCGTGGTAGGGCTCGAGCCGCGCCCACTTCTCCTGTGCCCCCTGGCCTTCGCGCACCTCGACGGCACGCGTGACGCGGATGAAACGTCGCGGCGCGTTTTGTAGCACGATGCCCGCGCTTTGCAGCAGGAAGACGAACGAAGCCGCCGAGCCATCCAGAATCGGCATCTCCTCGCCGCTGATGTCCACGTACATGTTGTCAACGCCCAGTCCAGCACAAGCCGACATCAGATGCTCGACCGTGTGCACCTTGACGTTGCCGCTGGACAGCGTGGAGGCCAGTCGCGTATCTGTCACTGCCTGGGCCGACACCGCAATATCGACCGGCTCGGGCAGGTCAACACGCCGAAACACGATGCCGGTATCGGCTTGTGCCGGGCGCAGCGTGAGTTCCACACGCTGGCCGCTGTGCAGCCCGACGCCAACGGCGTGGGTCAGAGACTTGAGGGTTCGTTGTTGCAGCACGGGTTGATTTTACTAATCTGCCTGTTTCCTCAGGAACGCAGGGATTTCAAAATCATCCATGCCGCCGGAAGCCAGCGCATCCACCTTGGCGGCGGCTTGCGTGCGGTCGCGCGTGCGCCAGACACTCGGTGTGCTCATGGAGCCGTAGTCGGGCTGGGCGCGGCCAACAGGACTGTTGCCCATCATGTTGTTGGTCTGATTCGCATTGACCGGTGTTTCCAGGGTCGGGATCTGGAATGGCACATCGTGCGTGCCAGTGCGCACCTGCACCTGCGGCACAGTTTGCGTCACGATCAACTTCGGACGTGCACCCTGGCGGCTCAAGCCGGTGGCGACCACGGTGACGCGAATCTGGTCGTCCAGGCTGTCGTCATAGGCCGTGCCGTAGATCACATGCGCGTCGGGTGATGCGTAGGCGCGAATCGTGTTCATCGCCAGCTTGGATTCGCTGAGCTTGAGCGAACCCTTGGCTGCCGTGATCAGCACCAGCACACCTTTGGCGCCAGAGAGATCGATGCCTTCGAGCAGCGGGCAGGCTACGGCCTGCTCGGCCGCAATGCGGGCGCGGTCCGGACCCGAGGCGATCGCCGTTCCCATCATGGCCTTGCCGGGCTCACCCATCACCGTGCGCACGTCTTCAAAGTCCACATTGACGTGACCCGGTACATTGATGATTTCAGCAATACCGCCAACCGCGTTCTTGAGCACGTCATTGGCGTGGGCAAATGCCTGGTCCTGCGTGATGTCGTCACCGAGCACTTCGAGCAGTTTCTCATTGAGCACCACGATCAGCGAATCGACATTGGCTTCAAGCTCGGTCAAGCCGGCATCCGCATTGCTCATGCGCCGGCCGCCTTCAAACTCAAAGGGTTTGGTGACGACGCCCACCGTAAGGATGCCCATCTCGCGCGCCAGGCGCGCAATCACCGGCGCCGCGCCGGTCCCGGTGCCACCGCCCATGCCGGCCGTAATGAAGAGCATGTGCGCGCCTTCTATCGCGGCGCGGATGTCGTCAACCGCCAGTTCTGCAGCTTCGCGACCGCGTTCCGGTTTACTGCCAGCGCCAAGACCGCTGCTGCCAAGCTGAATCGTGCGGTGCGCCGCGCTGCGGCCCAAGGCCTGCGCGTCGGTATTGGCGCAAACAAATTCAACGCCCTGAACCGCTGATGCAATCATGTGCGCCACAGCGTTGCCGCCGCCGCCGCCGATCCCGATCACCTTGATCTGGGTGCCTTGGTTGAACGCGACGTCTTCAATCATTTCGATGGCCATTTTTTTCTCCTGAGATTCCAATAAAGTTAAACAGTTGCCGTTGTGGTTCAAATCTTCTTATTCGTTGCCTTAACAGGGCGGATCCGTGCATCGCCAATGCCAGTGCGACATTTGAGAGGGCCATACTTTCATGGGAGTCGTAAAGGTAGGCATCAGAAGTTCCCCACAAACCAATCCTTGACCTGGCTGAATGCGGTCTTCATCGAACCGGCTTTCTGCGCCACTTTGAAGCCGCGCAGCCGTGCCAGCCGCGCCTCTTCCAGCAGACCCATGACGGTGGCAGCGCGCGCTTGCGCGACCATGTCCGACAGGGCGCCGCTGTATTTTGGAAAACCCCGGCGCACTGGCTTGAGGAAGATGTCTTCGCCGAGTTCGACCATGCCGGGCATGACGCAACTGCCGCCGGTGAGCACGATGCCGCTGGAGAGCATCTCCTCAAAACCGGACTCGCGCATGACCTGGTGCACCAGCGAAAAAATCTCTTCCACCCGTGGCTCAATAACGCCAGCCAGCGCCTGGCGACTGAGCATGCGCGGACCGCGGTCGCCCAGGCCCGGTACTTCAACCTGCGAATCGGGATCGGCCAGCAACTGCTTGGCGTAGCCGCTCTCGACCTTGATGTCTTCGGCGTCCTTGGTCGGCGTGCGCAGTGCCATTGCGATGTCGCTGGTGATCAGGTCGCCAGCGATCGGAATCACCGAGGTGTGACGAATCGCACCGTTGGTGAAGATCGCCACGTCGGTGGTGCCGGCACCGATATCAACCAGCGCCACGCCGAGTTCACGCTCGTCCTCGGTCAGCACGGAGAGGCTGCTGGCCAGCGGATTGAGCATCAGTTGCTCGACTTCCAGGCCGCAGCGGCGCACACACTTGATGATGTTCTCGGCCGCACTTTGGGCGCCGGTCACGATGTGGACCTTGGCCTCCAGGCGAATGCCGCTCATGCCGATCGGCTCCTTCACATCCTGGCCATCAATGACGAACTCCTGCGGCTCCACCAGCAACAGGCGCTGGTCGGTCGAGATGTTGATCGCCTTGGCAGTTTCCACCACACGCGCAATGTCGGCAGCGCTGACCTCTCGGTCCTTGATCGCCACCATGCCGCTCGAATTGAAACCCCGGATATGGCTGCCGGTGATGCCGGTGTAGACCCGCGTGATCTTGCAGTCGGCCATCAGTTCGGCCTCTTTCAAGGCCTGCTGAATGCTCTGCACCGTGGTCTCGATGTTGACCACAACACCGCGCTTGAGGCCATTGCTCGGTGCCAGCCCGAGGCCAGCCAGCTTGAGCTCACCCCCGGGCAGCACCTCGGCCACCACCACCATGACCTTGGCGGTGCCAATGTCCAGCGCTACGACCAGATCTTTGTATTCTTTCGCCATATATTCACCTGTTGCTTGTGTTGCCGCTATTACCGTTGTTACCGTTATTTCTTCTGCCCGCCGACCGCGCCGGTGGTAACCCCGCGCAAACGAATGGCGTAGCCGTCCTCATGGCGCAGGTCGGCCGACTCCAACGCCTCCGGCGCGCGTCCGTAACGCGATGTCACCTGCGTTAAGGTCTTGAGGAAACGCTGTGTGCGCTCAAGCACCTCCGCCGCCGTTCCACCGCCGAGTTCGAACGTGGCGCCGCTGTCCAGGCGCACGCGCCAGCCGCCACGGCCGCTGAGCTCAAGCTGCTCCATCACCATGTCCATGCCCTCAAACAGCGGCTGCAGCGTCTGGTACATCGTCAGCACCGCCGCGCCATGCCCTTCAGGCCCATTCAATCGCGGCAGATCGGCCTGCTCAACTTCTTCGACATTGGCTTCAAACACTTCGCCAAAGTTGTTGATCAGGCGCGAGTCGCCTTCCTGCCCCCAATAGGCGAAGGCCTTGTGCTCTTGCAGCACGACCTTGAGGCGATTCGGGAACTCACGCCGCACCACGGCCTTGCGCACCCAGGGCAGCGCTTCAAACGCCTGTTGCGCGCGCGCCAGATCCATCGTGAAGAAGGTGCCGTTGAGTTGTGAGGCGACATTGGCGCGCAGCGTGACCGCGTTGCTGTGCGTGACTTCGCCGGTGACGGCAATGGCGCGCACGGAGAAAACCGGATGCTGCGAAACCCAGGCCGCCAGGCTGCCCGCGATCAGCAGGGCAAAGACCACAAACAGGACCGAAGCCATCATGTTCATGAGCTTTACATCAACCGGCACTGGCAGGCTCTCGGTCATGCCGACCCTCCGGCTGGTTTGACGCTGCTGTCCAGCGCCGCATGCTGCAGCACTTCCACGCACAGCGTCGGGTAATCGATGCCGGCGGCCCGGGCCGCCATCGGCACCAGTGAATGCCCGGTCATTCCGGGCGAGGTGTTGATTTCCAGCAGATAGGGCTTGCGTGTGGCGGCGTCAATCATCACGTCGGCGCGCGCCCAGCCGCGGCAGCCCAGCACGCGGTAGGCGTCGAGCACCATGGCCTGAATGCGTTCTTCCTCGCCCGCTGGCAGACCGCAGGGAACCAGGTACTGCGTGGTGTCAGTGAAGTACTTGTTCTGGTAATCGTAGTTGCCCTCCAGCGCCACGATGCGGATCACCGGCAGCGCACGCGCGGCGGCGCCGGTACCAAGGACTGCAATCGTCACTTCATCACCCTGGATGAACTGCTCGCACAGCACCTCGGGGTCGTGCCCGGCTGCCAGCGCATAGGCATCGGCGCACTGCGCCAGCGCCGTGACCTTGGTCAGGCCGATGGTGGAGCCTTCACGCGACGGCTTCACGATCATCGGGCTGCCCAGTGCGGCAAAGGCCTGCTCGGTAGCAGCGGTGCTGTCCACCTGTCGCCACGCCGGTGTGGCCAGGCCTTCGGCACGCCAGATGCGCTTGGTCATGACCTTGTCAATCGCAATGCTTGATGCCATCACGCCCGAGCCGGTGTAGGGAATGCCCAGCAATTCGAGCGCACCCTGCACCGTGCCGTCTTCGCCAAAGCGCCCATGCAGCGCGATGAAGCAGCGCGTGAAACCATCGCGCTTGAGTTCGAGCAAATCGCGCTCGGACGGATCAAAGGCATGGGCGTCAACACGCTTTGAGCGCAGCGCCTGCAGTACGCCCTGCCCCGACATCAAGGAAATTTCGCGCTCGGCCGACGCGCCACCCATCAATACTGCTGTTTTTCCGGTTTTCATATCGAATGCACTCATGAGCTTTGCCCCTCCTGCGCGAGTTCCAAAACACGCGCCGGCACGGCGCCGATGGAACCGGCACCCATGCACAGCACCACATCGCCAGCGCGCGCGGTCTCCACAATGCGCTGCGCCATACCCGCGATCTGATCGACAAACAGCGGTTCAATCTTCCCGGCGCGCTGCAGCGCCTGCGCCAGACTGCGGCCATCGGCGCCGGCAATCGGCGACTCGCCAGCGCTATAGACTTCGGCCAGCAGCACAGCATCGGCCTGCGCCATGACCTTGACGAAATCATCGAAACAGTCACGCGTACGGGTGTAGCGATGCGGCTGAAACGCCAGCAGCAGACGGCGACCCGGAAAGGCACCCCGCGCAGCGGCCAGCGTGACCGCCATCTCGACCGGGTGATGACCATAGTCATCAACCAGCGTGAAGGCACCACCCTGGCGTGCCATCACCTCGCCGTAACGCTGAAAGCGCCGCCCAACCCCCTTGAAACCGGCCAGCGCCGTCTGCACGGCGGCGTCTTCAACGCCGAGTTCCATTGCAACCGCAATCGCCGCCAGCGCGTTGAGCACGTTGTGCTCTCCGGGCAGGTTCAACACCACATCCAGGTCCGGCAGATCGATGCCGTTGCGACGCTGCACCGTGAAACGCATTTGCCCCTCTGCGGCTCGCACATCCACTGCGCGCAGTTGCGCGTCGGCACCAAAACCGTAGCGGGTCATGGGACAGTTCACCTGCGCCACGATGTCACGCACGGCCGCGTCGTCAGTACACAGAATGGCCCGACCATAGAAGGGCATGCGGTGCAGAAAATCAACAAAAGCCTGCTTGAGCCGGCCAAAGTCGTGGCCGTAAGTCTCCATGTGGTCAGCGTCGATATTGGTCACCACCGCCATCACCGGCAACAGGTTGAGGAAGGATGCGTCGGACTCATCGGCCTCGACCACGATGTAGTCGCCCTGACCCAGCCGGGCATTGCTCAGCGCGCTGTTAAGGCGCCCACCGATGACAAAGGTTGGGTCCAGGCCAGCCTCGGCCAGCACGCTGGCGACCAGACTGGTGGTGGTTGTCTTGCCATGCGTGCCGGCGATGGCGATGCCCTGCTTGAGCCGCATCAGTTCGGCCAGCATCAGGGCGCGCGGCACCACCGGAATCTGTTGCGCACGCGCCGCCAGCACTTCCGCGTTATCGGCCTGCACCGCAGTCGATGTCACCAGCACATCAGCGCCGGCCACATGGCTGGCAGCATGGCCAACATGGGTCTGCAGGCCGAGTGCCGCAAGACGCTTGAGCGTGGCGCTGTCGCTCAGATCGGAACCGCTGACGCTGTAACCCAGATTGAACAGCACTTCGGCAATGCCCGACATGCCGACACCGCCAATGCCCACGAAATGAATGCGACGAACAGCATGCTTCATCGCGCCACCTCCTCGCAAGCCGCAACGACCAGCGCGCTGGCATCGAACTTGGCCAGTGTTCTGGCTTGCTGCGCGCACCGCAGCAGCGCGTCGCGGTTGATTTTTTGCAGCCAGTCGGCCAGCCATTGCGCCGTCAATTGCGGCTGGGCCACCAGCCAGCCGGCGCCGCGCCCGACCAGAAAACGCGCGTTCACGGTCTGATGGTCATCGACTGCCGACGGGAATGGAACAAACAGGGCGGCAGCACCGACGGCCGCAATCTCGGTGACCGTACTGGCACCGGCGCGGCAGATCACCAGATCGGTATCCGCAAAAGCCTGCGCCGTGTCGTCGATGAAGGGCGTGAGTTGCGCCGCCACACCGGCAGCCGCATAGTTGGCGCGCAAGGCGTCGATCTGCGCCGCGCCGCTTTGATGGATCACCACCGGCCGACTCTGCACTGGCAACAGCGCCAGCGCCTGCGGCACGATGTCGTTGAGGGCACGCGCGCCCAGGCTGCCACCGACCACCAGCAATCGCAGCGGCCCGCTGCGTGTGGCAAAGCGCACCGCCGGCTCGGGCACACCGATGAAAGCGGCGCGCAGCGGATTGCCGACCCATACGCCCTTCTTCATGGCATCGGGAAACGCTGTAAATACCCGCACCGCCACTTTGGACAGCCACTTGTTGGCCATACCCGCCACCGAGTTCTGCTCGTGCAGGATCAAAGGTTTGCGCAACAGCACGCTCATCAGACCCGCTGGAAAGGTGATGTAGCCACCCAGCCCCAGCACCACATCGGGCCGAACCCGGCGCAGCACCTGCAGGCTTTGCCAACAGGCGCGCAGCAAGCGCCAGGGCAGACCCAGCAGCGAGCCAAGACCTTTGCCACGCACGCCCGAGAAGTTGACCGCCTCAAACGCAAAACCCTGCGCCGGCACCAAACGGCTTTCCATGCTCGGCTGCGCGGCACTGCCCGTGCCGCCAAGCCAGTGCACGCGCCAGCCGCGCTCGCGCAAAGCCTGGGCCACAGCAAGCCCCGGGAAGATATGTCCCCCGGTTCCACCTGCCATGATGAGTGCGCACTTGTTCATAAGTGGCACCGCCGCAATCTTGACTTCGTCATTGCGGACTTGATCCGCAATCCAGGTGACACGTGGCACTGCAACACCGCAACGAACGCGTTCATAGGCGCCCCCCGCGCATCATCAAACGATTTTCGAAATCGATGCGCAGCACCACGGCAACGGCTACCAGATTGACCAGAATAGCCGAGCCACCATAGCTCATCAGCGGCAGGGTCAGGCCCTTGGTCGGCAGTGCGCCCAGGTTCACGCCCATGTTGATAAAGGCCTGAAAACCCATCCAGATGCCGACCCCCTGCGCCACCAGGCCGGCAAAAATCCGGTCCAGCGCAATCGACTGGCGACCGATGTGCATCATGCGGCGCGTCAACCAGAGAAACAGACCGATCACGCAGACCACGCCGATCAGACCAAACTCTTCGCCAATCACAGCCAGCAGAAAATCGGTATGCGCCTCTGGCAACCAGTGCAATTTCTCGACACTGCCACCGAGCCCGACGCCAAAGATCTCGCCACGCCCGATGGCGATCAGCGAGTGCGTGAGTTGATAGCCCTTGGCCAGCGCGTTCTTCTCGCTCCAGGGATCGAGGTAGGCAAAAATGCGCTCGCGTCGCCATTCGCTCAGCGCAATCATCAAACCAAACGCCACCAGCAGCACAGTGGCGATCAGGAAGAACATGCGCGCGTTGACGCCACCCAGGAACAGAATGCCCATCGCGATCACGGCAATCACCATGAAAGCGCCCATGTCGGGCTCGGCCAGCAGCAGCACACCGACCAGCGCCACGGCCACACCCATGGGTGCGACCGCGCGGAAGAAATGCTCCTTGACTTCCATTTTGCGCACCATGTAATCGGCCGCATACAGGAGCACCGCGAACTTGGCCAGTTCAGATGGCTGGAACCCAAAGGGGCCGAGCGCGATCCAGCGTCGTGCACCATAAACAACCTTGCCCACATGCGGGATCAGCACCGCGGCCAACAACACCAGTGAGGCGATAAAGAGCCAGGGCGCCGCTTTCTCCCAACGCGCCACGGGCACCTGGAACGCCAGCAGCGCCGCAACAAACGACATCAGCAGCCAGGCCACGTGCCGCACCAGGAAATAACTGTGCGTGTACTTGGCAAAGCGCGGGTTTTCCGGCATCGCAATCGAGGCCGAGTACACCATCACCATGCCCCAGGCCAGCAAGGCCACGGTGACCCACAGCAAAGCCTGGTCGAAACCGACAACACGTGCTGGCACGCTGACGCTGCTGGCAACACGCGCGTTCACAGCGCACCCTCCAGTGCCACGCCGGCCGCATCGGCCAGGCTACCCAGCGCCTGCGCAAAAACACGGGCGCGGTGTTCGTAGTTGTCAAACATGTCAAAGCTGGCGCAGGCCGGCGACATCAGCACAGCGTCACCCGGCTGCGCCAGTTCGCTCGCCGCGCTGACCGCCAGTTCCATCGACGCCGCATCCAGCAAGACCACACCACGGTCCTGCAACGCGGCACGGATCAGCGTCGCATCGCGACCGATCAGAACCACCGCACGCGCGTGGCGTGCCAGCGGCTGTGCCAGCGGCGAGAAATCCTGGCCCTTGCCCTCGCCCCCCAGAATGACGATGAGTTTGCGCTCGGAGCCCAGTCCGTTCACAGCGGCCACAGTGGCGCCAACGTTGGTGCCCTTGCTGTCATCAAAATATTCCACACCGTTGACGCTGCCGATGGACTCGACCCGGTGCGGCTCGCCACGGTATTCACGCAGCCCGTAGAGCATGGGGCCGAGGGCGCAGTCTGCCGCACAGGCCAGCGCCAACGCCGCCAGCGCATTGAGCGCGTTGTGACGGCCGCGAATGCGCAAGGCATCGGCTGGCATCAGGCGCTGGATGAAGACCTCGGATTGCTGCGTGCTGTTGCGTTTCTTGATGGTCTCATCGGCTTCCAGCGCGCGCACCAGCCAGACCATGCCATTGACCTCTTCCAGGCCGAAGTCGCCAGGACGCGTCGGCAGGTCGGCGCCAAAAGTGACATGGGCGCGAATCACGGGGCGTTGCAGCTTTGCTCTGGCCGACTTCAAAGTCGGCGCCTCGGGCAGCGGCGGATTCAAAAGGGCCAGCACCAGCGGATCGTCGCGGTTGAGCAGCATCAGACCCTGTTTTCCAAAGACCCGTGCCTTGGCTTCCACATAGGCCGCCATGCTGCCGTGCCAATCAAGATGGTCCTGCGTGATGTTGAGCACGGCAGCGGCGCTGGGCTCGAAGCTGCTTTCGCCATCGAGTTGGAAACTGGAGAGCTCCAGCACCCAGACCTGCGGCAGCGCATCGGCGTCCAGCGCAGCAGACAAGCTGTCGAGCAGACTTGGTCCGATATTGCCTGCCACCACCACACTTTTCCCCGCACGCGCCACCAGTTGCCCGGTCAATGCCGTCACCGTGGTCTTGCCGTTGGTGCCGGTCACGGCCAGCAGCGTCGGCGCGTAGTCGCGCGTGGCGCGCAGGTCGGCCAGGGCCTGCGCAAACAGGCTCAGTTCGCCGGCGACCGGGATGCCCACAGCATGCGCTGCATCGGCAACCGCTGCCACTTCCAGCGGCGTCAGACCCGGGCTCTTGAAGACCGCACGAATCTCGCTGCCCTCGATCAGGCTGGCATCGAACGCGCCGCTGACAAAGCGCGCGGCGGGCAACTCCGACTGCATGCGGACCAGTTGCGGCGGCGTGCTGCGCGTGTCGGCCACCGTCACCTGCGCGCCGCAGCGTGCACACCAACGCGCCATTGCCAGGCCGGACGTACCCAGGCCCAGAATCAGAACGTGTTGGTCGTGCAGCGTGCTCACGGCTACCTTAGCTTCAAGGTTGACAAACCCAGCAGGCACAGCAGCATGGTGATGATCCAGAAACGCACAACCACCTGCGTCTCTGGCCAGCCGCTTTTCTCGAAATGGTGGTGCAGCGGCGCCATCTTGAGCAGACGCTGCCCGGTGCCGGTGCGCTTGCGGCTGTACTTGAACCAGCTCACCTGCAGCATGACGGATAGCGCTTCCACCACGAAGATGCCGCCCATCACCGCCAGCACAATTTCCTGGCGCACGATCACCGCCACCGTGCCCAGCGCAGCGCCCAGTGCGAGCGCGCCGACATCGCCCATGAAGACCTGCGCCGGGTGCGTGTTAAACCAGAGGAAAGCCAGCCCGGCGCCGCCCATGGCCGAGGTAAAGATCAGCAGTTCCCCCGAGCCCGGGATGTGCGGAAAAAACAGGTACTTGGAATAAACAGCACTGCCGGTGACGTAGGCAAAGACGCCCAGACTCGCACCCACCAGCACCACCGGCATGATGGCCAGACCGTCGAGGCCATCGGTCAGGTTCACGGCGTTGCTCGAACCCACGATCACGAGGTAGGTCAGGATGACAAAACCCAGCACGCCGAGCGGGTAGCTGACTTCCTTGATGAAGGGCAGCAGCAGACCGGCTTTGGGCGGCAGGTTCAAATCGAACCCCGACTGCACCCATTTGAAAAAGAGTTCGAGCACGCGCAAATTGGAACTCTCGGAAATGCTGAACACCAGGTAAAGCGCGGCCAGCAGACCAATCAGCGACTGCCAGAAGTATTTTTCACGCGAGCGCATGCCTTCGGGGTTTTTGTCGACCACCTTGCGCCAGTCATCAACCCAGCCGATGGCGCCAAAACTCAGCGTGACCACCAGCACGATCCAGACAAAGCGGTTGCTGAGGTCGGCCCACAACAAAGTTGCCACCGTGATGCAGAGCAGGATCAGCACGCCGCCCATGGTGGGTGTGCCACTCTTGCTCAGGTGCGAGGCCATGCCGTAGCCGCGAATGGGCTGGCCGATCTTGAGTTCGGTCAGACGGCGAATCACCCAGGGCCCGGCCACAAGGCCCATCAGCAGCGCGGTCATGGCCGCCATGACGGCACGCAGGGTCAGGTACTGGAAGACCCGCAGGAAACCCAGTTCGGGCACATGGGCTTGCAGCCACTGGGCCA
>CAIWNX010000302.1 GCA_903914175.1 uncultured beta proteobacterium | reverse complement strand
AGGATTGCGTAACCGATTTGACCTGCTGCGCCGGTGACGGCCACGCGGACGGGCTTTTTGCTCATGGTGAGTACTCCAGTAGTGTTGTGAAACGGGTACCAAGGTGGCTCGAGCGGGTCGGCTGAGCCCCACAGATGTGGCGTCAGTTTACTCTGGAAAACCCTGAGTCGTCAATTTTGTCTTATGTCTTATATAAGATATGATGATATTGTTCAACACTGTCTGTAGAGAACCCAACACGCATGTCCACCTCACTCCTTGCGCCCGCTGAAAACCTTGCCGTCGGACCCGACGCTGGCGCGTTGCCAACGGCGTCGTTCAGCCCGCTTTACCAACAAATAAAAGGTTTGTTGTTAAGCAGCCTGCGACTTGGCGAATGGAAACCCGGCGAAGTAATTCCCAGTGAGATGGATCTGGCCGCCCGGTTTCGTGTCAGCCAGGGAACGGTGCGCAAGGCAATCGACGAACTCGCAGCCGAAAACCTGTTGATGCGGCGCCAGGGCAAGGGCACCTTCGTTGCAACCCATGCGGAACAACAGGTGCAGTTTCGTTTCTTGAAGTTGGTACCCGATAGCGGCACGCCTGGCAGCGAAGGGCCGGCTCAGCGCGACATCATCGAATGCCGCCGCACACGCGCCAGCGCCGAGGTGGCGCGCGCTCTGGCGCTGCGCGCTGGCGACGCCGTGCTGCAGGTACGACGGGTTCTGAGTTTTCTTGGCACGCCGACCATTCTGGAAGACATCTGGCTGCCTGCCGCGACTTTCAAGGGTTTGACGGCCGAACGGCTCGCCAATTACCAGGGACCGACTTACGCCCTGTTTGAAACCGAATTCAATGTTCGCATGGTCCGGGCTGAAGAAAAAATACGCGCCGAACCGGCACGCGGCGGGCGGGAGCAACTACTCAAGGTCGCGCCAGGGACTCCGCTACTCAGCGTCGAGCGCATCGCCTACACCTACAACGATGTCCCCATGGAACTTCGGCGCGGTTTCTACCGCACCGACACGCACCACTACCAAAACAATCTCAGCTGAGCGCCGAAAGGACCCGGGTTTCAAACTAAATTACCCGGTTATTTGCCTTAGATCAATATTTTCTGTGCACTGCAATAGAATTTCAGCATTGGCATTTCTTGCCGGTTACCAAGCAGTTACTCACCACACAGAAGGGCAAGCATGTCTGAGCTAGCGACAAACACAACAAAAGTGAGACCCGAGTTTCGCAACATCAATGCCCTGCGGGATCTGCCCACTTACCGCTGGCCACTGGCTTCCCTGGTATCGGGCATGCACCGGATCAGTGGGGCCATCATGTTTTTTCTGATGCCCTTCATCATCTGGATGTTCGACAGTTCGGTTTCCTCCGAAATTTCTTTCGCCAAATTCAAAGCAGCTTTCAATATCGGCATGCTGGGCTTGCCCGGTTTCATCTGGAAATTGGTGGCGCTGGCGCTGATCTGGGCCTACCTGCAACACTTCATTGCCGGCCTGCGCCACCTGTGGATGGATACGCATCACGACGCCACCACCAAGGAATTTGGCCGCTCCAGCGCGGCTTTCACGCTGGCCGCCAGCATCGGCTTGACGCTGCTGCTGGGCGCCAAGCTGTTCGGCATCTACTAAAACTTTGCTCAAGGCCGCGCCAACGCGCGCAACGAGCCGCGCCTGTCACAACCAATTAAAGGAAACACCATGTCTGTCAATTACGGCTCCAAACGCATTGTTGTAGGAGCCCACTATGGCTTGCGCGACTGGCTGGGCCAGCGCGTGACGGCCGCTCTGATGGCGCTTTTTACCGCGCTGATTCTGGCGCGGATCATCTTCAGCAAGGGCCCACTCGGTTACGAACAATGGGCCGGCATCTTTTCGCCCCAATGGATGAAGGCACTGACCTTTGCCATCATCATCGCGCTGCTGTACCACGTGTGGGTCGGTATGCGTGACATCTGGATGGATTACATCAAACCCGTCTGGTTACGCCTGTCGCTGCACGTCTTCACCCTGGTTTGGTTGACCGGCTGCGCCGGTTGGAGCATCCAGGTCCTGTGGCGCCTGTGAGCCGCCACTTTCAAGCTACCCGCGACCCCATCCGAATGCAAAAAAACTCAACCATGACCGCTACATCCCAACTTCCCAAGCGAAAATTTGACGTTGTCATCGTCGGCGCCGGCGGCTCCGGCATGCGCGCTTCGCTGCAACTCGCCCGCGCCGGCCTCAAGGTCGCCGTGCTGTCCAAGGTCTTTCCGACGCGCTCCCATACGGTCGCCGCGCAGGGCGGCATCGGCGCCTCCCTTGGCAACATGTCGGAAGACAACTGGCACTACCACTTCTATGACACGGTCAAGGGCTCAGACTGGCTTGGTGACCAGGATGCCATTGAGTACATGTGCCGGGAAGCACCCAAGGCAGTCTATGACCTGGAACACATGGGCATGCCGTTTGACCGCAACCCCGACGGCACCATTTACCAGCGCCCTTTTGGTGGTCATACCGCCAACTACGGTGAAAAACCGGTGCAACGCGCCTGTGCCGCCGCAGACCGCACCGGGCACGCCATGCTGCACACGCTGTACCAGCAAAACGTCAAGGAAATGACCAGTTTCTTTGTTGAATGGCTGGCCATGGACCTGATCCGCGACGCCGCAGGCGACGTGGTGGGTGTAACCGCGCTGGAGATGGAAACCGGTGACGTGCATATTTTTGAGGCCAAGACCACCCTGCTGGCCACCGGCGGCGCCGGTCGCATTTTTGCGGCGTCGACCAACGCCTTCATCAACACCGGCGACGGTCTGGGCATGGCGGCGCGCGCTGGCGTACCACTCGAAGACATGGAATTCTGGCAATTCCACCCAACCGGTGTGCACGGCGCCGGCGTGCTGTTGACCGAAGGCTGCCGCGGCGAGGGCGCGATCCTGCGCAATAGCAATGGTGAGCGTTTCATGGAGCGCTATGCACCAGCCTACAAGGATCTGGCACCGCGTGACTACGTCTCGCGCTGCATGGACCAGGAGATCAAGGAAGGTCGCGGTTGCGGTCCAAACAAGGACTACATCAATCTGGACATGACCCACCTGGGTGCCGAAACCATCATGAAGCGCCTGCCCTCGGTCTTCGAAATTGGACACAACTTTGCCAACGTCGACATCACCAAGGAGCCGATTCCGGTCGTTCCCACCATTCACTACCAGATGGGCGGCATCCCGACCAATATCCACGGCCAGGTGGTAACCCAGAACGCCAGCAACCAGAGCGAAATCGTCAATGGCCTTTACGCAGTCGGCGAATGCGCCTGCGTCAGCGTCCACGGCGCCAATCGCCTGGGTACCAATTCACTGCTCGACCTGCTGGTATTCGGCCGTGCTGCCGGCAACCACATCGTTGAATTCAACAAAACCAATCCCGTGCACAAGCCCCTGCCCGCCGACGCCGCCGACGCAACACTGGCGCGCATTGCGCGGCTGGACAACGCCACCGACGGTGAATATTCACAGGACGTGGCCAACGACATACGCTCCGCCATGCAGCAGCATGCGGGCGTATTCCGCACCCAGGCCAGCATGAACGAGGGCGTGAGCAAGATTGCGGCGCTGCGCGAACGGGTCAAAACCATTGGTCTGAAAGACAAATCAAAGATATTCAATACAGCACGCATCGAGGCGCTGGAAGTTGAAAACCTGATCGAAGTGGCACAGGCAACCATCGTCTCGGCTGCAGCGCGCCACGAAAGCCGCGGTGCGCATTCGGTCAACGATTACGCCGATAGCCCCGAGCATCCCAACGGCCGCAACGACACCGACTGGCACAAACACACCCTCTGGTACAGCGAAGGCAGCCGCCTGGCCTACAAGCCGGTGCAGATGAAGCCCCTGAGCGTCGAATCCGTGCCCCTTACCGTGCGCAGCTTTTAAAGAGAACATCATGTCAAAACGTACCTTCCAGATCTACCGCTACGATCCTGACGCTGATGCCAAGCCCTACATGCAGACCGTTGAGGTCGAGCTCGACGGCAGCGAACGCATGCTGCTTGACGCCTTGCTCAAACTCAAAGCACAGGATCCGAGCATCAGTTTTCGCAAGTCGTGTCGCGAAGGTGTCTGCGGCTCCGACGCCATGAACATCAACGGCAAAAACGGCCTGGCCTGCCTGACCAATATGCTGACCCTGCCCGGAACCATTGTTCTCAAGCCTCTGCCGGGTCTGCCCGTGGTACGCGACCTGATCGTTGACATGACGCAGTTCTTCAAGCAATACAACTCGGTCAAGCCCTATCTGATCAACAACACGGTGCCGCCAGAGAAGGAGCGTCTGCAAAGCCCGCAGGAGCGCGACGAGCTCAATGGCTTGTACGAGTGCATTCTGTGCGCCAGTTGCTCTACTTCCTGCCCGAGTTTCTGGTGGAATCCGGACAAATTCGTTGGTCCGGCTGGACTGCTGCAAGCCTACCGCTTCCTGGCCGACAGCCGCGACGAAGCCACGGCCGAACGGCTGGACAACTTGCAGGACCCGTACCGCCTGTTCCGCTGCCACACCATCATGAATTGTGTCGATGTGTGTCCGAAAGGACTCAATCCAACCAAAGCAATCGGAAAGATCAAGGAAATGATGGTTTCCAGTACGGTTTGATCAATATCAGGGGGCTTGCGTTATGGTAAAAAGTAAAGAGTTGATCGACGCAAGAACGCTGAGCAAGTTGAAGTGGCGCTGTCGGCGTGGTCTGCTAGAGAACGATATTTTCATCGATCGGTTCTTCCGGCGATTTGAGGCCACGCTGACGACTCGTCAGTCGCAAGGTCTCGGCGCCTTGATGGATCTGAGCGACCATGATCTGCTCGATCTGCACTTGGCACGCAAGTCCCTGGCGCAGGTCAATCTGGATCTGGATCGGGATGATGTACGTGAAGTTTTGTGTATGTTGAGAATAACTTCTTGAAAGGCGAGAAAAAATGAAACTATCTGACAACAAGGCCACCCTGTCATTCAGTAACGGCAGCCCCAGCATGGACCTGCCGGTGTACCAGGGTAACGTCGGCCCCGACGTGATCGACATCCGCAAGCTCTATGGGCAAACCGGCATGTTCACCTACGATCCAGGTTTCCTGTCCACGGCGTCGTGCCAATCGGCCATCACCTATATCGACGGCGACAAAGGCGAGTTGCTGTACCGCGGCTACCCGATCGAGCAACTGGCAACCAACTGCGACTTCCTCGAAACCTGCCACCTGCTGCTGTACGGAAACCTGCCCAATGCCGCCGCCAAAGCCGACTTCACTGAACGCGTGACCCACCACACCATGGTCAACGAGCAGATGCAGTTCTTCCTGCGCGGTTTCCGCCGTGACGCCCATCCGATGGCGATCATGACCGGCCTGGTGGGCGCCCTGTCGGCCTTCTACCATGACAGCACCGACATCAACAATCCCGAGCACCGTGAAGTCGCCGCCCTGCGCCTGATCGCCAAGATGCCGACTCTGGTCGCCATGGCCTACAAGTACAGCATGGGCCAGCCCTATATGTACCCCAAAAACAACCTGAGCTATGCCGGCAACTTCATGCACATGATGTTCGCTACACCCTGCGAAGAGTACAAGGTCAACCCGGTCATCGAGCGCGCACTGGACCGCATCTTCATCCTGCACGCAGACCACGAGCAAAACGCTTCCACCTCGACCGTGCGCCTGTGCGGCAGCTCCGGCACCAACCCGTTTGCCGCAATCGCGTCCGGCGTGGCCTGCCTCTGGGGCCCGGCCCACGGCGGCGCCAATGAAGCCTGCCTGAACATGCTCGAAGAAATTCAGGCCTCTGGCGGCATTGCCAAAGTCGGCCAGTTCATGGAACAGGTCAAGGACAAGAATTCCGGCGTCAAGTTGATGGGCTTTGGACACCGCGTCTACAAGAACTACGACCCGCGCGCCAAGCTGATGCAGGAAACCTGCCGGGAAGTTCTGGCCGAGCTCGGACTCGAAAACGACCCCTTGTTCAAGCTGTCGATGGCCCTGGAAAAGATCGCTTTGGAAGACGAATACTTCGTCTCGCGCAAGCTCTACCCGAACGTCGATTTCTACTCGGGCATCGTACAGCGCGCCATCGGCATTCCGGTCAACATGTTCACCGGCGTCTTCGCACTGGCTCGCACCGTGGGCTGGATCGCCCAGCTCAATGAAATGATCAGCGATCCCGAGTACAAGATTGGCCGTCCGCGCCAGTTGTTCACGGGGTCCGTCAAGCGCGACGTCCTGCCGATCGCCAAACGCTGATCCGACTGCACCTGCAACGCCCGCCGGATGGCAACGTCCGGCGGGCGTTTTCATGACGGCGTCGCGATCGCGCTTGCCGTCTAAAATCGCACCCTGGCAAGCAACAACCTTTTGGCCCGCATGAATATCGAAACCCACGGACGCACGCTGTACGACAAACTCTGGGACGAACACGTCGTCCACACGGAAGAAGACGGCACCGCCCTGCTCTACATCGACCGTCACCTGGTGCATGAGGTGACCAGCCCGCAAGCCTATGAAGGTTTGCGCCAGACCGGGCGAAAGGTATGGCGCGTCAGCTCCATCGTCGCCACGGCTGACCACAACACCCCCACCACCGGCTGGGAGCGGGGTTATGACGGCATCACTGACCCGACCAGCAAAGAGCAGGTCGTGACACTCGACACCAATATGCGGGAATTCGGCTCGGCCGCTTATTTCCCCTTCCTCTCCAAACGCCAGGGCATCGTGCACGTCATCGGCCCCGAAAACGGCGCCATCCTGCCGGGCATGACGGTGGTCTGCGGCGATTCACACACCTCGACGCACGGCGCTTTTGGCGCGCTGGCCCATGGCATTGGCACCAGCGAAGTCGAACACGTCATGGCGACACAAACCCTGCTGGCCAAGAAGGCGAAGAATATGCTGATCCGGGTCGATGGCACGCTGCAAAGCGGCTGCGGCGGCAAGGACATTGTGCTGGCGGTCATTGGCAAGATCGGCACTGCGGGCGGCACCGGCTACACCATCGAATTTGGCGGTTCGGCCATTCGCGCCCTGAGCATGGAAGGCCGCATGACGGTCTGCAACATGGCGATTGAAGCCGGCGCACGCGCCGGGCTGGTGGCGGTGGATGACAAGACCATCGACTACGTGAAGGGGCGCCCACTGGCACCCGGCCATGCTGCTGCCAGTGGCGCAGCGGCCAGCGTCGAATGGGACCAGGCAGTGGCCTACTGGAAGACGCTGCACAGCGACACCGATGCCCGCTTTGACACTGTTATCGAAATCGACGCTGCCACCGTCGTGCCGCAAGTCACCTGGGGTACATCGCCCGAAATGGTGCTGGGCGTCGACTGCCGCGTCCCCGATCCGGACAAAGAGAAAGACGCCAACCGGCGCAGCGCCATCGAACGCGCCCTGGTCTACATGGGGCTGGAGCCCGGCAAGGCACTTGACGATCTGTACGTGGACAAGGTCTTCATCGGCTCCTGCACCAACAGCCGGATCGAAGACATGCGCGAAGCCGCTGCCATCGTCAAAAAGTTGGGCCAGAAGGTCGCGCGCAACATCAAACTGGCGATGGTCGTTCCCGGCTCCGGACCGGTCAAAGAACAGGCCGAGCGCGAGGGCCTGCACGAGATCTTCAAGGCCGCAGGCTTCGAATGGCGCGAACCCGGCTGCTCCATGTGTCTGGCCATGAACGCCGACCGGCTCGAACCGGGTGAGCGCTGCGCCTCCACCAGCAACCGCAACTTTGAAGGGCGCCAGGGCGCTGGTGGACGCACGCATCTGGTCAGCCCGGCGATGGCGGCGGCCGCCGCGATCCACGGCCACTTTGTGGACGTCCGGAAGTTTGTCTGAACCCCTTCACCCAGGAACACCCCATGAAAACACTGTCACTGCTGCTCAGCCTGTCCTTCCTCCTGGCCCTGACCGGCTGCAACACGGTCAAGGGCGTTGGCCAGGATCTCCAGAAGGCCGGTGAAAAAATCGAAGAAGCGGCCAAGAAGGTATAAAGCACCTCATGCAAAAATTTACCCTGCACCAGGGGCTTGTTGCCCCGATGGACCGGGAAAACGTCGATACCGACGCCATCATCCCGAAACAGTTCCTGAAATCGATTCGCAAGACCGGCTTTGGCCAAAATCTGTTCGACGAGTGGCGCTATCTGGACCCCGGCTTTCCCGGTCAGGATCCTGCCACGCGCAAGTCCAATCCCGATTTCGTGCTGAACCAGCCGCGCTACCAGGGCGCTTCCATCCTGCTGGCACGCAAGAATTTCGGCTGTGGTTCCTCGCGTGAACACGCGCCATGGGCACTCGACCAGTACGGTTTTCGCGCCATCATTGCACCGAGCTACGCCGACATCTTCTTCAACAACAGTTTCAAGAACGGCATGCTGCCAATCGTGCTGGGAGAAGCCCAGATCAGCCAGTTGTTCGACGAGGCCGCCGCTTTCCCCGGTTACCGGCTCACGATCGATCTCGAACGCCAGGTCGTCGTCAAGCCCGACGGGGCTGAACTCCCATTTGAAGTTCAGGCCTTTCGCAAGTACTGCCTGCTCAATGGTTTTGACGACATCGGTCTGACCTTGCGCCACGCCGACAAAATCAAAACCTTCGAAACACGTCGTTTAACCGAAAAGCCCTGGCTGGCCCGCACCCTGATCGCCTGAGCCACCCAATCAACCCAAACCTTGCGCCAACAACGACGGGGCTGATGCAAAAAGCTGCCCGGTCCCCATTACTCTAGAAACGAATCAGGTCCATCATGAAAATTGCAGTGTTGCCGGGCGACGGCATCGGTACCGAAATTGTGGCCGAAGCGGTCAAGGTCTTGCAGGCGCTTGACCTCAAGATCGAAATGGAAACTGCGCTGGTCGGCGGTGCCGCTTACGAGGCACATGGGCATCCCCTGCCCGAGGCCACGCTGAAGCTCGCCAAGCAGGCGGACGCCATTTTGTTCGGCGCAGTCGGCGACTGGAAATACGACAAGCTCGAGCGCGCCCTGCGTCCCGAGCAGGCGATTCTGGGCCTGCGCAAAAACCTGGGCCTGTTTGCCAACCTGCGCCCGGCCATCTGTTACGAACAACTGGTGGACGCCTCCAGCCTGAAGCCCGAACTGATTGCCGGTCTGGACATCCTGATCATTCGCGAATTGACCGGCGATGTCTATTTTGGCCAGCCGCGCGGCCGGCGCATCGCCACCGACGGCCTGTTCCCCGGCGCCGAGGAAGCGTTTGACACCATGCGCTATTCACGCCCCGAAATCGAACGCATCGCCCACGTTGCGTTTCAGGCTGCGCGCAAGCGCTCCAAACGTGTCACCAGCGTCGACAAGGCCAACGTGCTGGAAACTTTCCAGCTCTGGAAGGACGTGGTCACGGAAGTCGGCCAGCAATACCCCGACGTTGAACTCGACCACATGTACGTCGACAACGCCGCCATGCAACTGGTGCGCGCGCCCAAGAAGTTCGATGTCGTCGTTACCGGCAACCTGTTTGGCGATATCCTGAGCGACGAGGCCGCCATGCTGACAGGCTCCATCGGCATGCTGCCCTCGGCCAGCCTGAATGCGAGCAACCAGGGCTTGTACGAACCCAGCCATGGCAGCGCCCCCGATATTGCCGGCAAAGGCATCGCCAATCCGCTGGCAACCATCCTGAGCGCGGCCATGATGTTGCGCTTCAGCCTCAATCAGGCAGCAGCGGCCCAGCGCATCGAAGCGGCCGTGAAGACAGTGCTGGCGCAGGGCCTGCGCACGGCCGACATCTTCAGCCCCGGCAGCACACGTGTCAGCACCGTGGAGATGGGTGCAGCGGTATTGCGGGCCTTGTAGAGTTTTCGATTCTTTTATTCCAACTATCTGAAAGTACGCTATGAAAAAAATTGGCAATCTGGTCGGTCTGGTAGGCTGGCGCGGCATGGTCGGCTCCGTTTTGATGGACCGCATGCAGGCCGAGGGTGATTTCGACCTGATCGAACCCATGTTCTTCTCCAGCTCCAACGCCGGCGGTCAGGCCCCGGCGCAGGCCAAGAACCAAACCGCATTGAAAGACGCGTTCGACATCGATGCGCTGAAGAAGTGCGACATCATCATTACCGCCCAGGGCGGCGATTACACGACCGAAGTATTCCCAAAGCTGCGTGCTGCCGGCTGGAATGGCCACTGGATCGACGCCGCCTCAACGCTGCGAATGAAGGACGACGCCATCATCATTCTGGACCCGGTCAACCTGCCGGTGATCCAGAACGCCCTGAGCAAAGGCGGCAAGAACTGGATCGGCGGCAACTGCACCGTGAGCTGCATGCTGATGGGAGTGGGCGCGCTGTACAAGGCGGGTCTGGTCGAGTGGATGACCAGCATGACCTACCAGGCTGCTTCTGGCGGCGGTGCCCAGCACATGCGCGAATTGCTGACCCAGTTCGGCACCCTCAATGCCGAGGTCAAGAACCTGCTTGACGATCCGAAATCCGCCATCCTGGAAATCGACCGCAAGGTGCTGGCCAAACAGCAATCCCTGAGCAGCGCAGAAACCGCCAACTTTGGCGTGCCGCTGGGCGGCAGCCTGATTCCCTGGATCGACAAGGATCTGGGCCAGGGCGTGAGCCGCGAGGAATGGAAAAGCGGCGCTGAAACCAACAAGATTCTGGGCCAGGGCCCTGGGTTTGGTGCGCCGGCGGTGCCGGTTGACGGCTTTTGCGTGCGCGTTGGCGCCATGCGCTGCCACAGCCAGGCCCTGACCTTCAAGCTCAAGAAAGACGTACCGACGGCCGACATCGAAGCCATGATCGCCGCTGACAACGCCTGGGTTCGCGTGGTTCCGAATACGCGCGAAGCCACCATCCGCGACCTGACACCGGTAAGCGTCACGGGCACCCTGGGCATTCCGGTGGGTCGCGTTCGCAAACTGGCAATGGGTCCGGAATATGTTGGCGCCTTCACCATTGGCGACCAGCTTCTGTGGGGTGCGGCCGAACCGCTGCGCCGCATGCTGCGTCTGCTGCTGGCGGCCTGAGCAAAAAGTCCAGCGACAACATAGAATCCGTCAGCACCAGCCTGAGCGGCCAAGGATTAACCCCAGACTGGGGTGACGACTTGTCAGGCCTGCGCATTGATGTTATGGTACTTTTCATTTTTTAGTGTCGCCGTCCCGGTTAACCCATCGGGCTCTCTTTGTTGCTAGCGCCAGTATCCCGGAGTCTTCAAATTGATCGTTAAATCCTATCGCTGGCGACAGACTGCCCTGGCAGTGGCAGCACTTTTTGCGTTGTACGAACCCAATGCACTGGCGCTGTCGCTCGGTCGAATCACGGTCCAGTCGGCCCTGGGCGAACCTTTGCGTGCCGAAGTGGATGTGCCCGACATCAACGCCGACGAAGCTGCGTCACTGAAAGTTTCGGTTGCGTCGCCTGCCGCCTTCAAGGCGGCCGGACTTGACTACAGCACCGCAATCGCCAGTCTGCAAACAACACTGCACAAACGCCCGGATGGACGCTCCTATATTCGCTTGAGTGGCAACCAGGCCATCAACGATCCTTTCCTGGACATGATTCTCGAGGCCAGCTGGGCCAGTGGACGCATTGTTCGCGACTACACGCTGCTGTTTGACCCACCAAATCTGCGTCCGGCGGCGGCGCCGAACCCGGCACAACTCAGCCCAGCACTCGTCAACCGGTCCAGCACGGCGCCAGCGCCGGTGCGCGCGCCGGCCCCGCCGGTGCGAGCGGCTGAACCCGTCAAAGCGGCACCAGCCGAACGCGCACCTGCGGCCGCGACACCTGGGGCCAACCACATCAGCGTCAAACGCGGCGACACCGCCAGCAAGATTGCCACCGTCGTCAAACCTGCCAATGTTTCGCTCGATCAAATGCTGGTTGCCTTGCTTCGCAGCAACCCGATGGCGTTCATCGGCAACAACGTGAACCGCATCAAGGCCGGTTCGGTCATGACCATCCCGACGGCTGAACAGGCGGCGGCAACGCCGGCACCCGAAGCCACCCAGATCATCATTGCCCAGAGCCGTGACTTCAATGATTTCCGCCGAAAACTGGCCGGCAATGCACCCGGCACCGAGACTGCCGCCGCAACCGCCAGCGCCAAAGGTAACGTGCAGGCCAAGGTGGAAGATCAACGCGTGAGCAGCGCGGCGCCCGACAAACTAACCTTGTCCAAGGGCGTCATCCAAAAGCAGCAGGCTGAAGACCCGTTGGCCAAGGGAAACAGTGCCAGCGACGCCGCCAAGCGAGCCGCCGAACTGGCGAAGAACATCCAGGATCTCGACAAGTTGGGGTCGGCGTCAAGCGCCACAGCAGCACCGCCACCGCAGGCGGCTACTTCAGCGCCTTCCCAGTCCGGTTTGCCCGCCGTCGCCGCCAAGATTCCGGCGTCCAAGGCCGCGCCCCGCGCTGAACTCAGCGTGATCGACAACTTGATGGAAAACCCCATCGTTCCGGCGGCTGCAATCGGGATTGTCGCCCTGCTGACCCTGCTGGGCCTGTACCGCTCGCGCCAGCGTAAACCCGTGCCCATAACGGAGTCGGAATCGCTGCTGCCGGACGTGCCATTGCAGCAACCCGAATCATTCATCGCTGCCAGCGGTGGACAAAAAATTGACACCTATGAGCCGCCGCAAACGACCGGCTCTGCGATTGACTTCACCCCCAGCCAGCTTGGCGGTGGCAACGAGGTTGACCCGGTTGCCGAAGCCGATGTTTACCTGGCTTACGGCCGTGACGCCCAGGCTGAGGAAATCCTGAAGGAAGCGCTGAACAATAATCCGCAACGCCTGGCCATCCACCAGAAGTTGCTCGAATTGTTTGCCAAACGACGCGACATTAAAGCCTTTGAAGTCATCGCCGAAATGGCCTTGGCCGTCAGCATGGGAGAGGGAGCGGAGTGGGAACGCATGCGCGAACTCGGCCGCAGCATAGACCCCGGCAACATTCTGTACCGACCCAATGGACAAACCGGCGCTGAACTGCCGGCAGAGGCAAGCGCCCACAGCGCAGCCCATGTGCCGGCCGCAGCAGCCACCAGCGCAGTCGATCTCGACCTTGATCTCGATTTTTCGAATAGCGAGTTGCCACCCGAATCCGCCAGCGAAACCAAGTCCAGCCTGGCTGAAACGGAGCCTGGCAAACTCGATGTCGACCTGAGCCGCTTCCGCGAAGACGCCCAGGCACCGGACGTGACGTCGACAGACGACAAAGACAATGGCATCGAGTTTTCGCTGCCCGATCCCAGCGCCAAGTCCGAGCCGGCGCCAGTGCCGTCAGCAGCACCAACGCCATCGAGTTTCGGAATGCTCGATTTCGATCTCGGCTCCATTTCGCTCGACCTCGACGCTACGCCAACACCGGCCCAGGCTGATCCAATGGCGACGAAGCTGGCGCTGGCCGAAGAATTTCAGGCCATCGGCGACACCGACGGAGCACGTGTCCTGCTCGAAGAAGTGATCGCGCAGGCATCGGGCGACATGAAGGCCAAGGCGCAACAGGCGCTGAGCAGGCTTTCGTGAATACAACTGCGTTGTGAGGCTGGCACTCGCAATCAGCTACAACGGCCAAGCCTACCAAGGCTGGCAAAGCCAGTTATCGGGGCAGACGGTTCAGGACCAACTTGAATCGGCCTTGGGTAAATTCAGCGCGCACCGGGTCTCGACCCTGTGCGCTGGGCGCACCGATGCCGGCGTGCACGCGCTGATGCAAATCGTGCATTTCGACACCGAGATCGACCGCCCCGCTTTCTCCTGGGTACGCGGCACCAACTCCTTCCTGCCACGCGACATCGCTGTGCAATGGGCGCAACCGGTGCCGACCGAGTTCCATTGCCGCGCCAGCGCCCTGTCGCGCCGTTACGTCTACATCCTGCTGGCGTCAGCCGTGCGCCCGAGCTTCGACGCCGGCCGCGTCGGCTGGACCTTTCGCCCGCTGGCGATCGAGCCGATGCGCACGGCGGCGGAAATGCTGCTGGGCGAACACGATTTCACCTCGTTTCGGGCCTCGGCCTGCCAGGCACTCTCACCGGTCAAAAACCTGCAGCGCATTGCCATCTCGCAGCGTGGCGCTTACTGGCGTTTCGAGTTTGAGGCCAACGCCTTCCTGCACCATATGATCCGCAACATCATGGGCTGCCTGATCGCCATCGGTCAGGAGGTTCGCAGTCCCGCGTGGATGCGCGAAGTGCTGCTGGCGCGCAACCGAGACGCCGCTGCGCCCACCTTTTCACCCGATGGCCTGTATTTCCTCGGGCCGCGCTATGCGCCACACTGGGGACTGCCAGATCGCACACCCGCCTTTGATGGATTGCCATGAATACACGGACCAGAATCAAGATCTGCGGACTGACGCGTGAGTCCGACCTGGACGCAGCTGTTGAAGCGGGCGCCGATGCGGTCGGCTTTGTGCTGTACCCCAAGAGCCCGCGCTATGTCAGCATGGCGCGCGCCGCCGAACTGGCGCGTCGCCTGCCCCCCTTTGTGACACCGGTTCTGCTGTTCGTGAACGAAGAGCTCGCCACCATCCACGCCGCCTGTGATGCCATTCCCACAGCCTGCCTGCAGTTTCATGGTGACGAAACACCGGCACAGTGCCTTCTGGCAAGCCAGCACGGCGCCAGGGCGTTTTTGCGCGCCGCCCGCATTCCGCTGGGCGAGGCGGCGCGAAGTTTTGATCTGGCAAAATACGCGCTCGATTACTCAAAAGCCCAGGCCATCTTGCTCGACGCACAAGTCGACGGGTACGGTGGTGGCGGGCACGCATTCAATTGGTCACTGCTGCCTCCAAACGTCAACGCTCACCTCGTCTTGAGTGGTGGGCTGAACGCTGCAAACGTGGGCGAAGCCATCGCTCAGGTCCGGCCGCGCGCTAACAGCCTGGCCGTCGACGTGAGCTCGGGGGTCGAGCTGTCCGGCGCTGGCAACAAAGGCATCAAGGATCCCGAAAAAATCAGGCAGTTTGTCGCCGCCGTGCGCGCCGCCGACACGCTATTCGAAGCCCTTGCGGGACAGCCCCCAACTGAATAATCATGAACAGTTACCAGCAACCCGACCCCAGTGGTCACTTCGGCATCTACGGCGGCAGCTTTGTCGCCGAAACGCTGACCCACGCCATCAACGAACTCAAGGACGCCTACGCGCGTTACCAGCACGACCCGGCCTTTGTTGCCGAATTCAACTACGAACTGGCGCACTTCGTCGGTCGACCGTCGCCGGTCTACCACGCCGCGCGCATGAGCCGGGAACAGGGTGGCGCGCAGATATTTCTCAAGCGCGAAGACTTGAACCACACCGGCGCACACAAGATCAACAACACCATCGGTCAGGCCATGCTGGCCAAACGCATGGGCAAGCCGCGCGTCATCGCCGAGACCGGTGCCGGCCAGCACGGTGTGGCCACCGCCACCATCTGCGCGCGCTACGGGCTCGAATGCGTGGTCTATATGGGCAGCGAGGACGTCAAGCGCCAAAGCCCCAATGTCTACCGTATGAAGCTGCTCGGTGCCACGGTGGTGCCGGTGGAAAGCGGTAGCCGCACGCTCAAAGACGCGCTCAACGAAGCCATGCGCGACTGGGTCGCCAACGTTGAAAACACCTTCTACATCATCGGCACGGTAGCTGGCCCACACCCCTACCCGATGATGGTGCGCGACTTCCAGAGCGTCATCGGCCAGGAGTGTCGGGTGCAAATGCCCGAGATGCTGCAAGCCGCAGGCTGTCACAGCGCGCAACCCGATGCGGTCGTGGCCTGTGTTGGCGGCGGCAGCAATGCGATGGGCATCTTCTACCCCTACATCGATCATGCAGACACGCGCCTGATCGGTGTCGAAGCCGCCGGCGAAGGCATGGACAGCGGCAAGCATTCGGCCTCACTGCAACGCGGCAGCCCCGGTGTACTGCACGGCAACCGCACCTATGTGCTGCAAGACGACAACGGCCAGGTGACCGAGACGCACAGCATCAGCGCCGGTCTGGACTATCCCGGCGTCGGCCCGGAACACGCTTTTCTCAAGGACATCGGCCGCGCCGAGTACGTCGGCATCACAGACCAGGAAGCCTTGCAGGCCTTTCACTACCTGTGCCGCACCGAGGGCATTATTCCGGCGCTGGAATCGAGCCACGCCGTCGCCTATGCCATGAAACTGGCCAAAACCCTGCGCGCCGACCAATCGATTCTGGTGAATCTGTCGGGCCGTGGTGACAAGGACATCGGCACCGTGGCCGACCTCTCGAACGCCGAGTTCTATTGCCGCCCAAGTTGTACCGGGCAGGCGGTCAAGGGCGGCAGCACAGAACACCTTGTGAAGGGGCCGAAATGAGCGCCGCGCTGGGCCGCCCCGAGCAAGCGAACGCCCCCTCGGGGGGCAGCGAGGACACGTCAGTGCCGAGCGTGGGGGCAACATCATGAGTCGCATTGCCACCACTTTTGCTGCACTGAAAAAGCAGAGCCGCAAGGCCCTGATTCCTTACGTCACGGCCGGCTTTCCGTTTGCCGACATCACACCGGAGCTGATGCACGCGATGGTCGCCGGCGGCGCCGATGTCATCGAGCTCGGCGTGCCGTTCTCCGACCCCAGCGCCGACGGCCCGGTGATCCAGAAGTCCGGCGACAAGGCGCTGGCGCTGGGCATCGGCCTGGTTCAGGTGCTGGCCATGGTGAAAGGCTTTCGCCGGCAGAACCAAACGACACCCGTGGTGTTGATGGGTTACGCCAATCCGGTGGAGCGCTACGACCAGAAGCACAAGCGCCATGATGGCACAAGCGCTTTTGTCGCCGATGCGGCCGCAGCTGGCGTCGACGGCGTGCTGGTCGTCGACTATCCGCCCGAGGAGTGCGAAGCATTCGCTGCCGAACTCAAGCAGCACGGGATGGACCTGATCTTCCTGCTCGCGCCCACCAGCACGGACGAACGCATGCAGCAAGTGGCACGCGTGGCCAGCGGCTATGTCTACTACGTCTCGCTCAAGGGTGTCACCGGTTCCGGCACACTCGACACGGCAGCGGTGTCGGCCATGCTGCCGCGCATCCGCCGCCATGTGAGCGTGCCGGTAGGCGTTGGTTTTGGCATTCGCGACGCCGCCACCGCGCGCGCCATTGGCGCGGTCGCCGACGCAGTGGTGATCGGCACCCGGATCATCCAGTTGATCGACGAACAACCCAGAGACCAGATGGCGGCGACCGTGCAAAACTTCTTGCGCGAAATCCGCAGCGCTTTGGATTCATAATCCGATGACCCTAAACTATCGTTTTGATAGCAGCCAATGTTTATGCGGGTTGCAGAGCATTTTATGACTTTAAACCCGCTTGCACACCGCTTGCACATTTACACGCCCAAAACCCTCGAAGTCAGCGTATAAAACAAAGTAAGTGAGCGACAACTTTTTATTAGAACGCCTCTTTAGCGGTATCTGTCGTGTAACACGACACCCAACGATCTGAAATT
>CAIWNX010000301.1 GCA_903914175.1 uncultured beta proteobacterium | reverse complement strand
GGAAAAAGTCGATTGCTTGCATACCAAAATCCCTCAGAAAGTATCTTCTCCATTAACGCTTTTTGAGGGATTTGGTGCACACAATTTATACAAAAAAGCTAGTGTCTATGCGGGTTTCAGGGGTTTTGCAGGGCCGACTTTTTACATAGCCAACTATTCCTCCCACGCCATTACTGCCACTAGCCAATGTCATAGTGCCGCTAAAGGTATTGCCAGATATGGTCATTATCCTATCTGGAGTGGGACCGCTAGCAACCTGTCCTTGCGAATACCCGACGATTCCGCCTGCATATGTCGTGATGCCGTTGGCATTGATGCTGCCGGAAAACGTATTGCCCGTTAAAGTGCCTGGTGCGTAAACCAGGGAAGTTGACCCAAATAATCCCACTATGCCGCCGACATATTGACCGGCACCTGCAATTGAGATAGCCGATGTGCTGCTTGAGTTCTCAATATTCATGCCGTTAGAGACACCCGCAATACCGCCAATACTGTAGGAGGTGTTAGTCGAGGAGGTTGTCGTAATCTCGGTTGATGTCGTTGAATTCTTAATGACACCACCCACGTCATAGGGGAAATTTGTCCCATTGGTGTAATACGTGCTTGCGGCATTGAGACCTACAAGGCCACCTATGCCCGAAAAATCGGTACCAGCACTCTCATTAGAATAGTCAATCGAAATACTGCCTGCGCTACTGCTGTCGGTGATGAGTCCCGCGTTACGACCGACCAACCCGCCTACTACATGAACACCATTGTTAGAGGTATTGACGTAAGCGACGTTCGCGTGTGTGTTGCTGATTATTGCATTCCGATTGTTGTTGCCCACTGCCCCGCCAATAGTGGAATTTTGGTTTACACCAGGGGTCAATCTGCCTTGCACATAGACATTGGCAATCGTGCCATCATTTTGGCCTGCCAAAAGGCCAGCATTAGAAAAAAGAGAGGATATATAGGTCGCATTGGTAAGCGCAAAATTCCTGACAATCCCCGCAGCATTGATATACCTGAAAAATCCTTTGTAAGTTCCGGGATATCTGGGAGCAACATCCAATGCGGTATCGGTTATTGTTACGCCATCTACTTTATGCCCCAAGCCATCAAATACCCCAGAAAATCCTATATAAGATGCGCCATTGAATTCACAGTACATAGGTGTAAAAGGGCCCACATTGAGTATGTCGGTACCCAAAACATAATGACCCGCAACCGCCCCAACCAATCCCATCGCTTGTAATTGATCTGCGGTTGAGATGATCGTATAAGCGGTGCCGTTGAGAGAATAACTAGCGGTTGACGCAAGATTGACTGCTCCCTTGAAAGTCCGGTCGGCGTTCATGCCCACGTTCAGCGCACCACTAGCACCGTAGGTCAAGGCAAGGCCTGCACTGCCCGTGGCATTCAGATTGGCATTGATGTTGATGTTACGGGCTGCCGTCAGGGTCAACGTGTTGTTGGCGCTCCAACTGATCGCCGAGTTCACATTGATGTCGCCATCGGTACCACTCTCACCCGCTGCGGTACTGGGGGTGTTGCCGCCGTTGGTGGTAATGGTCACGCTGCCCGAACCCAGCGCAGTCTGGATCGAACTGGCCAGGGTGCTGTCGATGGTGATATTCACCGGGTCTATCAGCCAGGTGCCGCTCTTGCCTTGTGGGGCCAGCGTGGTGACGCTGTGCGGCTGTGACAGATCCACCTTTGATGCACTGGTTTCCACAAACCCACCATCACCCCCCAGATCACCCCCACGCGCAGAAATACTGCCACTCACAGTGGTCACGCTGTCAGAATTATCCAAACTCGCAATCAACGTCGCCGTGCCACCCTTGCCCGCGCTGTTGGCTGCCGCATCCACGTTGATGCTGCCGCTGTGGCTGATGCTGTCGGATGCGGCCAGCACAATGCGCCCGCCATCACTCACCAAGCCCGTAGCTTCGAGTGCGCCAGTGTTCTTGATCACACCGCCTTGCAAGTGATTCAGCGCCTGGGCGCTCAAAATGATCAGGCCGCCGGGGGCGTGCACGGCATTGCCGTTGTCCACCAGCGCAGAGATGGTGGCTGGCGCCACCTGGATGTTGGCCAGGGTGTGGTTGCCGTCAAACTGCAACTCAAACGCCTCGCCAGCGGCCAGGGCCACGGTGCCGAGTTGCGCCACGATGACACCGCTGTTGCGCACCTCGGGCGCCAGCAGGGCGATGTAGCCGCCCAACGCCGCCGTCAGATTGCCGTCGTTGACCACACTGCCAGTGGCACCGTTGCGGCTAAAGGTGTTGCTGCCTGCCATAAAGTCGGCGTTGCTGATGCTGTGCGTGGTGGCCACCAGGGCGCCCACGTCCGCACTGGCGCTGGGTGCAAAGTACACGCCGTTCGGGTTGGTCAAAAACACCTGGCCATTAGCGTTGATCTTGCCAAAGATCTGGCTCGGGTTGCTATCGAGCACGCGGTTCAGTGTGACGCTGCTCACGCCGGGCTGGTTGAAGTTGACCTGCGCCTGTGCGCCGACGTTGAACGTGGCCCAGTCAATGGCGGCGCGGTTGCTGGTCTGGTTGACGTTGAGGGTGGCTGCGCTCTGGCTGATGCCGGCCTGCCCTGCCACCACCTTGCCGCCGGTCGGCAGTTGCGTGGGCGCGGGTGGGTTCGGCGGCGCGGCAAAAGCCGGCGCGGGCGCGATGCCCAGCACCACACTGGCCGCTGCCAACACCACAGCCCCAGAGGCCCGCTTGCCGCGCCCCTTGACCGTTTCAGCAACAGCAACCCAGGTGTTGGTGATTTCGTTGTAAATCAGGCGGTAACTTTTGTTCATGATTTGATTTCCTGGAAACTAGTGATATCATCGGCAATATGAAACTCAAGCGTGTGGTGCTCGACACCAATGTGCTGGTGGCCGCAGCCCGTAGCCGCAATGGAGCCTCGTTTGCGTTGTTGGCGGCACTGCGCCTCAACCGGTTTCGCCTGCTGGCTTCGGTGCCCTTGTTCTTGGAATACGAGGCCGTGATGAAGCGGCCAGAGCAACTCGGTGCAGGCCAACGCAGCGTGGCCATGGTTGATGCATTTTTGGATGCACTGGTGTTGCGTCTTGAGCCGGTGCATTTGTTTTACCTTTGGCGACCGCAATTGCGCGATGCCGCTGACGAAATGGTGCTTGAAACAGCACTCAACGGCAGAGCCGATGCACTGGTGACATTCAACGTGGGCGACTTTGATGCCGCTAAAAAATTTGCACTGCCGGTGCTGGCACCGGCGGCTTTTTTGCAACAGCTGAACCAAGGAGAAAATTGATGTCCAACTATGCGTTGCGGGTTCCGGAGTCGCTGCTGGCCTACGCCCGTTTGGTGGCGCAGGAAGAACAAGTGTCGATGAACCAGTTCTTTGTGACCGCCATTGCCGAAAAGGTGTCGGCCTTGAAAACCGAGGCGTATTTCAAGGAGCGCCAAGCGCGCGGTGAACTGGCCGGTTTCGATGCCTGGTTGGCAGCGAGTCCAGACCTGCCGCCAATGGCTGGCGACGCATTGCCCTGATTTCACCGGCGCGTATTCACTACAAGCTTGGTAGCGGCTTACGCAAGCCATACGGTGACTGGAGGCAGATTTCATACGTGTTAATTCGCAGGGCGACTAGAACGTCAGGCTTGCCGCTAGCCAGAAGCGATTGGTAACGAGGCTGCCGTCCTGGTCGTTGCCGGTGGCTGTGGGGTTGGGGTTGTCGCCGATGCGCCGCGCCCAGGTGGCACGCACGCTGGCACCGTTGCCGGCCTGCCAGCCCAGCGCCAAGCCGGCGCCTTTGAGTGCGTAGTCGTTGAGTGCAGGCGAACCGGCAAAGCTGTTGTCGCGGTTCACGCTGACTTGGCCCCAGTCGTAAAACCCGGTCAGGCTAAAGCCCTCGGGCAAACGCCAGCTCAACTCCAGATTGGCCAGCATGCCAGCTGAGCCACCGGCTTCGCTGGACGGGTAAGCCCGCACACCATTGGCGCCACCCAAATAAAACTTCTCGGACGAGTCCAGGTTCTTGCTGGCGCTCTGTCCAGACAGTGCGGCCAGCAGCGAGAGGTCGGCGCTGAGAGATTGCTTGCGGCTCAGGCTGTAGCGCAGCTTGTTGAAGGCGCCGTCGCTGCGCGTGGTCAGTGCATCGGCCGCCTGGTTGGGCGAGCCGTCGAGTTTGAGCTTGCCGCTGCCCAGTGTCAGGCTGGCAGAACTGGCGCCACCGCCGCCGAGGTTGTCAAACACATTGCCGCTCAAGCCCAGGCTGAGCACATCGACCTGGTACTGGCTGACCGTGGCCTGCGCCGACTGGTTGTCAAAAGTCTTGTGATCGACATTGGCGCTGAAGTACAGGTTGTGCTGGCGCTGGCGAAGAAGGGGGTAGCTGGCGTCGAGCCCGAAGGTGTTGGAGCTGCCTTGGGCTTCCAGCGCAGAGAACTCTGCAGTGACCAGTTTGTAGCGCAGGGCAGAGGCGCTGGCACCAACGCGCCAGCCCTGGGCACCGACGGGCAACGTGCCACTGACGCGTAGGTAGTCGCTGCCTTCGGTGTGTATCGCGCTGGCGCCGAGCAAATCACCCCAACCCAGGGCGCTGGTCAAGGATGCGTTGGCGCTCAGGCGCGTGCTGCCGGTGGAGCGGGCTCCGGTGTTGTCGAGCGCAGCGTCGCCGACCAGCAGTTTTTCGTCGCCTAATTTGAGAGCGAGATCAACCTCGCGCTCGTTCTGGCCCGGGCGCATGGTGCCCGAGACCACCACACCGGGCAGGTCATCGGCCAGCAGCAGGCCACGGTCCAGCGCGTCGGCGTTGAGAGCCTGGCCGCTGGCCTGGCTGGCGCTGATGTACTTGGTGATTTGCGTCAGCGCGACGCGTTGCGCGGCTGGCCCTTCAAGCTGAACGGTGCCAAAGACGGACTCGACAATCTGGATGGTGAGTATTCCTGCAGTCAGATCTTGCTGGGGCAGGTAGCTGCGCACCACCCAGCCGGCGTCGCGGTAGGTGTTGGCGGCAGCAGCCGCAACAGCCTGTAGTTGCGCGTAGTCGAGTGGCCGATTAAGAAAAGGCAGCAGCGCCGGTTGCAGTTGCTCGGCGCCGAGCAAGGTGTTGCCATCAAAGCGCACTGACTTCAGCGTAACCGCAAGGCCAGTCGGTGCGCTCATGACCGGCGGCATGTCGGGTATTGGAAGCGCCGTTTTAGGCGGCAAGGGCGCAGCGCGGTTGCGCTCGATCTGCTGTTGCAAGGAACCGGCGTCGGGCGCGGTCTGGGCCAGTGCGCTGACACTCGTCAACACCATGCAGGCTACCGTGGCAACCTGATTCACCAGGTGCCATTTGCCATTTGCTTCTCCATTTGCCCCTTGCTTGTGACACACGGCTGCCACCTGTAGCCCGGTCATCAGACGCAGCGCCTCGACAAAGCGGCTGCCTTCAAGGCCTTGCGCCACGTCACCGCCATCGATCAGCCACTGGCCGTCTGACGCCATGGCGTCGCGCAGAACGTCGAGCGTATGGAGGTAGCGCGGCAGACTGGCGCGCTGCAACGTGGCTGTACCCAGCTGCAAAGCGCCCGGCGAGCCGTGGCAGATCAGATGCAGGGTCTGGATGCCGCTGCGCCCGGCCAGGATTTGCGCCATGAACTCCACGCCGTCGCAACCGCTGGGCAACAGTTGCAGTTCCACGTCGGCAGGCAAGGCCTGCACCAGCACGTTGGCGTCGGGCAGGCTGGCGTCAACAAAGGCAAAGGTGATAGCGGGAGCGCAATCGCGGGCAGCAGACATGGCAAATCTCCAGACGGGGCAGAAATATCGATGCCACGAATTTAGTGATTTGCAAGCCGAGAAGGCTCTCAAAAACTCTCAGAGTGAGAGGGATGGGGGAATTTCAAGCGCCAGCGTCATCACCATCACGGCGCCTTGTGGGCTGTTGTCTTGCACTAGCACATCACCGCCATGGACCAGCGCAATCTCGCGCACGATGGACAGGCCCAGCCCTTTGCGTGGGTCGCCGCTGTGGCTGTTGTAACGCTGAAACACCAGTTTCTTCATCGCGTCCGGGATGCCCGGGCCCGCGTCGGCCACGCGTATCTCAATACCTGCGCTGCCAGCGCTCAGGGTGATCAGCACCGGCGTATTTCCCTCGGGCTGATGCTGCAAGGCGTTGTCGATCAGGTTATGCAGGGCTGTACCCAGCAGAACGCCATCGGCCATACACAGCACGGGATCAGGCGGGATTTGCAAGGCCAGCGGGGCGTTTCTGGCATAGGTGGCGCGCACGCTGGCAACCAATGCACCCAGATCGATTTGTTCTTTTTTCGGATGCAGTGCTTGTTCGCGCACCCGGTCTGAAGAAATAACCTGGTTGGCCAGGTCGATCAGGCGCTGGGTGCTTTGGCGAATGGTGTCGAGCCGGCTGGTAACTTCGGGGGCCATTTGGGCTTGCAGCAGGCGCAGGCTGTCCAGCGATGCCTTGATCTTGGCTGCTGGCGTGCGAAATTCATGCGATGCGGTAGACAGCAGCTGGCGCTGCGCCGACTCCACTTCCTGCAACTGGCGCACGCTTTCCTTGAGCTCGCGCTGCAGCTTCAGGCGCTCGGTAATGTCGCGCGAGACGCCTTGAAGGCGCAGCGCACCGGTTTGCGGGTCCACAACAAAGCGGCTGCGTGATTCCATATCGATGAGACCACCGTCGCGGCCCAGTCGTTGATGCTCGTCTACAAAGACGCAACTCTGATCAACCTTGCCTGCCCTGAAGGCCTGCGTCCGTTCCCGAACCAATGCCGTCAGACGCTGCTGATCTTGCGCCGGCATGCGGCTCCCCATGAGTCCGGGAACTGAGTTGTCACGAACTGCGACATTAAGTCGGGTAGCAGAGGGGCTGATGTAAACGAAGCGCAGCGTGTCGGGGTCAAGCGCCCAGACCAGATCGACCATGGTTTCGACCAGGCTGCGAAAGCGCTGCTCGCTGGACTGGGTACGCTCTTCTGCCAGGCGACTTTGGGTCAGTGCCTGCACCAGGTCGCTGGTACGCGCCTTTACCTGCTGATCAAGTTCCGTGGCGTGCTCAGAGAGTTGTTTGTGCAGCAATATGCGCTCATGCATCAGGTCAGCCTGCGTCTTGCGTGCATGGGCAAACATGGCGGCCTGCAGCGAAATCAGGCTGGCAAAGCCCAGGCCCTGCCAGGCGTAAAGTGAAACTTCAGTCAGCGGTAACCAGCCGAGCTGAGCCATGGTATGAAGCTGAGCAGCGCCAAGGTAGAGCAGCAACCATGGGCCATGCAATCGGCTCGGGCCGTGGCCGCGAATGATTTGCATCAGGATGGCCAACTGGGTCAGCACAAACAGCGGCATGCTTGAGAATATGACGCTTGCCGACGCCATGGGCACACTCGCCAGCACACCCACCCCGCCTGCGACCAGGGCCAACAGTGCCCAAGCGACAAAAACCTGATGCAGCCGGCGATGCAGCTGCGAAAACTCAAACATGAAACTGACAAAGGCAGCGCCTGCGGCCAGGCTGCTTATGCTGGCAAGATTGGTCAGCGTGTTGACCATCGTCAGATCCGGCCAGGCAAGGTAGCGGTAACCCAGTCCGTCGATCATCGCCCACACCCAGTTGGTGACGAGCAGGTAGACGATCCAGAACAGGTACAGACGATTCCGGGACGCAAGATACAGGTTGATCGTCAGCATCAGCATCACCACGCAGGCGGCCATGAGGGAGCCGAGCACGATGCCCTCGCTGAGCTCGCGCGCAGGATAGTAGGCGCTGTCGAACAGTTTGACGATCGCGGCCTGCGAACTGCTGGTCTGGATGCGAAGCAGCAGCGTTGTCTGCGCAAGAGGTGTCAGCGGCACCAGAAAGCTCGGCTTGAGTGCAACGGCCGATGAGGCTTCGCGCGGCACCTGGTCGCCGCTTCTGCCCAGCGATCGGATCTCGCCGGCAGCACTTACCGTGAAAGCCTCAACGTAGTCGAGGTAGGCCGGCCCGACTTCCAGCACGATACTGCCATGCGCATCTGCGGCGGTGCGCAAGTCAAAGGCCAGCCACACAGGCTCACGCTTGTAGCCGCGCCCAAGGTTGCCGGCAAGGCGCTCAAAGCGCCCGCTCCGGTAGGCGGCAAGCGCCTCCGGCGCGTTGCCTGGTGGCGCCTGAACAGGGCTGGCATAGAGTTGCCCCGCCAACTCCAGGGAGCGTGTTGAAGCGTCCAGGGTGATGGGCTGTGCGGTAGCCGACCCCAGCCACCAGACCAGACACAGAAAACAGATAATGCGCCAACGTAACATCGCCATATCCTACAACCAGACTGTTATGGAACCCATTGCTGATCTTTCGAATTTGGACTACACCATCGCCATCGTGGAGGACGACACCACCCTGCGTGAGGAACTGGCCTTCCAGTTGCGTCATCTGGGTTTTTCGGTCGAGGCCTTTGAGGCGGCGGCGCCGTTTTACCGCCATCTGGCAATGCACCCGTGCACGATTGCCGTGCTTGACATCGGTCTGGACGGCGAAGACGGCCTGAGCATTGCACGCTATCTGCGCCAGCATGACCGGCAGATGGGGCTGATTTTCTTGACAGCACGCAGTCTGCAGGATGAACGCATGCAGGGTCTGGCCCTGGGTGCGGACGCGTATCTGACCAAACCGGTTGAACTCGATGAGTTGGTGCTGATATTGCAGCGGCAGATTCAGCGTCTACAGTCGCTGGCGCCACGCATGCCGGTGGAGGCGACCCTCGCAGCAACCGCAGGTAGTAATGCATGGCAGTTGATCTCCGAAGGCGTTGCGCTTGTAGCGCCCAACGGCATGAGAGTCTCGCTGACTGCGACCGAGGCCGAATTGTTGCGTTGGCTGATCGCCCACGAGCATCAGGTTTGCAGCCATGCCGAACTGGGCCTTGCACTGCGCTTGCTTCCAGAGGAGTTTGACAAACACAGAATCGAAGTGATTGTCAGCCGTCTGCGCGCCAAAGTGCAGCGCCAGACCGGGCATGAACTACCGCTGCAATCACTACGCGGACAGGGATACCGATTCTCCAGCGCGGCACAGGGTCGGCGAACAGTCTGAGGGGCCGCTTCACCTTGCCCGGACCACAGCCACAAACGGCCGGCCCCGAAGCTTGTGGTTGTCAGCAATGGGCAGCCTGCGGGTCGCCACGAACTGCTTCTTTACGGCGTTGAACTGGAGTACCGGTAAGCAGAACTTCTGTCCCTTGCCTTCCACCGGTCGATGACTACGGGTGGTGGAGTTTGTCAGGACGGACGTGATTTCAGCGGGGGCGGTGGTAACGCTGAGCCGCTGCGCCACAATAGGGGCCGATGAAGCCCTTGTCACCCCATCATCAGCCGCTGGCCGAGCGGCTGCGCCCGAAAACCCTGGCCGAGGTCATTGGCCAGCAGCAGTTGCTGGGGGAAGGCATGGCGCTGCGCCTGGCCTTTGAGTCCGGGCAGCCGCACAGCTGCATTTTGTGGGGGCCGCCGGGCACCGGCAAGACCACGATTGCGCGCCTGATGGCCGATGCGTTCGACGCCCAGTTCATCACCATCAGTGCCGTGCTCGGTGGCGTTAAAGACATTCGCGAGGCGGTCGAGTTGGCCTTGCTGGCGCAGCAGCAGCAAGGGCGGCGCACGATTGTGTTTGTCGACGAGGTGCACCGCTTCAACAAGAGCCAACAGGATGCCTTTTTGCCGCATGTGGAGAGCGGTCTCTTCACCTTCATCGGCGCCACCACCGAGAACCCCTCGTTCGAGGTTAACTCGGCTTTGCTCTCGCGTGCCGTGGTCTATGTGCTGCAGCCGCTCGCCAGCGCCGACCTGGCACAGATTATTGACAAGGCACTGGGCTTGCAGGTGCTGCCCGCAATTGACGATGCAGCGCGCGAGCGTCTGATTGGTTATGCCGACGGCGATGCGCGGCGCTTGCTCAATACGCTGGAGACGTTGGCGGTGGCGGCGACGCAGCAGAAGATGGACTGTGTTACCGATACCTGGCTGATGAAAGTGCTGGGCGAACAACTGCGCCGCTACGACAAGGGCGGCGAGCAGTTTTACGACACGATCTCGGCTCTGCACAAGTCAGTGCGCGGCTCTGACCCCGATGCCTCGCTTTACTGGCTGGTGCGCATGCTCGACGGCGGCGTCGATCCGCGCTACCTGGCCCGGCGCCTGATTCGCATGGCGAGCGAGGACATCGGCCTGGCCGACCCGCGCGCGCTGCGTTTGGCGCTCGACGCCGCCGAGGTCTACGAGCGTCTGGGCACGCCCGAAGGCGAACTGGCGCTGGCCGAGTGCGTTGTCTATCTGGCCGTGGCGCCGAAATCGAATGCGGTCTACAAGGCTTTCAACGAAGCCAAGGCGCTGATCAAAAAAGAAGGTACGCGTCCGGTTCCGATGCACCTGCGCAATGCGCCGACCAAGCTCATGAAGGAGTTGGACTACGGCAAGGGCTACCGCTACGCGCACGATGAAGAGGGTGGCTTTGCGGCCGGCGAGCGCTACCTGCCCGAAGGCATGGCAGCGCCTGGTTTTTATCGCCCCGTTGAGCGCGGGCTGGAGATCAGAATAGCCGAGAAGCTGCGCCAGTTGCGTGCCCTGAATCAGGCGCAGACTGTGCCGGCGCGTGGCGGCAGCGGCCTATAATTTTTTGCAACACCACGGCTACCTACAACGCCCTTTATTTTCACCAACCGGGAGCATCATCGTGCTACTCAAGAAACTCATCTCACTGTGCGTCATCAGCACACTCGTTGGCTTACTTCCCTTCGCGGCTGCCGCTGAGCAAAAACTGTTTGTCTACACCTCAATGAAGGAGTCGATGATCGGCGACCTGAAGATCGCTTTCGTCAAGAAGCACCCCGATGTCAAGGTCGATTTCCAGTCGGCCGGCGCCGGAAAACTGATGGCCAAGATCGCCGCCGAGCGCGAGTCCGGAAAAATCATGGCCGATGTGCTGTGGACCAGCGAGGTGCCCGATTTCTACCAGATGAAGGCGCAGGGCCTGCTATTGCCCTACATGCCCACTGATCTCAAGCAGATCCTCAACCCGCTGCCCGATTACGACGGCTCTTTCACCGCCGTGCGTCTGGGCACGCTGGGTATTGCTTACAACACGCGCCTTATCAAGGAAGCACCGAAGACCTGGGCCGATGTGCAAAAGCCCGCCTTCAAGGGCGCTTACGGCATTGCCAATCCGGCTTTGTCGGGCACGGCCTACATGAGTGTCGCGGTCTTGTCCAAGGCCTTCGGCTGGGGTTATTTTGAAGCCCTGCGCGCCAATGGCGCAAAGATGGGCAAGGGTTCGGGCCAGGTGGTGGACGACACCGCTTCGGGCGACCTGCTGGCCAGTCTGGCGGTGGACTACATCACGCTCGACAAGGTAGACAAGGGTGCCACACTGGCGCTGGTTTATCCGCCCGAAATGCTGGTGATCCCGAGCCCGATTGCGATCATCCGCAATAGCCCGAATGTTGAAGCGGCCAAGAAGTTTGTTGACTTCGTGCTCTCCAAAGACGGTCAGACCATCATCGCCAACGAAGGCACACTGCCGGTGCGCGGTGATGTCACAGTGCCGGCGCGCTTCAAGCTGCCGCCGGTGGCCGACGCGATGAAGCGCGCCATGAAGATCGACTACCAGCAGATCATGAGCGAGAAGGAAGCGACCATCAAGAAGTTCACCGACATCATGCAGAAGTGAACTAAAGATGCCTCCGAAATTCATGACACCGTCGAACAAGAATGGATGTGGTTTTGTCATTGCGGACTTATATGGATGCCTCCCGGATAGCAAGAAGAATTTGTGTTGTTCTGTAAAAGAATCGGCTGCTTACTTATATCCGGCCTTGATTTCGTAGTCTGTCTGG
>CAIWNX010000300.1 GCA_903914175.1 uncultured beta proteobacterium | reverse complement strand
TTTGCCGCTGCCGGATTTTGTTGCTAGACTGTGAGCCTTGTGGGGGGGTAGCTCAGCTGGGAGAGCGCTGCGTTCGCAATGCAGAGGTCGTGAGTTCGATCCTCATCCTCTCCACCAGAAACATCAATTAAATCAAGCACTTAGAAGAAACTCTGAGTGCTTTTTTGTTTTTGGTATGAAAAAAGTATGAAAAAGAATTGCGAATCGTGGCGAATAGGTTGTACTTTTGCCGCTGAGATGCCGCAAACAAAAAAACCACTGTTTCCAGTGGTTTCCATGTGGCGACTCAGATCGGATTCACTAACTCACAAAAAATGAAACGCTCCTATTGCACGCCGCTGCCGTCTCGTTTCCCAAGTCCACGGCAAGTAGAGAGCCACTACCAAATCGATTCAGGCCAGCGATCCAGGCGGCGCAGTCTGCCATCGCCGCGCAGCAGGTAGGCGCTGACAGCTGCGCCCAGGTGCCGCGCCACAATCACAAATCGACCGCCGATTTCGTGACAGGATGCGCCGTCGCAGCTGCCACCAATGAACCGCCGCCGATAGGCTGTGACAGCACGGCGCTCAAGATCAATTGGATGCTGATTCATTGGCGCCCAGGGTCAGGCGGTCAGAATGTCTTTGTAGGCAGCGAATGCGCCGATGTTTCGCACCGCCACGCCGACCTCGGCATGGGCGATCAGTCGCACTTTGCCGCTGGTGCTGTAGGTGTAGCTGTCGACCAGCAGATCGATTGCCAGCGGCCCCCAAAACCCGACATAGACCTCGGCCAAGTCGCCATAGACAAGAGCAGAGCAGGCAGAGCTGGAACCCCTTGTCAGGTTGTCAGGCAGCAACGTGCTGCAAACAAGTTGTTGCCCCAATACCTTGTCTGATTCGTCGCTCAGAATGTAGTCATAGCCTGTGTTACGCGCAGTGCAGCGAAGTTTCTTGCGAAGTTTTGGCGAGACCATGAAAGCAGGGGTTTTCATTGGTGCGACGCGCTGGCCGACTCGGTATTCCAGTTCGACCAGGTCCGCCCAGGTAGGCGCTGCACCATCGGTGCTTGTGTCGAGAACTTCCAAACCGCTGTGATTGAGCAGGCCGAGCGGTTGATTACTGTAACCCAGGCCGTTGATGGCGGCGGCGTCAATTTGTTGCATCATGCGGCGCAGCAGTTCGGAACCGACTTCAGCTTCAACGTCAACGCTGGAACTTTGCAGCAGGTTGCGACTGAATACCACTTCGCTGGTGATGGTCTGTGGCGACAACATCGCCGCGCTGAAGGTTGGCTCAGTCTGCGGACCAGCGTCGCCCTCTGCGACCCAGGCGCCGCTAGCATCGATAGGCGAAGCAAAATTTGTCAGTGAAATAGGGCCACTATTCAAGCCGCTCAGAATGGTGGCGCCGCCCATGATTGCGCTCGCAGTTGACAGCGCGCTTTGCAGTTTGTTGGCGACTTTTCCAGTGACTGCGTTACCGCCACTGTTCAACGTGGTTAGATCGCGGGTCATCATTGCAGCAAGCGGTATCCAGATTCCATTGGGATTCACGCCACTGCGTTGGCGGCAGGATTCCGACAATTCATTGGCTGATTCCAGTGCTTTCTGGTTTGGCTGAAACAATGGGTGCATGAGTTTCGAGTTAATCACTTCCCGCAGTGAAAACGAATTTGCCGCCCGGCTGACTTGTGTCATTTGTGCGGTTGCCTCATCGATGGTGCGGCGTTGAATTTGAGATAGGGTGAGTTCTTGCATGGTGCGCTTTCTGTGGTGGTTGAAGGAGTCTTGATGGTCTCCCGCAAACCCCGAAGCACACGCACCGATATGCTTCAGGATTCCAGAATGGTGGCGTATTGCCGCGCAGTTGTTGGCAGCGTGCCACCGCCGGCACGCATGGCCTGCCAGAGCAGGCGGTTTATCTCGCTGGCGTAGAGCGGCGGCGCGTCCAGGCCGACCCAGCAAAGCCACTGGTGCCGGGCAAAACTGCGCGCCTCATTGCATAGAGCGGTGGCGCGCTTCCAGGGGTGCCGCTGATCGACAGGCAGCAGATCAGCCACCGCCCGTAGGTTGGCATCACGCTGCGCTGTGCGGACGCGCTCAGGGCTCTCAGGCAGGCTCAGGCAGCGCGCCAGGGACAGCGGGCGCGACCGCAGAATTTTTCCATTGCAATCACGCCGACCGCGCGTCGCTGAGTTCAGCCAGGTGGTAAAGCCACGGCGCAAGTGCTCGACCGCCGCCGCATCGGGCGAACCATCGAGAACTTGCTGTAGCCATTCCATTTTGGTGGCTCAGGCGCGCAGCATCGGATAGACCAGCAGCGGACCGATTCCGCGTGCCATCCAAAGGGCGCGGTGACGCATGGCTTTCTGCGACTCGCCCGGCAGCCGTAGGACGCGCTCCATTCGGTTGGCGACCGGGTGCAAGCCGATTACGTCGCCATCAGGCGCGGCAGTGTGCACCACGATCATTCGGATAGGTGGCCTTGTTTGTTTCATGGCGTGCCCTTGGCTTTCCGTATTGCCTTCTGCGCTTGACCCACGGCACTGGCATTGATCTGTTGCATGGCGGCGCCGATCTGCGCGCAGCCGCTCAGAACAACCATCTCGGCCAGCTGTGCCTGCGCTGCGTCGCCAGCTGGCGCTGCAAACCATGTCAGCACCTCGCCGCCGTCGCAGATTCCGATCACCAGCAGCTGGTGCGTGCTTGAGTACCAGCGCACGGCCTGTGCACCTTTTGCTGCGGCCTGGTTCACCAGGTCATTGAACTGCGACAGTTCGTCGGGTGAAAGTAGGGCGCTGATTTTCATGGTGTCATGCTTTCGGGGTTGGTGGCGACGTGCTTTGCTCACTGCTTACCTATGATTGCTTACTGCTTACCATTTCCAAAATGCACACACTAGGAAATAACTTGGCTGCAAATGACCCTTGCCGGGGTTGCTCCACAGGGACCCAATGACGGGGGCGGACCCTCTGGCGTCTACCCCATACGACAGAGTCGACAATCTCGACAGACTCTCGGTCTGTGTTTTGGGTCTGTCGACTTTGTCTACTGTGTCGATAGGGGTAGGGGTTGAATGGCTGTAGTTCATTGATATTGAAAGAAAAAGGGTTAAAAAAACCTTATGGCGACAGAGTCGTTTATCTCGACAGCGCCTTAGGGTTGACTCGGTAAGCGGCGGTCGGTGGTGCGCCCTTGTTGTGGCGCTTGTACTCGCGCACCACGTCCTGTGCTTCCAGTCGTTCGAGTGCTTTCTTCAGCCGCTCCACGCTGCGGAACCGCCCCTCCTGCGCTTTCTGTGCATCGCGCCTGGTGAACTCCATCAGTTCGCCTGCGCGTATCCACTTCAGGATGGCGGTCGCGTCGGTGTCGGTGGCATCGGTGCCTAGTAGTCCGAACGCAGCTTGCGCGTGTGGTATCAGCAGCCGCGCCAGGCGCGCCGCCCGGTCCATTGCCGAGTGACTGACCGACTCTGCCAGCAAACCGACCTCGGCCAGTTCCAACAATGCGGCAATGCGCGCCGTCGCGCCTGGTAACTTGCTGGTCCAGTCGCTGATTGATTCGTACTTGCCGCCGTCGCCCTGGTGTTGTTCGATCTCCTCGGCCAGGTCAAGCCAGCATTCACGCGCAGCATCGGTCAGAGTCAGCACCTTAGGTGCGCCTTCCGAGTCTGATAGTCCGTCCATTGCTTCTATCAGGTGGCGCTCGTACTCATCACGCACGGCGTGCGGCACTGGCCTGTTCGACCGCACGTCACGTTGCCCCACGTTACTGATCGGCATGAAATAGAGGAAACGTGCCAGCAGTCCAGTGTCTCGAAACCTGCGGTTGTTGCCTGCCTCAGTCAGCACGCCCAATTGCAGCAGCAGTCCAAAGGACAGCGCCGGTTTGTCGATGTGGGCGCAACGGTCGGCCCGATCTACCCTGATCGAACTCCCGGCGTGTGACTTGAGGTACACATCATTGTTTGCGTTGCCGCCGTTATAGAGACCTGCCAAATTCATGAAGATGCCGCCCTCGTCAGACAGCACGGCCATGCGTCCGCCGTACTCAACCAGCAGCGCCTGTAGTCGCTCACTGGTGCAGTCATTGGTGAACACTCGCGGCGCTCTCGCTTCCTTTGGCATCTCGACTTCCTCGCGCTGAATCTCGACGGTGATGGCCTCGCGTTCGCTGGCGTCTTTGGCCTTTGCTGCATCCTGTTGCAGCCGCTCGATTCGTTTCTTTGCGACGGCGCGCTGTGCGTTGACCTTGGCAATTGCAGGGCGCAGCCGGTCCGCCTGCAACTTTTCCCAGCGCATGAAGGGCGCACTCAGTGCGCTCATAACTGCGGTCTTGCGCGCCCCTGGTGGTGCAGTGCCGATACCCCAAAGGGACAGCGGTTCTTTGTAGCCAGGCAGCGGCTCGACTTCATACCGTCCCTGAAACACTGTCGCCAATACTGATAGGCAAACCATCACGCCGAGTGCTGGTGGTGTCTGCGTGCTGACGGCCACGGCCTCGACCATGTCCTGCGCCCAGGTAGCGAGCACATCGGCATTGATGGCCGGTGTCGGTGCCGTGCCGGGTAATGTTGGCTCAGGCCATTGTGGTGGCGCTATGGTTGGTACTGCCTGGTCAACTTGTCGCCTGACTTCAGCCAGGCTTGCAGCAGTCGCCAGATCGTTGAAATCAGTCAGCGCGCTCATGGTGCCACCTCGTTGAACTGTGGCACGGCCAGGAAACCGCCAACGGCCTGCGCTGCGGCCTTGGCGTGCGTTACGCCAGGGTTGCCTGGTGTCAGCAAATCGTTGTCGGCGCAGAGTGTCAGACGCAAGCGAGGAAATTTCAGCCGCAGCGCACGCGCAACGGGCATCATGTTGCCGCAACTGAAACAAACCGCGACAGCGCGCCCGGTGGCCTGGTACAGAGTGCTTGCGGTGGCGAGTCCCTCGGCGATCAAAAGGGAGTCGACCGGCTTGCCAATGCTGAAATAGCAGCCGGTAATGCGCCCTCCGGTCAGAAACCGCTTCGAGCCGTCCGCACTGATAAATTGGAGTGTATGCAGCGTGCCGCTTGTATCCCGCGCCGGTATCACCAGCATTTCGCGCAGCTGGCGAATGCCGATAGCAGGGATTGATTTTCGTTGCAGGTAGGGGTGCGAGTTGGTGGCCGGTCTTGCCGTCGCCCATAGCCGCGCCGCTCGCGTCCGTGCAGATTCATGGACAGCGGTTTGCTCTGTCGCACGCAACTGCCGCACGGCCTTGATCTGCTGTTGCAGCGCCGCTCGCTCTGCTGGTGTTTGTGGTTTCGAGCTCTGTACGTGCCAAGTGTGGGACTCGCCAGTTTTCCAACTGCCGAATGACCCGGCGTCGCCGTAGCACACGGCCCATCCGTTTCTGCTGCCGGGCTTGTCGCCAGTGATTCGGTAGCGCACCAGCTTGCCTTCGGACAGGTCCAGGTCTTTGGCCGGTGTCAGGCCAGCGGCGGCGATGGCCTGATAGATATTGGCGGTCATCGGGTTGCCTCGACAGACTTTAGATATGCCCTTGCGCCGTGTAAATGTGGAAAGTAGCGACTCTCGCCAAAGCGCATCACCACATAGCTGATTTGGCCATCGCGGACACGGTGAATGCGTGTCAGCTTACGGCCAATTTTGGAGAATCGCTGTTGCAGATCGAGGTAGGCAGCCGAATCGGTTTTGCCCTGTTTTTGAACAGCGGGTAAGATGTGCGCGCTAGTGGTTTTGTATGCGTTTAGCCCGGTTGCCGCCGGGCTTTCGCTTTTTTGAGCATCGACCATTACGCTGCCGCTTTGTTGGAGTCGTCGGTTTCAGTCTCAAGGCGACGCTGCCATTCAGCAGCAGCGTGTGCACTGATATAGCGGCGACGGCCTACCTTGTAGGTTTTGAGTCTGCCGCTGTCGATCTCTTGATAGGTGGTGGTTCGACCGACTTTGAATGAATCGATGAACTGGTTTACGGTAAAGGTTTGCTGGTCCACGTTCGGCCCTTTCTTGAGGCTTTAGCCTTCGGTATTCGCTGCGATTTGCGGCGATTCACCTAGACTTGAACTGGACAATAATTTCAACAGTCTTTTGTGTCTGTTGAGAACTGGAATAGCGATTCGCTAATCTATTTTTCTTCCTATTTAAGCGCGGTCTAGGATGCTTTTCAGCGTTCCAGGGTCAATCAAAAAAAATTCACAAGCCTTTGCCTTCCAGCCGTACACCTTGCCTTCTTTGATTTCAAAAGCATCCCTGAATGCTTCTAGTTGTTCCTTGGTAACGAGACTTCTTCGTTTTGATGCGTTTGCCGTATTCGTCACGCTTTTTTCATGCTGCTGCGCTGTTTGAATTGCTTCGAGGACAGGCTTAAGTTCCCACCACTTAAAGCCAGGCCCCAAATGAACGCACGTTGCCTCAATGTCGAGTTGTTCAAGGTATCGCCTAAGGTCAGCATCATCAACCTTTCGTTCGGTGCCATCGTCAAAATTGACAGAGATAATCTTCTTCATGC
>CAIWNX010000299.1 GCA_903914175.1 uncultured beta proteobacterium | reverse complement strand
CATCTGTGCCTTAGGTTGATTGTTGATCTTCATACCTACCTCGTTGCTCTCTAAACTAACTGGGGTAGGTGTAGCAGGTCATTCTGGCACGGGGGGGGTTGATCGCAATAAAGCGATAAAAGATCACTACCGTCATGAAAATTGCGATGAGGCTCAGAATCTGAACTACAGGGGCAAGTTTCTCTTTCGCTTGTTCTCGAATGCACTCTTTGAATTTTGTCGCGTCTTCCTTGGGACACTCCGCTACTAATCGGATAGTAAGTATTTCTGGCGCATATAACTGGACATAAAGCCTCATCTGAGTCGCTGTCAAAGCTGAAATACCCAAAACCATCACGATTAGCAAGATATATAGGCTGGGTAGTTCGTGGTGACCCATAGCAGCGCGCTTGTATATCTTGTCGCGCGAGCGTCTCGCGCCAAACGTGATGACTGTGTAGAGCTGACTGCCGAGTTTTAGAGTTATCGGCTTTAATGCTGCGTCCCATAAGCCGCTACCGATAGCCCCAAGCAGGATGGTGACTACGATGCTTAGTATCCAATGTTCAGCTAAGTATTCAGTCATGTAGTTTCCTGAGTGCTAACGTAATGTAGACCGCAATATCCCACCCGCCATATCTTGGCCAGACGGTCTCGATTGGGTTGAAAAAAACGTGGGAAAGCGCTCGCCGTATGACTTGACGCGCCATTTGCTGATTGACAGCACAGCACAAAATTTGGCCATGAAACCCGTCACCTTCCCTGTGTTGCGTTCTACACGCCTGCTTGATCAGGTGCGTGAACGTTTTTGTTGGTGACACTATAGCCTGCCGGCAGGGCAAAAGCTATGTGCAGTGGGGCAGGTGGTTTGTGCGAGGGCGCGGTTTGCGGCATCCGTGCAACAGGTGCGCTACCAGTCTTCCTTCACCGCCAGCACCGCGTCCTGCCCGGCCGCCGCGCGACCGGCGAGCCAGGCGGTGACGGTGCCAGCGATTACCACTGAAAGACACAGCGCCAGCAGGCGGCTCCAGGGCAGCAGCAGGTCCATGGTCCAGTGAAAACTCTGTGGGTTCACCACGTCGATCAGCACCAGTGCCACCAGCAGGCCCAGACCTAAGCCGGCGATGGCGCCCAGGCTGGTCCAGGCGGCGCCTTCGAGCGCGACGACGCCGAGTATTTGCCGTCGTGTCAGGCCCAGGTGCGCGAGCAGGCCGAACTCTTTGCGCCGCGCCAGCACCTGCGCGCTGAAGCTCGCGGCCACGCCGAACAGGCCGATGCCAATGGCCACCGCTTGCAGCCAGTAGGTCACGGCAAAGCTGCGGTCGAAGATGCGCATCGAGGTCGCGCGGATCTGGCGCGTGGTGCCGAATTCAAGCAAGGCCCCAGCGCCGGCGGATTGCTCGTCGGCGAGTTGGCGCAGCGCCTGCTGCACGCGCTCGCCATCGGCTTGCGCATCGAGCCAGAACGCCACGTCGTTGGCGCGCCGGTCGCCGCTGAGGGCCTCGAAATCGCGCTTGTCGATGGCGATGGCGCCGCCCTGGTGCGCGTAGTCGCGCCAGACGCCGGCAACAAAGAAGATCGGTGTGCTGGCCGGTGAAGAAGCCAGTGTCTTGAAGGCCGCCGACAGCGGCGTGAAGACCTGGCCGGCGCGTGCACCGTGCAGGTCAAGCATGGCTTCGCTGACATAGATGGCGATGCGCCCGCTGGGCACCGGCAGTGGCTCGCCGACCATCGGCAGCATGCGCGCCGGGTCGCTCAACTCGCGCGCCAGCATCGCCACGGCCGGCTGTGCCGGATCGAGCAGCAACGAGAGCTGGCGCAGCGGCTGCACGCGCTGCACGCCCGCCACGTGGGTTGCGGCCTGCACAAACTCCGGGGTGAAATAGACCGTGTCGCTGGCGCCCAGGTTGCGCGCACTGCGCACGTAGAGGTCGGCCGGCAGTACCTGATCGAGCCAGTGCAGCATGGAGTCGCGAAAGCTCGCCACCATCACGGTCAGCGCCACCGCCAGACTGAGCGACGCCACGACACCGCTGACGGCAACGGCCGCGCTCTCGCGCACACGCCGTGCCCGCTCCACCGCCAGCAGCGGCAATGCTTGCCGCGTGACCAGCGGCGCGATGCGGTTCAGCAGCAGGCCGATCAACCAGGGCAGGGCGCTGATGCCGCCTACCAGCAGCAGGCCGATCGACAGATAGGCCGCCAGTGGAATGTCGAAAACGGGTGGCGCCAGTGCCAGCGCTGCGCTGGCGGCCAGCAGCAGCAGGCTTGGCCAGTGGCTGCGCTGGGGCATCAGGTCCGCGCCCAGTCCCTTCAAGGCCAGTGCCGGTGCCAGACGCTGCGCCTGGCGTGCCGGCCACCAGGCACCCGCCAGGGCGGCTGCCACACCCAGCGCGCAGTAGCCCAGCGCGGCCGCGCCGTCCCATTGCAGACTCGGCGCTGCGCCGGCAAAGTAACCGCCGCCCAGGTCGCCGCCGAGCAGGCGCAGCGCCAGCGCCGCCAGCGCCGTGCCCAGCGCGATGCCGGCTGCGCTGCCGAGCAGCCCCAGCGCCAGCGCTTCCCAGAGCACGAGCCGCAAACGATCGCGCGCACTCAGGCCCAGCACGCCGAGCAGGGCAAACTGTTGCGTGCGCTTGGCCACGCTCAGCGACAACACCGAGAACACCAGAAAGGCGCCGGTGAACAAGGCCACCAGCGCCAGCACGCTCAGGTTGACGCGGTAGGCGCGCGACATATTGCTGACCTGCGCCAGCGCATCGCCCGGTTCGGTCAGCGTCACGTTGCTTGGCCAGTCGGGCGCGCTTTGCAGCGCGCGCACAAAAGCCGCGCGCTCGACGCCGGCTTGCAGGCGCAGGTCGATGCGCGAGAGCTGGCCTTGGCGGCCCAGCAGTTCCTGCGCGGCGGCGATGTCCATCACCGCCAGCGCACCGCCAGTGGCGCTGACGCTGCCGGCCACGCTAACGGTTTTGACCTGCAGGCCGCTTTGCAATTGCACACGCGCGCCGCCCAGTCGCGCACGCGCCGTGCTGTTGAGAAAAACGGTCTCCGGTGCAAACAGCGCCAGCCGCTCGCTGCCGGCCGCCGGCTGTGGCATCAGCGCCGGTGCCACGCCCGCCACCAGCAGCGCATCGACACCGACCAGGCGCAGCAGCACGCGCTCGCCCTGCGCGCTCAGGGCGTAGGTGCCGGTCTCCAGTACCGGCGACGCCAGCGCCACCCGGGGGTCGCTGGCCAGCCGTGCGTAGAGTGCCTCGTCAAACGTGCCTTGCACGGCGCGCAGTTCCAGATCGGGCTGGCCGCCAACCGAGCGCACGGCTTTCGAGAATTCATCGAGTGCT
>CAIWNX010000298.1 GCA_903914175.1 uncultured beta proteobacterium | reverse complement strand
GGCCACAAAGTCTTCCCCCATGACCTGTTTACGCCGGGCCAGGCCTTTGTCAAATTGTGAGTTCATGTTGTGCATTTTCGCGCAATCGCGCCTTCAGAATGGCACAGCATAATGGCAAATACGAACAACCCGGAGACACCATGGCCCGCTACCCACTTCCCGAACTCAAAGACCTGCCCGACGACATCCGCACCAAGATTCTTGAAGTGCAGGAGAAAGCCGGCTTTATTCCCACCGTCTTTCTGGCGCTGGCACGCCGCCCGGCTGAGTGGCGCGCCTTCTTCGCCTACCACGACGCGCTGATGCTCAAAGAAGACTCGGGCCTGACCAAGGGCGACCGCGAGATGATCGTCACCACCACCAGCGCCGCCAACAAGTGCCTGTACTGCGTCATCGCACACGGCGCCATCCTGCGCATTTACGAGAAGAAACCGCTGGTCGCCGATCAGGTGGCGGTGAACCACCGCAAAGCTGACATCACGCCGCGCCAGCGCGCCATGCTCGACTTCGCGCTCAAGGTTTGCCTCAAATCCGATGAGATCGGTGACGAGGATTTTGCCGCCCTGCAAGCGCATGGTTTCAGCGACGAAGACGCCTGGGACATTGCCGCCATCACGGCTTTCTTTGGCCTCTCGAACCGCATGGCATCCTTCAGCAACATGCTGCCCAACGCCGAGTTCTATCTGATGGGGCGGCTGCCAAAGGCGAAGCAGCCCTGATCGCCGGTATTGTCATTGCGGACCTGGATCAGATCCTGGATGACAACGTTGACTGTCATTGCGGACTTGATCCGCAATCCATGTCTGTTAGTGCTTGGCCTTCTTGCCCAGGCGCGATTCGGTACCCTTGAGCAACTTGCCAATATTCTCGACGTGGCGATAGATCAGCAGCAACGACATGATCGAAAGTGAAAACACAACGCCCTTGTTCAGGTACCAGGCCACGCCATCACCAAAAATGTAATAGACCGGTGCGAACACGGCCGCTGTCAGGGATGCCAGTGAAGAGTAGCGGAAGAAATAGGCCATGATCAGCCAGGTGGCGCCGGCCGCCAGCCCCAGTACCGGGTTGACCCCCAGCAGCACACCACAGGCCGTGGCGACACCCTTGCCGCCGACAAACTTGAAAAATACCGGGTACAGGTGGCCCACAAAAGCAGCCAGGCCGACCAGCGCCATCGTTCCCTCGCCCAGGCCGTAGCGCGCGCCATACCACTTCACCAGCACCACCGGCAGCCAGCCTTTGGCCGCGTCGAGCAGCAGCGTGATGACGGCCGCTCCTTTGTTGCCCGAGCGCAGCACATTGGTGGCGCCCGGGTTTTTGCTGCCGAAGGTGCGCGGGTCGTTCAGGCCCATGGCTCGGCTGACGATGACGGCAAACGACAGCGAACCGATCAGGTAGCCAACGATGATTGCCAACCAGGGGAAAAACGGTGTCATGGATTCCAAGAAACTTCTCCTTCACGTGCTGCGCTCCCGGTGCGGAGCCTCATGCGCCTATTTTGCCAGCCGGCAGGCTCAGCGCAGGAAAGGTTCAATCCGCCAGCGCGCATTGCACTGGTTTCGCGGCCAGCAAATCGACGCACACCTGCGGCGCGATACCTACCAGATAACCGCGGCGGCCACCGTTGATGAGGATACTGGGCAATTCCAGAATCGAGGCCTCGATGTAGACCGGCATGGTTTTGCGCGTGCCAAAGGGCGAGGTGCCGCCGACGAGGTAGCCGCTGTGGCGATTCGCTACGTCGGGCGCGCAGGGCTCGACCGATTTGGCGCCAATCTGGCGCGCCAGGTTCTTGGTTGAAACCTTGCGGTTGCCGTGCATCAGCACCACCAGTGGCCGCGCGGACTGGTCTTGCATGATGAGCGTCTTGACCACACTGAACGGGTCAACGCCGAGCACCTCGGCACTGTGCAGCGCACCGCCGTGTTCCAGGTACTCGTAGGCATGCTCGGTGAATACCACCTTGCGCGCGCGCAGCAACTGCGTGGCCGGTGTTTCGCTGACGTGTTTGCTCATGATTGCAACTCTGCCCATCGTATTGTCATTGCACCCCTTGAATTGTCATTGCACCCCTTGAATTGTCATTGCACCCCTCGAATTGTCATTGCGGACTTATATGGATGCCTCCCGGATAGCAAGAAGAATTTGTGTTGTTCTGTAAAAGAATCGGCTGCTTACTTATATCCGGCCTTGATTTCGTAGTCTGTCTGG
>CAIWNX010000297.1 GCA_903914175.1 uncultured beta proteobacterium | reverse complement strand
TTTCCTTGTCAGACCGCGCTGCGGCTCAATGCCCGCTGGTGCCCAGATAGGCTTCGATCACCTTGTCATTTTTCTGCACGTCGGCTGGCGTGCCTTCGGCAATCTGTTTGCCGTAATCGAGCACCGTGACACGGTCGCACAGACCCATGACCAGTTTGACGTCGTGCTCGATCAGCAGAATCGTGCGGTTGTCATTGCGGATCTTGTCGATCAATTCGCGCAGCATGACTTTTTCCGTGGCGTTCATGCCGGCGGCGGGTTCATCCAGGGCAATCAGTTGCGGGTCGGTCGCCAGTGCGCGGGCAATTTCGAGCCGGCGCTGATCGCCATAGCTCAGGGTGCGCGCCTTGTAGTCGGCAAAGCGGCCAATGCCCACATACTCAAGCAACTCCTGCGCGCGCTTGGCGATGGCGAGTTCCTCGGCCTTGAAACCGGGCGTGCGAAAAATGGCGCCAATCAAGCCCGAGTGGGTGCGGATGTGCCGTCCCACCATGACGTTTTCCAACGCCGTCATCTCGGCAAAGAGGCGGATGTTCTGAAAGGTGCGCGCGATGCCAGCCTTGGCCACTTCGTGCACAGCTGTCGGCTGGTAGGGATTGCCGGCAAGCTCAAAACTGCCGCTGTCGGGCGTGTACAGGCCAGTGAGCACATTGAAAAACGTGGTCTTGCCAGCGCCATTGGGACCGATCAGGCCATAGACCTGGCCGCGCTGGATGGTGATGCCCACATCGCTCAGCGCCTGCAGACCGCCGAAACGCTTGGAGACGCCGGCGACTTTAAGAACAATATCTGTCATATAGATTCCTTAATCAGTTGGGGACAGAGCTGGTTCGCTTTGCGTAACTGCGGTCTGTCCCACAAAATTTCAGTCCAGTTGGGGACAGAGCTGGTTCGCTTTGCGTAACTGCGGTCTGTCCCACAAGCAAATTCATTTCACATTCTGCAGCGACTTGCCGTGATCGGGCGACGGCCACAGGCCGCGCGGACGCGACAGCATGATGGTGATCATGGCCAGCGCAATCAGCAACTGGCGCAGGATCGAGGCATCGAGCCGGCCATCGGTCATGGCCTGCAGCGGGCCTGCCACATAGCGCAACACCTCCGGCAGGGCAGACAGCAGCACCGCACCCAGAATGACGCCGGGCAAATGGCCGATGCCGCCGAGCACCACCATGGCGACGATCATGATCGACTCCATCAGGCTGAAGGACTCGGGCGAAATGAAACCCTGGAAAGAAGCAAACATGGCACCCGAAACACCACCAAAAGTGGCGCCCATGCCGAAGGCCAGCAGTTTGAGGTTGCGGGTGTTGATACCCATCGCCTTGGCCGCGATTTCATCTTCGCGAATCGCCATCCAGGCACGCCCGACGCGCGACAGTTCCAGGCGATGCGAGATCCCCACACTGAATAGCACCAGCACCAGAAACAGGTAGTAGTAGAGCGAGACCGATGCCAAGTCGAAACCCGCCACGGTAACCGTCTTGCCCAGGTTCAACCCGAAGAAACTCAGGGCATCAATCTGCCCAACGCCCTTGGGCCCATTGGTGATGTTGACGGGGTGGTCCAGGTTGTTCAAGAAAACACGGATGATTTCACCAAAACCCAGCGTCACGATCGCCAGGTAGTCGCCGCGCAGTCGTAGCGTCGGTGCGCCCAGCAGCACGCCAAACAGGCCGGCCAGACCGGCCGCCGCTGGCACCACGATCCACAGCGGCGTGTGCATCCCATTGGGGAACATCGATGCGAACAGTTCGAAGGTCTCGGTCAGATGGGGCGATGCCAGCAAGCCGTACATATAGGCACCGATGGCAAAGAAGGCGACGTAACCCAAATCCAGCAGACCCGCGTAACCGACCACAATGTTCAGCCCGAGCGCCAGCAGCACGTAGAGCAGCGCCATGTCGGCAATGCGTACCCAGGCGTTGCCAAAGCTTTGCAGCAGCAGCGGCAAAACCAGCAAGGCAAGCCCGGTCAACAGGAAAACAATGATTTTCTTTTGTTGTTTCATAACGTGTTCCTCAATCCGTTCGGTCAGGCACGATCCGCCACACGCTCACCCAGCAACCCGGAGGGTCGCAGCGTCAGCACAACGATCAAGACAATGAAGGCAAAAATGTCCGAGTAATGGCTGCCCAGCACACCGCCGGTCAGCGGTCCGATATAGCCCGCGCCCAGCGATTCGATCAAACCGAGCAGAATGCCGCCAACCACCGCGCCGGCCAGATTGCCGATGCCACCAAACACTGCCGCCGTAAAGGCCTTCAGACCCGGCAAAAAGCCCATACTGTGCTGCACCGTGCCGTAGTTGGCCGCCCACATCACGCCGGCAATGGCCGCCAGCACCGCACCAATCAGGAAGGTGGCGGAAATCACCATGTCGGGCTTGACACCCATCAGCGCCGCCACGCGCGGGTTCTCGGCCGTGGCGCGCATGGCGCGACCCAGCTTGGTGTAATTCACGAGCCACATCAGAAGCGCCAGCGACACCGCCGTCATGCCCAGAATCAGCACCTGGGTTGGCGTAATGACGGCGCCACCGATGTCAAAAGGAACGCTGGGCAGCAGCGTCGGATAAGGCTTGTAGTTGGGCTTCCAGATAATCATGGCCAGCGTCTGCAAGAGCAGCGACATGCCGATGGCGGTGATCAGCGGTGCCAGCTTGGGGCTGTTGCGCAATGGCCGATACGCCACTTTTTCGATGATCAGATTGAGGATGCCGGCAACCGTGCAGGCAATGATCAGTGACACCAGCAAAATGAGCCAACCCGGTGCGCTCGGCATGGCGTCTTTCATCAGCCCGATGATGGTCCAACTGGTCAGGGCACCGACCATCAGCACTTCGCCGTGCGCAAAATTAATCAGTCCGATGATGCCGTAAACCATGGTGTAGCCCAGCGCTACCAGGGCATACATGCTGCCCAACACCAGACCGTTGATGATCTGCTGTATGAAGGTATCCATAAACTTCTCCGATTTTGGCCACCGCCCGGGAATCAGCTGTGTGCTGAAAAGCGGCGCCGCCGTGTGTCTTCTAACTTTGATCTAGCAATAAACCTGCCAGTGTGGCGATCGAAGCACACACCGGCAGACGGGTGCTGGCGATTGTAGCGAAGGGGTGCATGTACTTTTTGGCGCGGCGCCATGGGTTTACCCTCGCATCGGATACCAGTGCGGCCGCAGAAAGTTCAATCCGCAGACCTCACCCACTGCAGGTCCGCTCGCACGCCGTGTTTTCTGCACGCGAATCTCACTGCTGCCAACGCGCACCAGGTAGTCAATGGTCTCACCCAGATAGGCCTTGCGCACAACTTCCCCGCGCACGCCGCCCTCCCCTACAAAATCAATCTCGGTCGGGCGCGCGGCCAGCAAGCCAGCACCTGCACTTACCAGTTCGGCCGGTGCTGCCACGCCGGCCGGCCAGGCATAAGCGGCGCCATCGATCTGCATGCCCGCAGGCGAGAGTCCCGCCTGCAGAAAACAGGACAAGCCGATGAACTCGAACACAAAGCGGTTGCTTGGCGCGCCGTATACCTGCAGCGGTGTGCCGATCTGCTGCACCACACCGGCGCGCATGATCAGAATCCGATCCGACAGCGCCATGGCTTCGGACTGGTCGTGCGTCACATACAGGATGGCAAAACCGAAGCGGCGCTGCAGGTCCTTGATCTCGAAACGCATTTCCTCGCGCAGGTGCGGGTCCAGACTCGACAGCGGCTCATCGAGCAGCATCACGTCAGGCCGGATCGCCAGCGCGCGCGCCAGTGCCACACGCTGCTTGCCTCCACCCGAAAGATCGTCCGGACTTGATTGGGCAGCCGACAACAGATTGGTGTGCTTGAGCGCCTCTTCGGTGCGCGCCATGATCTCGCCCTTGGGCAGCTTGCGCACGCGCAGCGGAAAGGCCACATTCTCGAACACCGAGAGGTGCGGCCAGACCGCAAAGGCCTGAAACACCATGCCGAAATTGCGCTGCTCAGGCGGCAGGTAATACTTCTCTCGTCTGGATGAGAGCAGCCGCTCGCCGATGCGGATCTCGCCTTCATCCAGATCATCAAACCCGGCCACCATGCGCAGGGTCGTGGTCTTGCCGCAACCGGAAGGGCCGAGCATGGCCACGCACTCACCCTGGGCGATCTGCAAATCGAGCCGGTCCACCGCCGTGACCGCGCCAAAGCGTTTACTGACCTGTTTGAGTTCAAGATAGGCCATCACGTCATCCTTGGGCCTGGGTCTTGCCGGAAACCAGGCGCTTGATCAGCGCCTCACCGAGCACGATGATGATCAGTGCAATGCCGGCCAGCGCCGCTGAATAAACGGTCTCGCCATCTTCATTCAAGGTGTAGATCGCCACACCGATGGTGCGTGTTGTCGGGCCATAGAGCAGAACCGAGACGGTGAGCTCGCGCAGCGCCGGCAAGAAGATCAGGAAGAAGGCTGCCACCATGCCGGGGCGCACCAGCGGCACAACGATGTCGCGCAAGGCCTGGCCCATGGTGGCGCCCGATGCGCGCGCCGCCTCCACCAGCGAGTCGTGCACCTGCTCCAGCGCGGCCGAATTGGCTTTGAGCGAAAACGCCATGTAACGCGCGATGTAGGCCAGCAGAATGATCCACACCGTGTTGTACAGATTGATGCCGAACTTGCCGCTCCAGGCCAGGATAACGCCCAGGGCAATGACCGAGCCCGGCACCGAGAACGGCAGCATGCCCAGGAACTCCAGCAGACCGCGCCCGCGCACCTTCATCTTGACGATGACGTAGGAGATGATGACGCCGGCAAACATGGTGATCAGCGCCGCCGACAGCCCCAGGCTGATGCTGTTCCAGATCGCGTCGCGCGTCAGGTCCCACTCGAACAGGATATGGTGGTAATTGGCAAAAGTCAGGTTGGCGGCGGTGAACGGCAGGCCATAAGTCTTGAGGCCGCCGACCATGAAGATGGTGGCCGTCGGCAACACGATGGTGAAGGCGATGTAGGCGATGCAGAACAGGAAAAGGGGAATGCGCCAGACGCGCAGTTTGAGTTCGGTCGGGCGAAAACTCTTGCCCGCGATGATCTGGTAGCGGCCCTTGCGCAGGATGCGGTTTTGCAGCCACAAAATCAGTGCTGCGGCGATCACCAGCACGGTCGCCAACACGGTGGCGGCGCGGATCGAGTCAAAACTGCCCGCGCTCTGGTGGATTTTTTCGTAGATCAGCGTCGGGATGTTGTAGATGCCGGTCTCAATGCCCAGCACCGCCACGGTACCGAAGTGCGCCATCGAATACAGCATGATCAGGAGCGACCCCGACAGGATGGACGGCAACACCAGCGGAATCGTGATACGGCGCGTGATTGTCAGCAGATCGGCGCCCGAGATCCGCGCCGACTCTTCCAGCGTCGGGTCCATGCGCTCGAGCGCGCCACTGACCTGGATGAAGACAAAGGGGAACAGGTACATGGTCTCGACCAGGATGATGCCGGCGTAGGTGTAGATGTCGAAGATCGGTCCGTCAAACCCCAGCACGTCGATAAAGAAACGGTTGATATAGCCGGCGCGCGGCGACAGCAGCATCTTCCAGGCCAGTGCACCGATGAAAGCCGGCAGCATGAAAGGCACCAAAAACAACAGCTTCATGGTCTTCTTGAACGGCAGGTCAGTGCGCGTCACCAGCCAGGCGAAGAAGGTGCCGACGATGGTACCGGTGACCGTGACACCAGCCGACAGCACCAGCGAATTCATGAGCGCCTTGTAGGTCTCCTGGCGGCGCAAGACTTTGAGCACATCGGCGACATTGAAGTGGCCATCGACCCAGAACGCGTTGAAAAAAATCAGCAGCATCGGCACGGCCACGACGATGACCAGCACGCCAACCGAGAGACCGAACAGGACCTCCGGTGTGCCGATGCGCGGCTTGCCGCTCCGGGCCATGTTCATGCCCGCGCTCCACTCACGATGTCACCATCAAACCACTGCACCGTGTTCAGGCCGACGCGACACGACTCGCCTTCGACAAACAGCAGATCGCGCGCCAGACACTCGTGACTCGGCAGAGCGGCGCGCACCAGCGTGCCGGCGATGTCGATCAGGTAATCGACCTGGGCGCCGAGAAAACTGGCGCGCACGATGCGCCCCGGCAGCCCTTCGCCCTCGCGCGCGAGCAGCACATCGCTCGGCCGAAAGCCGGCGGTGATGCGCGCGCCGTGCTGGTCCGGCTCGGGACCGACCCAGGGCGCGGCCGAGCCGCCGATGTAGAGCGCAGCCCCGTCACGGCGCACCGGCAGAAAATTGGCGATGCCCAGAAAGCGGAAAACAAAATCGTCAGCCGGCTTTTCGTAAACCTCCTGCGGCGCGCCGATCTGGCGCAGCGCGCCGGTCTCATCCATCACCGCAAGCCGGTCCGAAATCGCCAATGCAATCTCCTGGTCATGCGTCACATACAAAATCGTGATGCCCAGTTTGCGCTGCAAGGCCTTGATCTCGAAGCGCATTTCTTCGCGCAGATTGGCGTCCAGGTTGTTCAGTGGTTCATCGAGCAGCAGCAATCGCGGCTCCGACACCAGCGCGCGCGCCAGCGCCACACGCTGCTGCTGGCCACCCGACAACTGCGACGGCAGGCGCGCTTGCAGCCCGTCGAGCCCGACCAGACCGACGGCGCGCAGCGTGCGCTCGCGCAAAGCACCGGCCTCGACCTGCGCCAGCTTGAGCGGATAGGCAACGTTGTCAAACACGCTCATGTGCGGCCAGACTGCGTAGTCCTGAAACACCATGCCCAGGGCGCGCTGTTCCGGTGGCAACGCCTGCGCGCTGGCGGCACTGGCAACGACCTGCTCACCAATCGAAATGCTGCCGCTGTCGGGCGTCTCGAAGCCGGCAATCAGGCGCATCAAAACGGTCTTGCCGCAGCCCGAGGGACCGAGCAGGGTGAAGCATTCACCATCTTGAATCTCAAGCGACAGCGACGACAGAATCGTGCGCCCGGCATAGGCCTTGCTGACACCCTCGATGCGAACGCTGGCCACGTTATTTGCGCGCTTTCCATGAATCATGACGCGCAGAAAGGTTTGGGCTGTCATGCCGGACTCGATCCGGCATCCATGGATTGCGGATCAAGATGCTATGGATGCCTCCCTCCCACGGGGTAAACACGAGAG
>CAIWNX010000296.1 GCA_903914175.1 uncultured beta proteobacterium | reverse complement strand
GGGGCGCACCTGCTACGAGGTTTCACATCATTTCAGCGTGCCCTGCGATCAGGCCGGCGAGTCCTGTCCGCTGGCGCAATCGCGCCAGTCGGGCCAGCGTGAACGGCTACTGCACCTGCACCACACGCCCAAGGGCGAGGAATACGTCAACATCGAGTTGGTGCCGCTGTCCGATGCCCAGGGCAAGCAGGTATTTTTTGTCGAGAAGATGGAAGCCCTGCGTGTGGCGCAGAGCCAGTCTGCGGCTCAGGGGCTGATTGGGCGCGCACCGGAATTCCAGCGCATGCTGGGGCTGGTCGCGCGCGTTGCACCCTCGCAAGCCACGGTGCTTTTGCTGGGTGAATCGGGCACTGGCAAGGAACTGGTGGCGCGCGCCGTGCATGAAGCCAGTTCGCGCGCGCACCGACCGCTGGTGGCAGTGGACTGCTCAAGCCTGCCGGAAAACCTGTTTGAATCTGAGTTGTTCGGCCATGAACGCGGCGCCTTCACCGGCGCCAACGCCACCACCGCCGGATTGATCGAGAGCGCCAGCGGCGGCACGCTGTTGCTCGACGAGGTCGGAGACATTCCCCTGACGATGCAGGTGAAGCTGTTGCGCCTGCTCGAGACCGGTACCTACCGTCGCGTTGGCAGTACCGAGCTGCGCCATGCTGACATCCGTGTTGTTTCGGCCACGCACCGGGACCTGGCGCAAATGGTGGCGCAAGGCAGCTTTCGTGAAGACCTGTACTACCGCTTGAGCACGTTTCCGATTCGTTTGCCGGCCTTGCGCGAGCGCCCGGATGATATTGCGCTGCTGTCGGCCGCACTGCTGCAGCGGGTAGCGCCGCAGCGCAGCTTGCACATCAGCGCCGACGCAATGGCGCTGCTGCAGGCACAGGAATTTCCGGGCAATGTGCGCGAACTGCGCAATTTGCTGGAACGCGCGGCGCTGCTCTGCGACGGCGACATGATTGCGCTTACGCATGTGCAGCAGGCGCTGGGTTCAGGACTGCGCCTGACGCAGCGCAGTGCTGCAGTGCAGGGCGCGTTGGCTGCCGAGGCACGGGTGGAGCCGCAGCCAGGTGCGCTCAGGGACGCGGCGCACGCTGCGCTGCTGCAGGTGACGGCGGGCCATCAGGGCAGTCGCAGCGAACTGGCGCGCAAGCTTGGCATCAGCGAACGCTCGCTCTACCGCAAGCTCAGGAAGCTCAAGCCCTCAGACGAATGAACGTCACACGATTCTGAAAGTCATTCGACCGGACCGCAGCGACCGGGAACCAGAAAACCAGGGATCAGCCAGGCAACCCCAACTTATTCAACTTGTCGGCAAGCGTTGCCGATGACAGCGCACCAAGATGCGTATCGACCAGTCGGCCGTTTGTGTCATAAAACAAAGTTGTGGGCAGGGCCGTTGAGCCCAGTTGTTCGCCCAACTTCTTGCCGGGGTCCAGCAGCACATTGGCAAAAACCGAGGGGCTGGCGTTGAGGAATTTTTGTACGGTGAATGCGACTTCGCCCTGGTCCACGAAGACGAAGACCACCCCCGGGGTTTGTTGCTGGGCCTGGGCCAGCACCGGCATTTCACGACGGCAGGGCGGACACCAGGTAGCCCACAGGTTGATAACCAGCGGCCTGCCCTGCGCCAGAGCGGCCAGGCTTTGCGGCGTGCCTTGCAAGTTCACGAATGCCACGCCCTCAAGGTCCGACAGTGCCGGCCCGCTGTTCAGGCGCAGCAGTGCGGGCGACAGACCCCAGGCCAGGCTGCCGGCGAGCAAGCCCACCAGCAGAGGCCCACGCAGCGTGGCGTGGCGCCAACCCTGCCAGAGCGCGACGGCAATAGCTGTCGATACGCCAGCCCAGGGCGTAAAACCACCGTCGCGGATGTCGAGAAGGGCCCAGGGCGCATCGCGGTAGTGGTCAAACCATACGGCAACAAAGACGATGCGCCCGACCAGCGCGGCGGCAAGGAGCATATCGGTCAAGGTGCTGGTGATACCGACCTGCTGGCGCCGCCCGATCAAGTGGCCAACCAGTGCCGCAATAGCGGTGCACACCATCACCACCACCCATTGGCTTGCCATGGCAAAAGGCCCGACGCTGGTGGCGATGGGGCTCACCCGCTGGTCCGCCTGGATGACCCGTGACCGTGCTTACCCAAGCAACTTGCTCCAGGTACCGATGTTGTGAACATTGAGGTAGCCGTTCTTTCTTAGCATCAGTTTTGCCATTCCACTTCTTGTCCCGCTGGCACAGCAAAGAACAACGGGCGATGACTTCGGGATCTCACCGAGCCTGCGTCCCAATTCCTGCAGAGGGATGTTGATGGTTCCGGGCGCGTTGGCGCCGGCAAACTCCGCTGCCGATCTGACATCAACAAACGTTGCGCCACTCCTTTTGAGTTCGGGCAGCATGGCGATGACTCTTTTTGAATTCCACCCCTTGTACGCAAACCAAAGTCCCAAGGCCATGAGTGGCCAGTAGTTCTGAAAAATATCTGGAAAATTCATAGGGTGCCTTGCTTAGGTTTCTCTCTGCTCGGACAGAGGCTGCTCACAACCCGGCCAAAGGATACCGCCACGACTTCGCCTTCTTGCAGGGGGCGCCAGGGCTCTGTCGAAAGCGGCACACTGGCGATCAGGACAACTTCCTGATAGCCCTGCGCAACCGATAAGCCCACTGCTTCAAAGCCCTCGCGCTCGTGGCAGCATTGACGCGACAGCATGAACAAACCGGGCGGCTCGATTTTCCCGCTGCTGGCCTGAATGCGCCGATGGCCATGGGCAAATAAAACTTCGCCATCGGCATACAAAAAATTGGCCGGGCCGAGTTCACGCAGGTCCTTGGCGAAGGCGCTGACGACAGCCATTCGCGCATCGATCGACGGTGCTGCGGACGCGCTGTGCCACAGGCCCTGCATGCGCGCCATCAGGGCGCAAAAGGCGTGCTCCGAGTCGGTCTCGCCCACCGGTTGAAATTGTGCCAGCGCGAAGTCGGCAGAAGCGGCGATCCCTGGCAGGTGCCCGTTGTGCGCGAACAAATGCGTGCGGCCTGCCAACTCGCGCACAAAGGGCTGCGTGTTGGCCAGTTTTACCGCACCCAGCGTGGCATGCCGGATGTGCGAGATCGCCAGCGTGGTACTGGGCCCCTGCGTTTCGAGCAGATGCACCAGAGCGCTGCCACTGGCGGCGTCCGGCTCCCGAAACAGGGCAACATCGCGCCCCTGGTAAAACGCAGCACCCCAGCCATCACGGTTGCTGTTGCCGGGTGCGCTATGGGCGGCCAGCGCTTCCAATGAAATGGTCAGACGCGTTGCGCGCTGGCTCGATATACCCAGAAGCTCACACATACGTTCTGCACACCATTTCTAGGTCTTTCTTGTCTTGACACGATGCGCAACATAGCGCGTCAGGTAGGCGGCACCTTGATGCCCGCTGCCTTCGTCCAGATGCGCCTCGCCCTCCCAGGCCAGGACCTCATCCAGGATCACGCCCGGGTCAGCTGAAAAATCTGCTCGGATCATATCGGCGCTATAGAGCATGGACTCGTCTTTGGGCCCGCCGCTGCTATGGCGCAACTGCTGCGGATGAAATGCTTCAAGAATCAGCCAACCACCCGGGCGCAAGGCAGAAACGAGGCGCTGATGCGCCATGCGCCGCCAGCTTGCGGGCAGATGCACATAGGTTAAAACGACGGCGTCAAAACTGGCAGGCGTTGGAACCCATTGCGCAAGATCGGCCTGAATGAGTGCAAGGGCAACGCCGTTTTCCGAGGCCAGCCGCGATGCCTTTTCCAAGCCCACTCTGGAATTGTCTACTGCCGTAACGTGGTGCCCACGCCGCGCCAACCACACGCTGTTGCGGCCTTCTCCGTCGCCCGGCAGCAAGACGGCGCTGCCCGGGTGAAGGTGCGCCGCCTGATTGCGCAGAAACCAGTTGGCCTGCGTGCCGTACTTGAAGTCCGGCACTGAATATTGTTGATCCCAGAAGTTCATGGTTCTCAGCAAGGACATTTGCTTCTAATTTCTTGACACACCGCATTATATAAGCTTAGACTAATATATGTCAGTCGCGTCGATTGTCGGTCTTCAAACAAGACCTTGTCTGTGAATTGCTTTTTTGATTGAAATTCAGGAAAGATTTGAACCTTGCCCAAGAAAGTTAAGCTATGACTCGCCAACTACTCATTCGTCTTTTTGTCGCTATCGTGGTGCCGCTGACCGCTTTGCTGGCCTTGCCCGCCAACGCGCAAGATGAGGCCGCTGACGCCCTGATCAAGCGCCTTTCAGTCGAGGTTCTCGACAGCATCAAGGCGGATCCGTCGCTTCGAAGTGGTGATGTGTCCCGGATCATGGCCCTGGTCGATTCAAAGCTCATGCCCAATATGAACTTCAAGCGCATGACCGCCGCAGCGGTGGGGCCGACCTGGCGGCAAGTCACGCCCGAACAGCAAAAGCGGCTGCAGGAAGAATTCAAGATTCTGCTGGTGCGCACTTACGCTGGTGCCGTGGCGCAGGCCAAGGACCTAAGCTTCACGGTCAAACCGTTGCGCGCCGCAGCCGATGACAAGGAAGTGGTGGTTCGCACCGAAGTGAAGAGCCGGGGCGAGCCGATTCAACTCGATTACCGGCTGGAACGCACAGCAGGCGAAGGGGCCGGCTGGAAGATCTACAACCTCAATGTCATGGGTGTGTGGCTGGTGGAAACCTACCGCAGTCAATTCGCGCAGGAAATAAGCGCCAAGGGTGTTGATGGTTTGATCGATAAATTGGCAGAGCGCAATAAGAGCAATACCAAAAGGAGCTGAAATCATTCGCGGCGCGCTGGAACATTTGCCACAGCGGCGTGACGCTTGAGAAATGCCATGAGTGGCACTGCGATGGCTTAGTTAGCCCGCACACCTTTGAATTGACTGATGCTCTGGGTCAGCGCAACCGGATCGAGAATGTGGATGTGACGCTGGTCTACTTCGACCAGCCCCTGTTCTATCAGCCTTGCAAAAATCCGGCTCACGGTTTCGAGCGTCATCCCAAGATAGCTGCCAATGTCTTCGCGCGTCATCTGGAGTATCACGTCGGTGCGGGAGAAGCCGCGGTCATGGAGTCGCGCGACAAGGTTTAGAAGAAAGGCAGCAAGCCGTTCGTCGGAGCGCATACTGCCCAGCATCAGCATCACATCTTGTTCCTGCACGATCTCGCGGCTCATGATTTTGTGGACATGGTGTTGCAGCCGTATTGCCAAAGACGACAGTTCTGCAATCCGATCAAGCGGTAAAGCGCAAACCTCGGCATCCTGGAGGGCGATGGCGTTGCAGCTGTGGTGGTCGTTCAGGATGCCGTCCAGGCCGAGAATTTCACCCGGCATTTGAAAGCCGGTAATCTGTTCCCGACCAAATTCCAGTGCCGTGCTGGTCTTGAAAAAGCCACTGCGTATGGCGTACAGCCCGGTGAAATTGTCCCCCGTGTGAAAGAGTGCTTCATGGCGCTTTAACTTGTGTCGGACCGTGATCATTTCATCGATGCTTTTCAGTTCTTGCGAACCTAGTCCAATGGGCAGGCAAATATTCTGCCAATTGCAGTTGCTGCAGGTGGCTCTGTTTTTGTTCACTTGGCGGGTTTCGACACCGCCAGCAAATTTTTTGCCCGGGGCAATGACGCGGCGCACCGGAGACTGCGTATCGGCCCCAACAAAAAAACTGGCCGCCTTCGCAGCAGCCGTTGAATGTCGATTAAGCATCGCAATCTCCTTCGCGAAACAAGCCGCCGCATCCAAGTGGGGTAATCACATTACCCACACTTCGGATTCATCCTAGTGCCGGTTGCGAAGGGGTGCGCTGATCCATATCAATGTATAAGCGTATACTGATATATAAATCGGCGTCCGCTACTCCGGCACACAAATCTGACCCCGCTTCATCGCCAGCAAGGTTCTGACAACCAGCATGCTGACCAGCAAGACCAGCAGCGTCATCAGCACAGGTACCAACACGGCAAAGAAAATGCCACCCACTTTTTCCAGCATGAGGGTGCTGGCAATGGTCATGGCCGCCATGGGAAACGAATACGCCCACCAGGGCAGGGCAAATGTCAGCTTGACAAAGTGCTTCATCTGCGAAAACAGCAGCAGGGTGGTGAACAGGGCAAAGTAATAAAAAATTCGCGCCACATCGTCGAGAACACCGTTGTGCAATTTGACCCACGCGATGAAACCGACGGCCGGGGGTGCGAGCAGAATGAACAAGGTGGGTACGAGTTTGCCTGGCAGCATCGGGTGAAAGAAAAACCGGTTCAGCAACACGGCCAGAAGCGGCGTCCACATCATGATGCCGACGCTGAAGTAAAACCATGACAATTCAGGGAAACCCATTGGCACACCGGCAACAGGCACCAGAATGTTGCCCACAATCGGGATAAACCAGGCCGGGTTGCTGTGTTGCACCTGAAACTTTTCGTGGTGCATCCAGTTCGACAAAATCACAAGCGTGAATAGCAGTTGAACTGCGCTGCCAATGGCCCACAGGTAAAGCGAAATCTCCGGATAGCGACTCATGGCCGCAATGCTGAGCAACAGCATGCCGATCGACATTGACGGGAAAAAGCTCATGCGGATCGGGTTGTTGAATTCGGCAATGACGTGCTGGCGATGCAGCACAAACTTGGCCAGGTACGCAAAAACGATCAACACGTACACCGTGGCGGTAAACGCCAGCAGGTAGGCGCTCGGCGCAATCGACCAGCCCCAAAGGTGTTCTGCTTTTTCGACGGCGACCGTGGTGCCTGCCAGTCCCATCACAATGGAAAAAAGGGAGACCGGCATATGTTCCAGGCGGCCGTGCGGTGCAGTCGATGCGAGTGGGGTGTTCATAAAGTCAAATCTCCAACTGGGCTCGAAAAATTTAGCCTCCATCGCGAATAACGCGACAGGATGCAATGTCAAACGACACGGTGCCGATCGTCAGTGCAGTCTGATCCCGCAACCCAGCAGCAAAGTTAACGAAGCGCGCCACATCAGCGAAGTTGCTGATCAATCCCATGGAGACACGGATCGCACCGGCGCTCTTGCCTGCACGGTCCTGCATGACCTGCAGGAAGCGCTGCAGATTGATCTCGGCGCCTGCTTCGGCGAGACCGGCACGCATATCGTCTTCATTCAGATCTTCTGCGGTCTCGCCGGCTCCCGGGTTGCAAAAACAACCGGTGCGCAGTGAGATGTTCTGCTGTGCCGCCAGTTCTTCAACGCGGCGGTAGTCGATCAGGTGACCCTGCGGGTCATACAAATTCAGGGTGACAGTGCCACCGCGTTCGATCATGTTGGCGGGTCCATACAGACGCACCATTGGTTGGCCATTGCTGTGTTGCAAGGCCAGCAACTGTGTGATCAGCCAGTCAGTCAGGCAGTGGATCCGGGTTTGAATCGTTTCCATGCCTACCTTTTGCAGGTGCTTCAGGCCAATTTCAACCGCCGGAATACTCAAGTAGTTCAGCGTGCCGTCTTCAAAGCCAGCTTCGCCGCTGGAGAGCACATGCATGCGCCCCTGTACCGTCGCAAAATTGACCGTGCCGCCGCCAAACCAGGGACGGCGCAAACTTCCAAGCGTGTCGTTGCGCACCAGCAGGCAGCCGACCCCGGTGGGATAGCCAAACATCTTGTAGAACGACATGACAACGAAGTCAGGCGACACGGCGCGCAGGTCCAGGCGGTTGCCGGGAACAAACGCCGCGGCATCCAGCAACACATGCCAGCCGGCGGCACGCGCCGATGCAACCAGTGCCAGTGGATGTTTGACGCCGGAAAAATTCGATTGCGCCGGAAAAGCCAGCAAGTTGGGGTGCGTGCCATCAGCCTGGGCCAGCAGGGCCTCCATGGCCGCCATGTTCATGCGCAGTTCAGGGCGGGTCAGAGGCGCGTAGCTCACGTTGGCGCCGCCTCTCTCGGCAAATTCGCGGATGCCGTTAACCGAGTTGTGGTTATCGGTGCTCAGCAGCAGGCGTCCCCCCGGCGCAAATGGATAGGCCTCGCCGACCAGTTTCAGAGCGGCAGAAGCATTGAGTGTGAAGATGGCCGTGTACTCGCCCGCGCCATTGAAGTAATCGAGCACGGCGGCACGCGCGTCCTCCACCCGGCGCGTCATTTTTGTGGAGCTGGGATTGACCGAATGCGGATTGCCAAGCACTTC